>DEIK01000022.1 GCA_002352425.1 Rhodobacteraceae bacterium UBA2776
GAAATTCTTAGTGGCAGGTCAATTCGGCAAGCGGCTAAAGCCATGGCACAACACAGAAAAATATATTTCATCTATAACCTTTTTGAGTTTGCGTGTCTCATGGGGCCCTCCAATTACGCGCAGCTCAAGATTTAATTTGGATGGATTTAAAGTGCACTAAAAAGCTGGGAATCCGTTATGCAAACAACTCGTGACACAGCTCCAACGCGTCGATCAACACATCGACCTCGGCCTTGGTATTGTAGAGCCCAAACGAGGCGCGGGCGGTGGCGACAACCCCCAAATGCTCCATCAAGGGTTGCGCGCAGTGGTGCCCGGCGCGCACTGCCACACCCTTTTTGTCCAGCACCGTGGACAGATCATGGGCATGGGCCGCCCCTTGCATGGTGAACGAAAATATCGCGCCCTTGCTGGCGGATTGCCCCTGCACGTTCAGCCAGTTCAATCCATCCAAACGGGTGCGGGCATAGTCGCGCAGGGTGCGCTCATGGGCGGCAATGTTGTGCATGCCCAGATCCATCATATAGTCCAGCGCGACGCCAAACCCGATGGTTTGAACGATGCCGGGTGTGCCCGCTTCGAACATCATCGGTGGCTTGTTATAGGTCACCTTGTCGCGTGAAACCTCGTCGATCATATCGCCGCCGCCCATGAAGGGGCGCATCTCGGCCATACGCTCGGCTTTGATGTAAATCGCGCCTGACCCCGAGGGGCCATAGAGTTTATGGCCCGTAATCGGGTAGAAATCACAGCCCAGATCCGCGACATCGACAGGCATATGCACGGTGGCTTGCGAGCCATCGACCAACACCGGAATGCCACGGGCCTGCGCGCCGTCACAGATTGATTTCACATCAACCACAGTGCCCAAAACATTGGACATATGCGTGACAGCGATCAAGCGGGTTTTGTCGGTGATCGCATCCAGAACCCGTTGCGGGTCCAAGTCCCCCAGCGCATCAATATCGACCCATTTCAACACGATGCCCATGCGTTCGCGCAGGAAATGCCACGGCACAATATTGGCATGGTGCTCCATCACCGACAGGATGATTTCATCGCCAGCCTTTAGATTGTTCATCGCCCAACCATAGGCCACCAGATTGATGCCCTCGGTGGTGCCGGAATTCAGCACGATTTCGCGCTCGTCGCTGGCATTCAGGAACTTGGCGATGGTGCCGCGCACAGCCTCGTATTTATCGGTGGCAAGATTGGAGAGGTAATGCAAACCTCTGTGAACATTGGCATATTCATCGGCATAGCCTGCGGTGACAGCGTCAATCACCGCTTGCGGTTTTTGCGCCGAAGCCCCGTTGTCGAGGTAAACCAAAGGTTTGCCATTCACTTGGCGCGAAAGGATTGGAAAATCTGTGCGGATCTTTTCTACGTCATACATTTTCTCAGTCCTCAACCCTGCATTTGCGTCTCGACCAGTGAACTGATCCAGATCCAGAAAAACGCCACCGACAGTACCAAACCTATCCCTGTCAACTGCGGCCCTGCCCCAATAAGTCCGGCAGTCAACCCATGCAACAACCAAAGCGGTGCCACCACCAGCATGGACCAAAACAGTGCTAACCGTGCGCCATAAGTGGTGCCTTGTCCGCCGAAAACCCGCGCCACCATATAGCTGACACCGGACAGCGCATAAAAGAACAACGGCGCGATGAACAACCACCCCAGCATTGCCCCCCCAAGCCGCATATCCAGCGGGATTGAGGGGTCCAATTGTGCCTGACGCGAAACATTGGGCCATTGCGAGATAAACACCAGCAAACAGGCCGCGATGAGGAACATCAATACGCGCCCCTCATTCACGCCACGATCCAGATGGCGACGGATCACCACACGCGGTGAACGATAACTTTGCAATATGTCGCGGGTTGCGGACATGGTCAGTCGCGCCGACGGGCCAGCCAACCCTCAAGCCGACCACGGATGTCATCAGCGATTGCGGCGTCCTCGATCTCGTCCACAGCGGCGTCCAAAAAGGCCAACACCAACAGGTCTTGCGCCTCGATTTTGGTCACGCCGCGCGATTGCAGATAGAACATCGCTTTCTCGTCAATCGCCCCTGTGGTGGAACCGTGGCTGCACATCACGTCGTCAGCGTAGATTTCCAGCTCGGGCTTACCGTAGAACTGGCTGTCGTCGTCCAACAGCAACGATTGGCTCATCTGATAACCGTCTGTTTTCTGTGCGCCCTCTTTGACCAAAATCTTGCCCTGAAACACGCCTGTTGCGCCGTTGCGCAGCACCTTTTTGAACACTTGGCGGCTTTCGCAATTCAGGCTGTCATGAGTGATGAACACCGTATCATCATGCAGGAAATCACCGTCTCCCATTGCAGCACCGGCCACATGGGCGACCGCATTGTCGCCATTGATGTCCAGCACAACTTCGTTGCGGGTCAGCTTGCCATTGACGGTCATGGTGAAGCTTTTGAAAACACTTTCGTGGCCCAAACGCCCGAAAATATGCGTCGCGGCACGGCGTTCGTGATCCCGCCCCATTGCACGGACATGGTGAAAGGCACCCGTGTCAGCAACGTCGACTTCCATGACCGTGTTTAGACGCGCGGCGGCCGGGCCGTTCTCTAGCACTGTCAAATCAGCGCCTTCTTCGACCCGGATAACGTGGTGCAGAATCGCGTCAGAAGTATCTGATTTTCTTACGTAAACCAAGCTAACCGGCTTGCTCACCTTTGCATTTGCGCGGATCACAATGCCTTGTTGCGCCTGTGCAGAATTCAGCGCCGCCAAAGGGCGGGCAACGGGCGATTGGCCGTTTTCCTCAAGCACGCCGTAAAGGGATTGTGCCCAGTCCGGCGCGTCTTTTAGCTGTGAAATCTCCAAACCCTCAAGCGACAGATCGTCCGAGGCTTGCGCATCAAAAACCCCGTCCACAAAGACGATTTTCAGCCGGTCAATCGCGTCAAACAGCGGCGCCTCGTCCGTGACCAAAAGGGCGGCTGGCGCCATATCGGTGGTGGTCAACAGATCAGGGCGAGTGTATTTCCAATACTCATCGCGGCGTTGTGGCAGGCCCATGGCCTCCAACCGCGCTTTTGCAGATTTACGTGCAGCCTCCATCAGGCAACCTCCGCCAAAATATCCGCATAGCCGTTGTTTTCGACCTCAAGCGCCAGTTCAGGGCCGCCCGATTTGATCATCCGACCGTTGGCCATGATGTGTACAACGTCCGGTTTGATGTGATCCAGCAAGCGCTGATAGTGGGTGATTACAAGGAACGAACGACCCTCAGAGCGCAGCGCATTCACGCCTTCGGACACCAATTTCATCGCGTCCACATCAAGCCCTGAATCGGTTTCATCCAGAATACACATCTTTGGCTCAAGCATCGCCATTTGCAGGATTTCGTTGCGCTTTTTCTCGCCACCCGAGAAGCCCACGTTGACGGGGCGTTTCAGCATCTCGGCGTCAATCTTCAACGTCTTGGCTTTTTCCCGAATGATTTTCAGGAATTCCCCCGCCGACAACTCATCCTCGCCACGCATTTTGCGTTGCGAGTTCACGGCGGTGCGCAGGAACGTCATGTTGCCCACGCCCGGAATTTCAACAGGGTATTGGAACGCCAGGAACAGGCCCAAGGCAGCGCGCTCTTCCGGCTCAAGATCCAGCAGATCATTGCCCAACAACGTGGCCGTGCCATCCGTCACCTCATAGCCCGCGCGGCCCGACAAAACATAAGACAATGTCGATTTACCAGACCCATTCGGCCCCATAATCGCATGCACTTCACCCGCGCCGATTTTCAGATCGACACCTTTGAGGATTTGCTTGTCTTCATCTTCAAGTTTGACGTGTAGGTTTTTGATATCTAACATTTTATGTCTCTCTATTGCTCGATGGTCACGGCTGTTCCCGATGCTGATACCATCAACATCGAGCCCGCCTTGCCAATAACTTCATAATCCAGATCCACGCCCACAACGGCGTTCGCGCCGTATGCTTTTGCGCGGTCTTGCAACTCGTTTAGCGCCGTGTCACGGGCGTCTTGCAACTTGTCCTCATAGGCGCCCGAACGGCCCCCAACGATATCTGTAATACTGGCGAAAACGTCGCGCACAATATTCGCGCCCATGATCGCCTCGCCCACGACAATGCCGTGGTATTGGGTGATTTTGTGGCCCTCAACGGAGGGTGTGGTTGTGATGATCATTTGTACTTCCACGGTTTTTGGGTCGCGTTCGCAATGGCACACTCGGCGGCTTCGGCTTCATGTGACGCTATTTTGCTAGCTTCAGTATGTTCAACCTTATCAACCCTACGCTGGTAAAACGGCACCAAGACGAACCGGTAAATGAGAGTCACAACAACTGCGAACGCAAAACTATAGAAAAGAGGGTTTTGTGCTTCAATAAAGTCTTTTGGAAACTTCATCCAAACAATCATCCCGAGCACAAACGATGAGAAGAACACAGCAAGCGTCCAAGACTGGCTTCGCTTGTGCATTCCAATGCCACCGCCAGACTTGCGATAATACTTTGGAGGCGTAGTTGTCATCAACTTAACCCACCGACCCCTCAAGCGAAATCGCCACCAAAGCCTGTGCTTCCATGGCAAATTCCATCGGCAGCGCTTGCAGCACTTCCTTGGCGAACCCGTTGACGATCAACGCCACCGCTTCTTCTTCGCCCATGCCACGTTGGCGGCAATAGAACATTTGTTCATCGTCCACCTTGGAGGTCGTGGCCTCGTGCTCAACCCGCGATGAATTATTCTTGACCTCGATATAAGGCACCGTATGCGCCCCGCATTTATCACCAATCAACAGGCTATCGCATTGGGTATAGTTGCGCGAATTTTGCGCCTTGGGGTGCATCGAGACCAGCCCGCGATAGGTGTTTTGCGCTTGTCCCGCCGAAATCCCTTTGGACACGATGCGCGATTTGGAGTTCGCGCCCAGATGCACCATTTTGGTGCCCGTGTCGGCTTGCTGGTGGTTGTTGGTGATGGCGATCGAGTAAAACTCGCCTTGGCTGTTGTCGCCACGCAAAATGCAGCTTGGGTATTTCCACGTCACCGCCGACCCCGTTTCGACCTGCGTCCACATGATTTTGGCGTTATCACCCCGACAATCGGCCCGTTTCGTCACAAAGTTGTAAATCCCGCCGTTGCCGTCCTCATCGCCCGGATACCAGTTTTGCACGGTGGAGTATTTCACCTCGGCATCTTCTTCGATGATGATTTCGACCACGGCCGCATGCAGCTGTGCCACGTCGCGCTTGGGGGCCGTACAGCCTTCTAAGTAGCTGACATAGCTGCCTTTATCGGCAATAATCAGGGTGCGCTCAAACTGTCCGGTGTTTTCGGCGTTGATGCGGAAATAGGTGGACAATTCCATCGGGCAACGCACGCCCGGCGGGATGTAAACGAACGACCCATCGGAAAACACGGCGCTGTTCAGAGTGGCGTAAAAGTTGTCAGAGGCCGGAACAACCGTGCCCAGATATTTCTTCACCAGCTCGGGATGTTCACGGATTGCCTCGGAGATCGAGCAGAAAATCACGCCCGCCTCGGCCAGTTCCTTTTGAAAGGTCGTGCCCACAGAAACGCTGTCAAACACCGCATCCACGGCAACTTTGCGCCCCTCGGCGGGTGCGGCCTCGGCGCCTTCGACACCAGCCAAGATCATTTGTTCGCGCAGCGGAATGCCCAGTTTGTCATAGGTGGCCAGCAGTTTCGGGTCGACTTCGTCCAGCGATTTCGGCTTTTCTTCCATAGATTTTGGGCGCGCGTAATAGTAAATATCCTGAAAGTCGATGTCAGGATAGTTCACCATCGCCCATGTCGGCTCTTCCAGTTTCTCCCAACGCTCAAACGCGCTGAGACGCCAGTCGGTCATCCACTCAGGCTCTTCGTTCTTGTCGGAAATCAGCCGCACGATATCGGGGTTCACGCCTTTGGGGGCGTATTCCATCTCGATCTCGGTTTCCCAGCCGTATTTGTAATTGTCAGCAAGGGTGCGCACCGCATCAACGGTTTCTTCCTCGACGCCCTCTTTTGCAATCATCTCGTTCGCTGCTGCCATATCGTTTCCTTTACGCATTGCGCGCTTTGAATTTCTCCAGCTGTGCACGCCATGCTTTGGCAAATCGCTGCACATCGTCTTTTGTCGTGTCGGGCCCGATCGAGACCCTGATCGCGCTGCTTGCGGTCTGGTCGTCAAACCCCATCGCTTGCAACACCCGGCTCGCCCGCACCTTGCCCGAGGAACAGGCTGACCCCGCCGAAACCGCAAAACCTGCCAGATCCATCTGCATCACTTGCGTTTCGCCCTTCCAGCCCGGAACTGCGAAACAGGATGTGTTCGGAAGCCGCGCGACCTCATTCCCGACAAAAATAGTATCTTTTTCTGATTCTGCCAGTGCTAATTCTAGAATCTTTCTAATTTCCGCAACTTTTTCCCAAGTTCCATTGACCAATTCCTCGGCCGCTGCCGTTGCCGCGGCCCCAAATCCAGCAATTCCTATAGTGTTTTCAGTGCCCGCGCGCCGCCCCATTTCTTGGCCGCCACCCTTTATTTGCGCTGCAATCTCTGTGCCGCGCTTCACGATCAGCGCGCCAACGCCCTTGGGGCCACCCAGTTTATGGGCCGAGATAATTGCCATCTGCGCGCCCGACCAGTTGAAAGCAAAGGGCATTTTTCCAAATATCTGGGTGGCATCCGTTAATTCCAACCCTTCTGGCAAATCCTGCACAATCCCCGTTTCGCTGTTGGCCGCTTGTAAAACCGTCACCGCCGGATCAGCAACAGCCACACGCCCCTGCCCATCGACCGGTAAATCCGCCTGCGCCCAAACGGCCACCGCATCATGCTCCACACCGGCGCATTGCAACCCGCGCCCCGCCATTGCCAAGGCCGCTGCTTCTGTTGCAGAGGATGTAAAAATAATATCGCACCCATCCGCCCCAAAGGCCGTGGCCACTTGGGCGCGTGCGCGTTCGACCAAGGCCAAGGCCGCCCGCCCTTCAAAATGCACCGAGGACGGGTTGCCCACGACATCCATTGCCGAAATCATCGCATCGCGTGCCTTTGGTCTCAGCGGTGTGGTGGCGTTCCAATCCAGATAGGTTCTATTCATTCTGCGCTCTCTAACTGTAGCTTTAGCTCATCTCTTATTTCCAAAGCGACATCCGCACGCAACAAATATGTCGTGGATGGCACCTTATCCTCCCCAGAAGAAAGGTCCGATAGCTTTTGCACTTGTAACAACACCCGACCTGGCACTTGCGCATAACCAGGGAAGCGGACTGTAAGCCGATTTTTTATTCGGCCAAACACTGTTTGTTCATTATTCCAACTTTGCAAAGCAAATAGACCGAAACGAGAGAAAAATAGATGCAACTCTTTGATTGTCATGCCGCTGAAAGCGAGAGGTTCAATACGTGCACGAAGGTCCTTGTTGTCTTCTACTAACTTGTGCCATCGATTATCAAGCTCTTGGACAGATACGGTCCCATCTACGTTTCTAAGGGCAGGCAGAAGTTGAAGTTTTTGGATCGCTAGAAGGTCTTCTAACCCTGTATTCATTCTTCATCTACGACTGAAAATAGCGTCGGCACCGCCGGACAAGGTGCCAATTCGTTCTGAATAACATCAGACAGCCGCGTTTGGTGCAAAAACACATAGACATGTGCCGATAACCCCTCCCACAACCGATTGGTCATGGATTGGGCCCGTGATCCGGATGCGCCGCCTTTGGCCCCAACCCCTGTGTGCATCGCCGACACGGTTTCATCCACCGCGCCCAGAATTTCCGAAATCCGCATCTCGGACGGCGGACGGGCCAACCGATATCCGCCGCCCGGCCCGCGTACAGATTCTACCATTTTGGCGCGGCGCAACTTCACGAACAGCTGCTCTAAATAGGGCAGTGAAATGTCCTGACGGGCTGATATTTCAGCCAAAGAAACCAACCCACCCTCTGGCTGAATCGCCAAATCCGCCAGCGCAACCATCGCATATCTGCCTTTTGTGCTCAGTTTCATCGCCACAAACCCCTAAAAACATTGACCTTGGCAAGCACTACGCTTACTTCGACTTTAACCCACATCAGCACCAGCTGATTATGGAATGGTCTATGGTGCGCGACAAAAACAGTCAACGCGCCTGTAATGTAAGGATACTGAATGCCCGAAGTGATATTCCCCGGCCCCGAAGGGCGGCTCGAAGGCCGTTACCATCCGCAAAAGGCCAAAGACGCGCCAATTGCCATCGTTTTGCACCCGCATCCGCAGTTTGGCGGCACGATGAACAATCGGCTGGTTTATAATCTGCATTACACGTTTTACAACATGGGCTTCACCGTGTTGCGCTTCAATTTCCGTGGCGTTGGCCGCTCGCAGGGTGAATATGACCAAGGTGTTGGCGAATTGTCTGATGCGGCTTCGGCGCTGGACTACTTGCAAACCCTGAACCCGAATTCCAAGCATTGCTGGGTGGCGGGCTTTTCGTTTGGTGCGTGGATCGGCATGCAACTGCTGATGCGCCGCCCTGAAATCACCGGCTTTATCTCGGTGTCACCACCGGCCAATATGTATGACTTCAGCTTCCTTGCGCCCTGTCCGGCTTCCGGCCTGATCATCAACGGTTCCGCCGACCGTGTTGCCCCGCCGCAAGACACCGACATTCTGGTCGATAAGTTGCACGAGCAAAAAGGCATCACCATCACCCATCAGGAAATCGAAGGCTCTGGCCATTTCTTTGAGGATGATCACATGGACACGTTACAAGGCAGTGTCGAAACCTACGTGCGTCGCCGTTTGACTGAAACCACAAGGTAGAATTGATATGGGTGTTGTAGAAGATCTGGCCGACGCATTGGCCGTCGACTCTTTGAATGCAGAAGCCGAAACCGGCGATGATTTGTTGGTTGATAAGGTGTCCGAAATCCTTGGTGCGGATTCCGTCACCACACAAGAGGCCTTTTTGACGGCCATTCGTGTGCGCAAAGCCGACAGACGCGCACGGATCTATCTGGACAAACGGTTGGGCAAGGATCCGGCCGGATAACGCCGACCCCCGCAAAGTTTATTTCGACAGAAAACGCCCCCTCGGCCGTTCAACACCCAATGTAAACGCGCAAACAGGGGGGAACCACTATGTCGCCATTCTTGAACCGCCGCCGACAGACCTTGAAACTGGCGGCGATGTTGGTTGCGTTTTGTTTGAACTTGCTGCCATTTACAGTTGCGGCGCAAAACCTGCAAAAATCGACCCACCCTTACATCGCCAATTTGGGCAGCCAATCGCCGCAACTGGATGTTTACCGGATGGGGGCGACCCGCAACGCAGCTGTTTTAATCTATGTCCATGGTGGCGCATGGACCCTTGGTTCGAAATCCGCGGTCCATGATATGCCCGTACATTTCACGCAACAGGGTTTTGTGTTTGTCTCGGTTGATTATCGCCTTGTGCCAAGGGTCGGCGTGCAGGATCAATTGGGCGACATTGACAATGCGCTTGGTTGGATCACGCAAAACATCACCCGTTTTGGCGGCAACCCATCAAACCTGCACCTAATGGGCCATTCCGCGGGCGCGCATCTGGTGGCCATGACGGGTGTTGCCCCACAAACCACAGCAAAACGACTGATCCGACAAGGCGCGCTGCGCAGTGTGATCGCCAATGACACGCATGCCTATGATCTGCCGCGTATTGCCGCGCAATCCCGTGGTAACACGCTGCCAAAGCTGTACAGGCGTGTTTTCGGCCATGACCGCGCCTTTTGGCAGGCCATGTCACCGATCCATCACCTAGACAGTTCGCGTACAAACACCGGTTCCCTGCCCGCTTTCTTGTTGCTCTATTCTGGCGCGGGCAATGGGGCCACCCGACAAGATTTCGCACGTGATTTTGCCAGAGCATTGCGCAAATCCGGTGCACAAACCACGCTGTTTGATGGGCGACGCTATAGCCACCGCGAGATCAACAATCGCATCGGACGGGCCCCCGACCTGACCTCTGCCATTGACGGCTTTCTGGCGCAACAGCAAGAATAGTTCTCATTTTGTATACATTTGCATACAGACTTTCCTCTCCAAGTATTTTGCGCTAAAAGGCCCCAAGTGATTCACACAAATCAAAGAGGCCACTATGACCAAAATCAAGGTAGAGAACCCCGTTGTCGAATTAGACGGCGACGAAATGACCCGCATCATCTGGGACTTCATCAAAAAGAAGTTGATCCTGCCTTATCTGGATCTGGACCTGAAATACTACGATCTGGGCATGGAAGTGCGCGACGAAACCAATGACCAAATCACCATTGATGCGGCCCACGCGATCCAAAAATACGGCGTTGGCGTTAAATGTGCGACCATCACACCGGACGAGCAGCGCGTCGAGGAATTTGGTCTGAAAGAAATGTGGCGCTCGCCAAACGGCACCATCCGCAACATTCTGGGTGGCGTTGTTTTCCGCGCACCGATCATTTGTAAAAACGTACCGCGCCTTGTGCCGGGCTGGACAGATCCAATTGTCATCGGCCGCCACGCCTTTGGTGACCAATACAAAGCCACCGATTTCCTCTACCCTGGCCCCGGTAAGCTTTCGATGAAATTCGTTGGTGAAGATGGCGAAATCATTGAGCGCGAAGTTTATGACGCCCCATCTGCGGGTGTATTCATGGGCATGTACAACCGCGACGACAGCATCCGTGATTTCGCGCGTGCCTCGTTGAACTACGGTTTGAACCTTGGCTGGCCTGTGTACCTGTCGACCAAGAACACCATCCTGAAAGCCTATGACGGCCGCTTTAAGGACCTGTTCCAAGAAGTGTTCGACGCTGAATTTGCTGACAAATTCGCCAAAGCCGGCATCACCTATGAGCACCGCCTGATCGACGACATGGTTGCGGCGGCGATGAAATGGTCTGGCAAATTTGTCTGGGCTTGTAAAAACTACGACGGCGACGTGCAGTCCGATACGGTTGCGCAGGGCTTTGGTTCGCTGGGTCTGATGACCAGCCAGCTGATGACGCCAGATGGACAGGTTGTTGAGGCCGAAGCCGCCCACGGCACCGTGACGCGCCACTTCCGTCAACATCAAAAAGGCGAAGCGACGTCGACCAACTCGATCGCCTCGATCTATGCGTGGACCGGTGGTCTGAAGCACCGTGCCAAACTGGATAGCAACGCTCAGTTGATGAGCTTTGCCGAAACGCTGGAACGCGTGGTGGTCGACACGGTTGAGAGCGGCTCGATGACCAAAGACTTGGCCCTGTTGGTTGGTCCTGAGCAAAAATGGCTCACCACCGAAGGGTTCTTGGAAGCGGTTGATACGAACCTGAACAAGGCCATGTAGTTTTGTTGACTAAATGACGGATCAAGGGCAGTCTTTTGGCTGCCCTTTTTTCATGCCGGAGCCCGCAAATGCAACTCGCCTACATCTACTTGTTTTTCGCCATCTTGGCCGAAACCATCGGCACCATGGCGCTGCAAGCAAGCCAACAATTCACTCGTTTAGGCCCGGTCCTCCTCTTGGTCGTCACCTATGGTTTGTCGTTCTATCTGATGGCGCTGGCGTTGCGGACTATGAATTTGGGCGTGGTCTATGCGATCTGGTCCGGCCTTGGCATCGTGTTTATCGCTGCACTTGCCTATCTGGTTTACGGTCAAAAGCTGGATCTGCCTGCACTCATCGGGTTGGGCATGATTATTGGCGGAATTGTCATCATTCACTTGTTTTCCAACACCGCGACCCATTAAAGGCTGGCCATCAGGTAAATTGCCCTGTATGGGCCGCTCAAACATCCCAAAAAGGCTGAACTTATGGACCTGCGTAATATCGCTATTATCGCCCACGTTGACCACGGCAAAACGACCCTGGTTGACGAAATGCTGAAACAATCCGGTAACTATCGTGAAAACGAGGAAACCGTTGAGCGCGCTATGGACAGCAATGATCTGGAACGCGAGCGTGGCATTACCATTTTCGCCAAGCCCACATCTGTGGTTTGGAACAACACCCGTATCAACATCGTTGACACCCCGGGCCACGCCGATTTCGGTGGCGAGGTGGAGCGCATCTTGTCGATGGTTGACGGTGTTGTGTTGTTGGTGGACGCGGCCGAAGGCCCGATGCCGCAAACCAAATTCGTGACCAGCAAGGCGCTGGCGCTTGGCCTGCGCCCGATTGTTGTGTTGAACAAGGTTGATAAGGGCGACGCCGAACCTGACCGTGCGCTGGACGAAGTGTTCGACCTGATCGCCAGCTTGGACGCAACCGATGAGCAGCTGGATTTCCCATCCATGTATGCCTCTGGCCGTTCCGGCTGGGCCGATTTGGAGTTGGACGGTGATCGTAAAAATCTGGACGCACTGTTTGATCTGATCGTCGAGCATGTCCCTGCTCCCAAACAAATCGCCAACCAAGGCCAGCCGTTCTCCATGCTGGCCACCACGCTTGGCGCTGACCCTTTCATTGGCCGCCTGCTGACCGGTCGCGTTGAAACTGGTACGCTGAAAGTTGGCGAAACCGTCAAGGCGCTCAGCCGTGATGGTACCAAGATCGAACAGTTCCGCGCCACCAAAATTCTGGCCTTCCGCGGATTGGAGCAAAACCCGATTGATGTTGCCGAAGCCGGTGACATCGTCTCGATCGCGGGCATGTCCACCGCAACCGTTGCAGACACGCTCTGCGCGGTTGAGGTCGACACGGCCATTCCGGCCCAGCCGATTGATCCGCCCACCATTACCGTGACCTTTGGCATCAACGACTCGCCCTTGGCTGGCCGTGATGGCAAAAAAGTCCAAAGCCGTGTCATCCGTGACCGTTTGATGAAAGAAGCCGAAAGCAACGTCGCCATCAAAATCACCGACACCCCGGGCGGCGACGCTTTTGAGGTGGCTGGCCGTGGCGAGCTGCAAATGGGCGTTCTGGTTGAAAACATGCGCCGTGAAGGTTTCGAGCTGTCTATCTCGCGCCCACAGGTGTTGTTCCAAGAGATCGACGGCGTCAAATGCGAACCGATCGAGGAAGTCACCATCGACGTGGATGATGAGTATTCTGGCGTTGTGATCGAAAAACTGACAGGCCCACGCAAAGGGTCCTTGGCCGAGATGAAGCCCGCAGGTGCAGGCAAAACTCGCATCATTGGTCATGTGCCATCACGCGGATTGATCGGCTACCACGGCGAATTTATGACCGACACACGCGGCACAGGCGTTTTGAACCGTGTGTTCCACGATTGGGCTCCGCACAAAGGGTCGATCCCCGGCCGTCGCGCTGGTGTTCTGATTTCAATGGAAAGCGGCGTGTCTGTTGCATACGCCTTGTTCAACCTAGAGGACCGTGGCCGCATGTTTATTGGCGCCCAAGAGCAGGTCTATACCGGTATGATCATTGGTCAGCACACCCGCGAGAATGATCTGGAAGTGAACCCGCTGAAGGGCAAAAAACTGTCCAACGTACGTGCATCGGGCACGGATGAGGCCGTACGCCTGACCACGCCGGTCACCCTGTCACTAGAAGAATGCATCGCCTATATCGACAATGACGAACTGGTCGAAGTGACGCCAACTTCGGTTCGGATGCGCAAACGCTATCTGGACCCACATGAACGCAAGCGTGCCTCGCGTTCCGAGGGATAAAGCCAAAGACATTCCATAAAAAAGGCCGGTCCCAATCACGGGGTCGGCCTTTTTTGTTGCCAAAGTCTCAGCGCCGCTTAGGCTTCTTCGACAATCACCAAATCGCGCTCGCTGGCCTCTTTGGCATGGCTTAACGCCTCTTGATACATGTCTGAACGGTAACAGGTCTCGGCGGCTTCCAAGCTGGGAAAACGCGCCAAAACATTGCGTGCACGATCACGGCCTTCCAGCTGTACGTATTTGCCTCCACGTGCCAAAAACACGCCGCCATGCGCCGCAATCGCCTTGGTCGCGATGGCAGCGTATTTGCCGTAAGCCTCTTCGTCGGTCACTTTGACATTCGCAATCCAGTAAGCACCCATTTTGTTATCCTTCCAAAATTTTCTCGGCTGCGGTGATCGCTGCAGTCGCATTTTCTACATCCTTACCGCCACCTTGGGCCATATCCGCACGGCCACCGCCGCCAACACCGCCCAATTCGGCCACGGCCGCTTTGACAATATCCACGGCAGAAATTTGCCCCGTCAGATCATCGCTGACACCCGCCGCCACGGCAGCCTTGCCACCCGTGTCGGCAATCAACAAAACAGCACCAGATCCAATCCGTGTCTTATGTTCATCAATCAAGCCGCGCAAATCCTTGCCACTGACACCTTCCAGAACTTGAGCAACGAATTTGATGCCATTGATTTCTTTAGCATCTTGACCTTCAGCCTGCCCTGCGCCGCCCCCCATCGCCAATTCACGGCGCAATTGTGCGACTTCGTTTTGTAGAGCTTTGCGCTCATCCATCAACGCTTTAACCCGCGCTGACACCTCAGCAGGCTGCGCCTTCAGCAGACCGGCCACTTGCGACAGGGCTTGTTCTTGCGCGGCCAAATGCTCTAACGCTGCAGCCCCGGTTAAGGCTTCGATCCGACGCACACCAGCAGAAGACGCGCTGTCGCCCAACAAGGTGAACAGCCCGATATCGCCGGTTTGGCGCACATGTGTACCGCCACAGAGTTCCAGCGAATAGGTGTCACCATCGGTGCCTTTGCCGCTGTCGTTTTGCCGACCCATCGACACCACCCGGACTTCGTCACCGTATTTTTCGCCAAACAACGCTTGCGCGCCAATGGCGCGGGCATCATCAGGTGTCATAATCCGTGTCTCGACACTGGTATTTTGTCGAATGTACTCATTCACCTCGGCCTCTACCCTCCGCAACTGTTCGACCGTCAGCGCGCTGTTATGCGAGAAATCAAACCGCAAACGATCCGCCGCATTCAGCGATCCACGTTGTGCAACATGGTCCCCCAACGCAAGGCGCAAGGCCTCGTGCAACAGATGGGTGGCCGAATGGTTGGCACGAATGGCGCTGCGCCGACTGTGATCGACCCGCAGCTCTGCCCCCTGCCCGACTTTAACCTCACCTTGGCTGACTTCGGCGATGTGGATGAAAACACCCGCGGCCTTTTTGGTGTCGGTGATTTTGGCCATGCCACCATCAACCTTTAGTTCACCACTGTCGCCAACTTGGCCACCGCTTTCGCCATAAAATGGTGTTTGGTTCAAAACGATCTGAACGTTATCACCCTTTTTCACGGTCTGGACCGCTGCACCGTCTTGCACCAGTGCCAAAACCTGCCCTTCGGCGGTCTCGGTGTCATAGCCCAAAAACTCGCTCGCCCCGTGTTGTTGAGCCAGATCAAACCAGATCGCCGCATCAGCAGATTCACCTGTTCCAGACCAAGCCGCGCGCGCCTTGGCTTTTTGTGCCTGCATCGCAGTATCGAACCCGTCCGTGTCCACGCCACGGCCCTTTTCACGCATCGCATCCTGTGTCAAATCCAGCGGAAAACCAAAGGTGTCATACAATTTGAACGCTGCCTCACCAGACAGGTCCGCCCCTTCAGGCAAACCGTCCAATTCGTCATCCAACAGCTTTAACCCGCGATCAAGTGTTTGCTTGAAACGGGTTTCTTCTTGATGCAGTGTTTCTTCGATCAAGGCTTGAGCTTGCCCCAATTCGGGATAAGCCGCGCCCATTTGTTGCACCAATGCCGGCACTAGACGGTGCATCACCGGATCTTTTGCGCCTAACAAATGCGCATGACGCATGGCGCGACGCATGATGCGACGCAGCACATAGCCACGACCATCATTGCTCGGCATCACGCCGTCGGCCAGCAAGAACGAGGTCGAACGCAGGTGATCGGCAATCACGCGGTGGTGGGTTTTGCCGGGTCCATCCGGGTCGGTTGATGTCACCTGGGCCGAAGCCTCTATCAGGTTGCGCATCAAATCCGTGGCGTAGTTGTCATTGGTGCCCTGCAACAATGCCGCAACCCGTTCAATCCCCATGCCGGTATCAATGGATTGGTTCGGCAGGTTTTCACGTGTGCCATCTTCAAATTGTTCATACTGCATGAATACCAGATTCCAGATTTCAACGAAACGATCGCCATCTTCTTCTGCTGTGCCGGGCGGGCCACCCCAAATGTGGTCGCCGTGGTCATAGAAAATCTCCGAACAGGGCCCGCAAGGTCCCGTTGCCCCCATCGACCAGAAATTGTCGTCCGTGGCGATCCGGATAATTTTGTCGTCCGAAAGGCCCGCAACCTTTTTCCAAATTGAAGCCGCTTCATCGTCGTCGTGATAGACCGTCACCAATAGTTTTTTTGCATCAATCCCCAGTTCTTTGGTGATCAATTCCCAGGCAAAGGCAATCGCGTCGTCTTTGAAATAATCCCCGAACGAAAAATTTCCCATCATTTCAAAAAAAGTATGGTGGCGCGCGGTGTAACCCACGTTGTCCAAATCATTATGCTTGCCACCCGCGCGCACGCATTTTTGCGCGGTAACTGCACGTTTGTAATCACGGGTTTCGACACCTGTGAACAAGTTTTTGAACTGCACCATGCCGGAATTTGCAAACATCAACGTCGGATCATTGCGCGGCACCAACGGCGAGCTGGGCAAAATCTGATGGCCTTGCTTACCGTAGTAATTCAGGAATGTGCTTCGGATGTCATTTAGGCTTTGCATATCAGGCTCTTTGAACAGATTTCGGGTCTATCCCGTTTATCCCTGTCCACGTCGCCTGTCCACAACAAGAAAGGGCCGCAGCGCATATTGCCCACGGCCCATGTCAAAAAAATTCTCGGCTTTTCGTGGATTAGGCTTCGAGCACGTCCTCGCCACCACTTGCATCCTTGGGGACTTCGGGCATATCGAACTCAAGCCCGTGTGCACCCCTGATTTTGTCCTCGATCTCATAGGCGATACGGTGATTTTCTTTCAGGTAGGTTTTGGCATTCTCACGCCCCTGCCCGATACGTTCATCACCGTAAGAGAACCACGAACCCGATTTATCAACAATCCCAGCCTTAACACCAAGGTCCAACAGCTCCCCCATTTTGGAGATACCTTCGCCATACATGATGTCAAATTCGACTTGCTTGAAAGGCGGTGCAACTTTGTTTTTTACGACTTTCACACGGGTAGCATTGCCAACGATTTCGTCGCGATCTTTCAACGCACCAATGCGGCGGATGTCCAAACGAACCGAGGAATAAAACTTCAATGCGTTGCCGCCTGTGGTGGTTTCGGGACTGCCAAACATCACGCCGATTTTCATCCGGATTTGGTTGATAAAAATCACCGTACAGCCGGAACGCGAAATCGAACTGGTCAATTTTCGCATGGCTTGGCTCATCAGACGGGCGTGGACACCAACGCTGGCATCCCCCATGTCACCTTCCAACTCTGATTTTGGTGTCAGTGCCGCAACGGAGTCGACCACAACCATGTTTACAGCCCCAGAACGCACCAATGTGTCGGTGATTTCCAGTGCTTGCTCACCGGTGTCAGGTTGGGAGATCAAAAGATCGTCCGTGTCGACGCCAAGATTTTTGGCATAGAGCGGATCCAGAGCATGTTCCGCGTCAACAAAGGCGCAAACACCGCCTTTTTTCTGCGCCTCAGCGATGCAATGCAAAGTTAGAGTGGTTTTGCCTGACGATTCCGGCCCGTAAATTTCAATAACCCGTCCTTTTGGGATACCGCCAATTCCGAGCGCAATGTCCAAGCCCAGCGATCCTGTTGAGGTCGCCTCAATTTCTTGAACAGCCCCTTCTTGACCCAGCTTCATTATTGAACCTTTGCCAAATTGGCGTTCAATTTGGGCAAGCGCAGAATCGAGCGCCTTTTGCTTGTCTGTATCGCGCTTATCACTCATTTTTAATAGATCCGCCGTTGCCATTGCTTCAATCCCTTATTTCATAACCGCAGTGTCGCGGCAATCACTTTTGTTCACCACATGTTCTCCCTTCCTTATGGGGTCAAAAGGGGAACATTTCAACAAAAATTTTCATAAACTTAGTCTTAATCAAATTGGTTAAGGAGTAGTTACTTCTGAAAAAATTGACCACGGCCGTATTTTTTCCGCGCAATCTGTTGTTATTGAAGAACTTTGTTTGCACCTAATTTGGACATAGTCCCACACAGCAATTTATTGACCTGGGGTTAGCAGATGCGTTTGGCGTGTATTCACAACCCTAGGCGATTCTTTGGAACATCTTAGTGGAACTGTTGTTGAACGGTGGT
The DNA here is from genome assembly GCA_002352425.1 of Rhodobacteraceae bacterium UBA2776. Taxonomy (GTDB): domain Bacteria; phylum Pseudomonadota; class Alphaproteobacteria; order Rhodobacterales; family Rhodobacteraceae; genus Profundibacter. Next base: position 18,210 of record DEIK01000022.1, read on the forward strand.
TGTGAGATCGCTTAATGAAAACGGCTTAGGTAAGAACACGGAGTTTGGTATTTTTGCTTGATGATCAACCACATCTTCTTGCGCATAACCTGATACAAAGACAACTTTCACATCCGGCCGCGCAACCAGCGCTTTTTTAACCCAACTCGGGCCATCCATTCCAGGCATGACAACGTCCGTTACAAAAACATCCACTGACAATGCTTCATCTTCAAGGGTCTTAAGAGCATCTTCTGCGCTCTCTGCTTCCAGTACCGTATAACCACGCAAACGAAGCGCCCTAGAAGCAAATGCTCGCACTGGCGCTTCGTCTTCGACCAACAGAATTACACCTTCACCTTGAATATTTGGTATTTTGCTGCTCACGACATGTGCCGAAACCTCATCGTCGCTGACTTTGTCATGGGCAGGGAAGTAAAGCGAGAAACTGGTGCCACTACCAGATTCGCTGTCAACAAAGATGAAACCACCGGATTGCTTCACGATACCGTAGGCGGTCGACAGCCCAAGACCGGTGCCTTCGCCAACGCCCTTGGTTGTGTAAAACGGCTCGAATATTTTATGTAGCTTATCGGGCGCAATACCGATGCCTTTGTCGCTGACCTTCACGACAACATAGTCGCCAGCTGGAACCCGTGCCCGATTGCGCTCCAGTTCTTGCTCGAGCGTCAGAATTGTCGTTTCGATCCGGATCTCGCCGCCGTCCGGCATCGCATCACGCGCATTCACCACCAGATTCATCAGCACCTGTTCCAACTGGCGCTTGTCCGCTCTGATCGGCCGCAACCCGGGATCGTGCGACAAGGACAAAGTCACTTTTTCCCCCACCAACCGGTTTAACAAATGGGTCAATTCCGAAAGGGTATCACGCAGGTCCAGAATTTCGGGTTGCAGATTTTGCTTGCGCGAGAAAGCCAACAATTGCCCAACAAGGCTGGCAGCCCGGTTGGCGTTTTGGTTGATTTGCACCAAATCACCATAATCCGTATCACCCTGATCATGTCGTAACAAAAGCAAATCGCAATGCCCGGAAATGGCTGTAAGCAAGTTGTTGAAATCATGGGCCACCCCGCCAGCCAACTGCCCGATAGCTTGCATTTTCTGGCTCTGGACAAACTGCGCTTCTAGCGTTTTCAATTCGGTAGCATCATTCAAAACCGCCATCAGCATGGGCGCGCCGTCTTCTTCAATACGGCTAAGCGAGATTTGCAAATAGAGTTCTTTTTCCGACTTGCGGGCTCGCAGAATTTCTGAGCTTTTCAAACCCCGCCCGTTGGCTGCATCGACCAACCAATCCGTCACCGAGCGGCCCAAGCCCTCGACCAAATCGGACAGATCTGTGTCGGCACTCAATGGGTCATTCATCAACCCCCGTGCCAATTTGTTGGCCTCAATCACTTGCCCCGTCGGTGCAATCTTGATCATTGGTACAGGCAGGCTGTCAAAGACCTGACCGCCATTCTTCTGCTCTCCGATAGCGGCTCCGGGCAACAAGTATATTTCTCGCCGCCCGGCCGCGCCTTCCAGCTCAGCAACGATGGTACGAATAACCCCGTCTTTGCCAACCACACTATGTGCCGACCCGCTGCTCAAAGGCAGGTCATTGAACACCCGGTCCAGTGTTTTTACGCGCCCCCCCAGCAGACGACGCAATGCGTCATTCATAAATAAGATGGTGCCAGACTTTGAAGCCGTCAGCATTGGCAGGCTCAACCCTTCAGCCCCGCGACTATTGATCGTGCGTTCGCCCAGATCCTCAAGCCGCCACAAAAACCCTTCAACACCGATTTGATGCACAGCCAAACGGATGTGCCCCCGGCGTGTGACCACATCTTCGCGAGCGGCTCCTGTTGCCAATGCCTTGTTTTGCATGCGAAATAAAACGGCCGACGGGTTGGCGAACAAATCACGCAACACATGTGCCAAGGATTTACCACTGCAATCCGCAAATCTTTCCTTGGCAACCGCATTTAAGAAGCCAACTTCGCCTTGCTTGTCCGTTACAAAGCTGGGCGAGGCATCATTTTCAACAAATTTCGAAATGTGATGGTAGGCCGAGGCATGACGCCTTTGATGCAGATATTTATTGCCCTGCACAATCGCGGTAACAAAGCCAAGCGTTGCACCACTGGCCATCAGCAAAATACCGAACACCGGATCAGGCACAAAAAATGCTGCCGCCAGTAAAACAGCCGCAAAGAGACCCAAATAATGCATTTTGGGCGCCAGCAAAACCATGCTGCTGGATATATGATTTGGTGTCTGCAGCGTATCGGCCACCGAGAAATCCCCGTTATTGATTCGTGGTTTCTCTATTTCGACCTAAAATTGTTAAGCTCTCATTAAATACAGGCCGTAAAAGCAACATCCACAACTTGGGGTTGATAGTGCCTATGCTTTCACGCGTGTCAAGAGTGCACAGAAAAACCCGTCGCCACCGTCCAGTGGTGTGAACCGGTGTTTGGACAGGCATTCCCACCCGGAATGGGCCGCTAGGAACCCAGTAATCTGGTCCGTATTTTCAGCGTCCAGCAGTGAGCAGGTTGTGTAGGCCAGCACGCCATCCGGCCCAACCATATCCGCTGTCATCGCCAATATTTCGGCTTGAACTTTGCGTAATTCATCCAACTGGTCTTGATCAAATGCCCATTTCCCAGCCGGTGAGCGCCGCCACGCCCCACTGCCCGAACAGGGCACATCGCAAAGCACCAAATCAAATTTGGCGGGCCCAACGCCTGCCTCTGGCTCAAGCACTGCAATCGCTGCCCCCGCCCGTTCGGCCCGCTCTGGCAGGTCTTTCATGCGCAGCGAATTGGCGTCATGGGCGAAATATTCTGCTGAATGACGCGCCGCCATTGCCAAAACCTTGCCGCCGCCACCTGCGCAATAATCCAAAACGCGACTGCCTTCATTTATGGGCAACAAATCCACCACAGCCTGCGAGGCAGCGTCCTGCAGCTCAACGAGGCCATCCAGATAGGGTGTACTCAGATGGACGCGGCGTGGGTTTTCTGTGACTTCAAGCGCGGTTTCGGACAGAGCGTGCGGCACCGCCACAATGTTCTCCACCGCCAGCGCTGCAATCGCCTGTTCGCGGTTGGATTTACGCGTGTTCACCCGCAAAAACACCGGCGCACGATGTTGCAATGCGTGACAGGTCGCCTCGAAATCATCACCCAAACTGGCCTGCAGCGCGGGCGCGATCCAATCCGGACAATTCAGCGCCGCATTGCCCTCTGGCACAGCACTATGCGCCGCCTCTTCCTCGCTCAACGCTGCTGGTGCATGGCCATCACCAGTGAACATTGCGTCAATCACCAAGCCTTGCGCGCGCATCAACCCAAGCACAATCCCGCGCCCGGTTTGCGCCCCACCTAGCGTCGCGAATGACCGCTTGCACCGTAGCGCATCAAACACATGATCGCGCACAGCAGCGCGGTCCTTGGACCCCGCAAAGCGCGAGCGCCGCGCCCAATTGGTCAGCGCCTTTTCTGCGGCGGTGTCGTCCAGAATATCATCCAGAATTTCAATCGCGGCCGAAAGACGTGCTGCTGGTTGCATGTTTGGCTCCTGTTAAGAAGAAGTGGTTGATGGCCTTGGTAATCCCTCCTTTTTAATGGGGTTCGCTTGTAGAATTACGCGGCCATTTTCAGTTTCATAGCAGGTGTATCCCGCGATGCCCATGTTGGGGCGGTCATTGTTGTAAGTCCAGAGCCATTTTGTGGCCTGTTCCTGAGCCTCCTCTATGGTTTCGATGATGTTCTGATCCAGCCGTTCGTGCCGAACCGCTCGATTATAGTGCTCGATATAGGCGTTCTGCTGGGGCTTGGCCGGCTGGATTTATTGGATATGGATGCCCATCCGTTCGGCCCACGTCATCCATTGGCCGGCAGGCGATGTTCTTAATCGCAAGCGCGCTTTCGACCTGCACAATCAGGCAGATTTCATCATTGGCGTTGTCCAGACAATCCGGGATCAAATCATACCCCGACGCCCGCACCATCGAGGCCGCCACGCCACGCACGCCAACCGGCGGATAGCGCACTGCACGCGCCATTGCCGCGGCCTGATCCGCCGTTTCGACCATCGGCACCATCACGGTTTGCGCGCTGATATCCAGCACTTGCTTCAACACCCAGTCTTGCCCCACCCGCACCACGATAGAGGCATCCCCACCGCTCATGGCTTGCATTTGCGCCAAAATGGTCGGGATGTCGTTGGGCGCATGTTCACCGTCAATCAGGCACCAGTCATAGCCCGCAGAGGCGGCGATTTCGGCGATCATCGGATGCGCCGCGCGCCACCACAGGCCGATCTGCATGTCACCCTCTTTAAGGGGTTTTTCAGTTTGTTCGTGGGGGCTGGCATGCTCTCTCTCCTTTTGTCCATAGCTTTACGTGCCTTTACTGGCTGGCCAATAAAATTGCTGGACTTCCCCTCATTGCTGGCTACTTTATCCGACATAAACAACATCTGGGAGAGAGACTTATGAAACATATTTTAGGCCGTGTGGCCGTTGCTGCCATTGCCGTTGCCTTTGCTGGCGAAGCTATGGCGACCGAGTGGAACGTATCGGTTTGGGGCAAGCGCCGTGCGTTTACAGAGCATGTCGAGAAACTGGCCGAGCTGGTGTCTGAAAAGACCAATGGCGAGTTCACTATGAGCATTTCTTATGGCGGTCTGTCCAAGAACAAGGAAAACCTAGACGGGATTTCCATCGGCGCGTTTGAAATGGCGCAGTTTTGTGCCGGCTATCACCGCGACAAGAATCCGTCCATCACCGTGCTTGAGCTGCCGTTCCTCGGCGTTGCGAATCTAGATGAGGAAGTCGCCATTTCAAACGCCGTTTACGCCCATCCTGCGGTTCAGGCTGATCTGGCGCGCTGGAATGCCAAGCTGCTGATGACCTCGCCCATGCCGCAATATAACATCGTTGGCACGGGCGATCCGCGCGCCACTTTGGCCAGCATGGATGGTATGCGCGTGCGCGCAACTGGCGGCCTTGGCAAAGCGTTTTCGGCTGTTGGCGCGGTACCGACATCGGTGACCTCCTCCGAGGCTTATAACGCGATGGAATCTGGCGTTGTCGACACGGTGGCCTTTGCCCCCCACGCGCATTTGGCATTTCGCACCATCGACATTGCCGAATGGTGGACCGAGAACCTGAACCCCGGCACCGTGAACTGCCCTATTGTGGTGAACACTGATGCGTATGAGGCGCTGTCGGACAGTGAACGCGCCGCACTTGACGGCTCGGTTGACGAGGCCATCGCGCATTACGTTGCCAACTACGGTGAACTGCTAACCAAATGGGATGGCATTTTGGACGAAAAAGGTGTGAAGCGGGTGACGGTTGCCGAAGAAGAGCTGGCCGCCTTCCGCGCCGCCGCGGCTGACCCGATCCGCGATGCTTGGATTGCAGACATGACAGCGCAGGGACTGCCTGCTCAAGAGCTGTATGATCTGGTCGTGGACACACTGGCCAAAGAACGCATGTAAGATGACAAAGGTCTCGCAGTTCATGCGGGGCTGCTTCTATTTTGATATAATAGCGTAAGGCGGGGTTCTCCCCGCCTTATATTTTTTGGCACTTGGGCGCATTGTGAATCAGTGGAAAATCCCGATTTATGGAACGGTGCGGCGCGCATTTATGTGCTTCATTGAGAAGAAATGCGGCGAAGTCAAACGTGGTACTGAACAATAGGGCGTTAAAAAATGGAAGACATGATTTCTTGGATGGTTTTTGGTGGTGGTTTAGGATTTTGGCGCGCGTGGAGAAAAACTTCAGAAAGTGCAAAAAGAGCTAGAAACACAATAGATTCCATTGCCGGAATCGATGCAAAAACAAAAGCGGAAGCAATAGGTTACAACAAAGGGTTGAGATCGGTTGCCTTAGCTGTTTCAACAATTATAGGCGTTATTTTCGGTTTATCCATCTGGGGCATCGCCTCATTGCTGGTCTATCTGACTGGATGAAAACGACCACATACCTAAGTTGAGAAGCATGCATAGAGTGAGCGCCAGTCCGCTGTTACTTTATCGGGCTTGAGCCAATGGTGGGTTGAAGAATCCACCCAACTATAATTTGGAATCTCGGCACTATTTAAAATAGCAGATATCGGCGCCGCATTCTACGAAGGGCATAACACAATAATAATCGACTCACCGCTCTTGCCACCTCCCCCCTTTATCTGGCTATATCCCTGCAACGAATAATCAGGGGGGATGCACATGGCCGGTGGCGCGAGTGTGCTTGAGGATGGCTCGAACCTGAGCCGTATCGACAGGCAGTTACATAAACTTGAGAGCTATATGGCGCTGATCAGCGGGTTGGCGATCTTTTCCCTTATGATCCTTGCCGTGGTCTCGGTCGGTGGGCGCAATCTGATGAACGCGCCCCTGCCCGGCTATGTGGACTGGATCGAACAGGTCATGCCGCTGATTGCCTTTATGGGCGTCGCATATACTCAGCGTTCTGGGGGGCATATCCGCATGGACATACTGGTTGGCAAGCTGCGCGGTCGTGCCCTGTGGGGGGCGGAATTTATCACCACGCTGGCGATGCTGATCCTGATCCTGTTGCTGGTATGGGGCACATATTCGCATTTTCTGCGCGCTTTTGATTTCAGCGCGCCTTATTGGAGCCGCGACAGCTCTATCGACATATCAATCCCGCTTTGGCCCGCTAAACTGCTGGCTCCGATAGCTTTTTCAGTGTTGGGATTGCGTTTGGCGTTGCAATTGTGGGGCTATGGCCGCGCCTTTGTTTTAGGTTTGGTTGAGCCGGTCGCCGTGCCGTTGGTTCTAAGTGCTGCCGCGCAGGCCGCTGAAGAGGCCGAGCATGTTGCAGGCCTAGAAGAAGAGGAGCCGCGCTGATGGAACCGATTGATATTGGGCTTATCGTTTCGGGTGGCATGTTGGTGCTGGTTGTGCTGGGCATGCGGGTGGCCTTTGCGGCCGGAATGGCGGGCATGGTTGGGCTGATCTGGATATTCTGGGCCAAGTTTGGCTATGACCCTGATAAATTCACCAAAGCTTTGATTGTTTCCCTAAAAACGGCGGGCCAAGTGCCACATTCGAAAGTGGCCAATCAGGCGCTGTCGCTGATCCCGACCTTTATTCTGATCGGCTACCTCGCCTATTACGCAGGCCTAACCAAGGCTTTGTTTGAGGCCGCCAAGCGTTGGGTTGGCTGGCTGCCCGGCGGCATGGCGGTGGCCACGGTGTTTGCTACGGCGGGCTTTGCGGCGGTGTCGGGGGCGTCTGTGGCGACCTCGGCGGTGTTTGCACGCATCGCGATCCCTGAAATGCTCAAAGTCGGTTATGACAAACGCTTTGCGGCGGGTGTTGTGGCGGCGGGTGGCACTTTGGCGTCCTTGATCCCGCCCTCGGCGATTTTGGTGATCTATGCCATTATTGTTGAACAAGACGTGGGCAAACTGCTGTTGGCGGGGTTCATTCCGGGTGCTGTTTCGGCGCTGATTTATGGCGCATTGATTGTCGGCATGGCATTGACGATCCCGAATTTCGGCCCTGCGGTTGGCGGCTATACTTGGGGCGAGCGGTTTAAATCATTGCCGGCCGCGGCTCCGATTGCCTTTGTGGTCTTTATTATCATCTTTTTCATCTACAACCCGTTTGGTGGCGATGCTTGGGGGACCCCGACCGAAGGCGGTGCCTTGGGCGCTTTCGTGGTTTTTGTGATGGCGGTTTACAAGGGCATGCGCTGGGGGCAGTTGAAAGACGCCCTATTAGAGAGCGCCAAACTGGCGGTGATGATCTTCACCATCATTTGGGGCGTGCTGATCTATGTGCGGTTCCTGGGCTTTGCGCAATTGCCCGACGCCTTTGCCACTTGGATCTCAGGGCTGGAGCAATCGCCAATGTTGACGTTGGTGCTGATCCTGTTGGCCTATGCGGTGCTGGGCATGTTCATGGACGCCATCGGCATGTTGCTGTTGACGCTGCCAGTGGTTTACCCTGCCGTGATGGCTCTGAATGGCGGCGAGTTCGTGTCAGCCGCTGACAGCGCCTTTGGCATGTCGGGGCCAATGTGTGCGATCTGGTTTGGCATCTTGGTTGTGAAAATGGCCGAGTTTTGCCTGATCACGCCACCCATCGGATTGAACTGCTTTGTGGTCGCTGGGGTGCGCGATGATTTGACCGTGCAGGATGTGTTCGTTGGCGTGACGCCATTCTTCATTGCGGACGCTGTGACGATTGCCACATTGGTGGCGTTCCCCTCCATTGTGCTTTGGCTGCCCAGCCTCGCCTCCTAACGTCTAATGCCCGTTTCATTCCGAATGCCCCTGCCCTTGCGGGGGCATTTTGGTTGCATTGCCTTTTGCGGTAAAAAAGTTTTCCCCGCGTAAGTCTATCTTAACCACCCCCCCCTAAATCTGATCCATAGAGAAACCAAGAAAAGGATTCTTCGTGGAACGGTTTTGCGGGTTCGAATTTGGAACAACACCTTGTGAGGTGCCAGAATGACGGCAGTGATTACATTGCGCGGTCGCCTTGATTTTGGCGCAGCCCCTGACTTGAAGGCCGAAATTATCGGACAGTCGGGGAACGACTTGCTTATTGACGCCTCTGACGTGACCCATATGGGCACGCTGTGTCTGCAAATCCTAATCGCCGCCTCGCAGGATTGGGCCCGCGCTGGACGAAACTTTAATCTGACCTCCGCCAGCGAAACCTGTGTGACCCAGCTTTCGCTGCACGGCTTTACCCCAGAGACAATTATCGGAGTGACATCATAATGAGCCTGCAAATACTTGCCGTAGACGATAGCCGTACAATTCGCGACATGTTAAACCTGACCCTGAACCAAGCCGGCTTCACCACCTACCTTGCAGATGACGGTGTGCATGGGATCGAAGTGTTGGACACCATTTCACCCGAACCTGACGCGATCATCACAGATATTAATATGCCACGTATGGATGGCTTTGGTTTTATCGAGGCCGTGCGCAAGATTGAAAAATACCGCGCCATCCCAATCCTGGTTTTGACCACCGAAAGCGCCACGGATCTAAAGCAACGCGCCCGCAATGCTGGTGCAACCGGATGGATTGTAAAACCGTTCGAGCCAAAAAAACTAATCCGCGCCCTGCAAATGGTCACAGGATAGGGACCCGATATGAGCGATGAAGAAGATCCTATGATCGAAATCAAAGCTTCGTTCTTTGTGGAATGCGAGGAACTGCTCGAATCCCTGCAAGATGGGCTTCAAATCATGGATGATGGTGAAGGCGATACCGAAACCATCAATATCGTGTTTCGGGCAGTGCATTCAATCAAAGGCGGCGCTGGGGCGTTTGGCTTGGATAAATTGGTCCGCTTTGCCCATCAGTTTGAATCCGTGCTTGATGGGGTGAGGTCCGACACCATCACGGCCGACCGGAGCGCAATTTCCGTTTTCTTCCAATCTGGCGATATTCTAGCCGATCTGGTGCGCTCGGCGCGCGATGATACAGATTCTGATGAAGATCGGACAAAAACCGTTCTAAAAGAACTCGAAGCCATCTTGGGGCACAACAGCAATGAAGTGGTCGAAGAAGAGGTCGCGGACTTCCAACCCATGGTACTGTCTATGGATTTTGGTCTCGATGACACTGTGAACGAACCCCAGGACGTTCCAGAACATCCTCCCACTGATCTTCCGGCATTTGAAGATGGTTTTACCATCAACTTTGTCCCCGACAGTGCTCTTTATGTCTCGGGCAACGAACCATTGCACTTACTTCGTTTGCTGCGGGAAATGGGTCAGCTGAATGTCTATTGCGACACATCCAAAATCCCGCCATTGGCAGATCTGGATGTCGAGAAATCTTATCTTTCGTGGGCAATTCAACTCACCACCGACGAAGATCAAGATGCCATTCGAGAAGTTTTCGACTTCGTGGCCGACTTATGCACACTGACGATCGTAAGTCCCGAAAGCGGTGGTTCAATTCCACCGATCTCTCCCCCTACACCACCAACGACACCGCCCCCCACATTGCCAGCGCTCGATGATGTGCTGACAAACGAGGCTTCCAAAGATATCGTGACCGACTCTGTGGCCTCTCTATCTACGCCTCCAGCCCCCGAAGGGGCCGTGGAAACCGTTGACTATCCCAAAAACATCGAAGTTGCCCCGTCGATGGCGCCCGTGACAGCCGCCAAGTCAAACGCATCACCTGATGCTCAAACTGCGTCAAAAGCCACCAAACCACGCCCGACCGTTCGGGTTGATTTGGAGCGTATTGACCGTCTTGTAAATCTGGTCGGCGAGTTGGTCATCAATCAAGCGATGATTTCCCAAAGTGTTCAAGAAGCCGATCTTTCCACCAATTCCGCCGTTTCTGACGGGTTGGATGAGTTCATGCAGTTGACCCGCGACATCCAAGACAGCGTTATGATGATCCGCGCACAACCCGTAAAATCCCTTTTCCAACGTATGAGCCGGATCGTTCGTGAATCCTCGGCATTGATCAGCAAATCAGTGCGTCTCAAAACCGAAGGTGATGCCACCGAAGTTGATAAGACCGTGATTGAGCGTCTGGCAGACCCGCTGACCCACATGATCCGAAATGCAGTTGATCATGGAGTTGAAACTCCGTCTGACCGGTTGGCCGCAGGTAAGCCAGAAGAGGGTGTCGTTACTTTGAGTGCCGGCCACAGATCCGGACGTGTTATTATCGAAGTCACCGACGATGGCGCTGGGATCAATCGGCCGCGTGTTTTGCAGATCGCCATTGAAAAAGGGCTTGTAACGGAAAACGCCCAGATCACTGACAGCGAGATTGACAATCTCCTGTTCATGCCAGGTTTTTCCACCGCAAACGAAGTGTCCGACCTCTCTGGGCGTGGTGTTGGAATGGATGTCGTAAAAAGCGCGATTCTTGCTTTGGGCGGTCGCGTCACCATTCAGTCCGAGCCCGGCTTTGGCACCACATTCACGATCAGCCTGCCACTAACTTTGGCTGTGCTTGACGGTATGGTCATTGATGTTGCTCAACAAACGCTTGTTGTGCCCTTGAATACGATCACCGAAACACTCACTCTGGCTCAAGATGACATACGGGCGCTCGGCCCCCTTACCAATGTTATCAAGGTGCGTGACACCTTTGTTCCATTGCTCGATCTCGGCGCCGAACTTGGGTACCGCTTACCAATGGACAGCTATATTGGCGCCATCGTCCTGCTCATTGCACGTGAAGACGGCAGCCATGCGGCGTTGGTCGTAGATGCCATTCAAGATCAAAGACAGGTCGTCATTAAGGGTTTGCAAGATACTTTTGGGCGCGTGCCCGGCGTTGCCGCAGCCACGATACTTGGCGATGGCAAAATTGCCTTGATCCTGGATCCGGTGGATATCGTTGCGAATGCCGGCGGCCGCACCCGATCTGTTCAACCTAACCTTCAACTTGCGGGATAATGATCATGATCGATATGGAAGAGAAAGCACTCACAGCTGAAATCAAGCTGCTAACATTTCAAGTTGGAAAACAAGAATACGCCCTCGATATCATGTCTGTACGTGAAATTCGTGGTTGGAGCAAAGCCACGTCGCTACCCCACGCCCCCGCTTTCGTTCGGGGTGTTATCAACCTACGCGGTACTGTCCTCACAATCGTTGATATTGCCGATCGTTTAGGTATGGGGCGCACCGAAACAAACGAACGAAATGTTATCATAGTTGTGCACACCGGCAAAGAAACGGTCGGCCTTCTGGTCGACGCCGTTTCTGACATTCTGGCAATTAAAAAATCTGATTTGCAAGCGCCACCAGAAATGTCCGTCGACAACAATCAAACCTTTGTAAATGCACTGATAATTGTTGAGGAACGGATGATTAGAATTCTAGCCCTTGCAGCAGCATTGCCATCTGACACTATGGAAGTAGCTTAGGTATGACCCAGTCAGCTTCCCACGCAATAACAATGAGCGATAGAGAATTCCAAGCGATTTCCGATATCGCCTATAAGGAAGCTGGACTCGTTTTCATGCCTGAAAAAGTATCGTTGGTTCAATCACGTATCAACCGACGTCTACGCCAGTTAAAAATTAATAGCTTTTCGGATTACACGGCTTTTGTTCAGTCTGAACAGGGCATAGCCGAACGCAAAGCGATGATTTCATCTCTGACCACAAATGTTTCGAACTTTTTCCGTGAATCACATCATTTTGACATTTTGAAAGAGAAGGTATTCCCCAATTTGTTGTCGCGCGCGCACGCTGGCGGGCGGGTACGCCTTTGGTCAGCAGGGTGTTCCACAGGTCAGGAACCATATTCCATTGCGATGACACTATTAGATTTTGCACCAGATGCCCCAACAATGGATATCAAAATTCTCGCAACAGATATCGATCCAAATGTTATTTCCACAGCAAAACAGGGATTCTACGAAACCGGAGCCCTTAATGAATTATGCGAATCCTTTCAGGACCAATTTACAGAAACAGCGGAAAACGGTCGGAAATCCGGTTTTAGAATGACGCCAGTCATTCGCAGTATGGTCTCGTTTCGTGAACTAAATCTACTATCGCAATGGCCATTTTCCGGTAATTTTGACGTCACTTTTTGCCGCAATGTTGTCATCTATTTTGACGAAGCAACTCAAATGTCACTTTGGCCTCGGTTTGAATCCGTAACCGCACCAGATGGTTGGCTGTTCCTTGGCCATTCCGAGCGGTTCTCAGAGCGGCTTGAAACGAAATTTGTCACAAATGGCGCGACAGCTTACCAGCGTGCTGCCCATACTGACACACGAAACTTAAAATAGGATCATAATGGCACTCCGAGACCAAATCCGTGTAATCGTCGTTGATGATATGTCAACAAGCCGTGGCCTTATCACTCAGGCGCTAGACTCATTTGGCATCCGCAATGTTGTCACTGCCGCTGATGGGCCAACAGCGTTACAATCGATAATGCAATCTCCTGTGCACCTGGTTATCTCTGACTACAACATGCCAGGTATGGACGGGCTTCATTTGTTGCGTGCATTGCGCCAAAATTCGCAAACCAAAGGGGCGGGTTTTATCTTGATCACAGGGCGTGCTGATCGTGAAATTATTGACAAAGGGCGCCAACTTGGGATGAACAACTTCCTAAAGAAACCATTCACCCCTACAGAACTCCAATCCTGTATTGAAGCCGTTGTGGGGCGCCTATGAAGATTGAAAATATCAACCTGAGTTCCTCTGAACTGGACCAGACCACTGTGACACTTTCGGCGCTATCGCACCGGATTGGAGCTGAACTCAGTGACCTTGCAAACATTTGCCGCAATGTTGAAAATGCACTGGGCGTTGTGATCAGCCCCCCCAAAGAGACCATAGACCAACCAATCATGGCCCTCCAAGGTTTAGATAGGCTGCGGCAGACCCTTGAGGATTTAGCTCGATTGACACAGCGGATAGGGCATTCGCAAGCATTTTCAAATGATGCAATTCAAAAAGAAGAAATTTTGAAAACTCTCGTTCTTAACGGGCTTGCCGCGCGGTTAATCAAGTCCGGGATTGCCGTTGGGGACAATCCAAGTCGGCAAGATGAAATTTGGAGTTAGCCTCGGCAGAGTCTCACTCAACTTTGCATCACCTTGTGCCAGCTAAAACGCCTATGCTTCTCCCATTTGCGGCGATCAAAACTAAAGTTTTCACTTATTCCATTTCGATCATTCTACGTTTGCGCCCCGCATTCTCAACCTGAGAATGCCAAATGTAGTGTAAGCGGGTAATCCCCCCATTTTCAATGGGGTCCACTTGTAAAATTACGCAGCTAGTTTGAACTTCATAGCGGGTGTGATCCCACCTATCCCCATATTGGGACGGTCGTTGTTGTAAGTCCAGAGCCAATTTGTGGCTGGCCGGGCTGGATGTATTGAATGTGGATGCTCATCCGTTCAGCCCACGCCATAAGCTTATCACTGATATATTCTGGGCCGTTATCGCCCCGAATGATTTGTGCAGGCCCCGTCATTCTATAATCCGGTTCAAGCTACGCACCACCCGTTCGGCAGGCAGAGAGAAGTCGACTTCAATGCATAATCCTTCACGATTAAAATCATCCAGCACACTTAGTGTGCGGTGTCTGACGTCAGCGCCTATGCGCGCACCGAAGGCAGGGAAAAGCGAAATAGACGATCCGAATTTGATGAAGCCCCGCAGCGGATGATCGCTGTCCGCCCTTGATGTCCAAGCAATGCGCCCACACAAGGCTGGAATTTGGCAAAAGGACATACACGGTCGACAAGCCGAAATGCACCTAATGTCTGTAGTGAAAGAGCGGCAAATCTTTTGCAACAATTGACCGGCACTTGTGACAAATATGTGAAAATGTCACATGTTGGGTGAGCGTGGGGGCTCGCCCTATCACTCAGCTGCTCGTTGGCCTGGATGAATATTTGAAGTATCCAGTCAGCAGTCCACAAATCCATGACCATGCATATTCGGGGTTCCTCTGTGGTTTCTAATTTATTGAGCCGAAGAGGGCGCCAGAAATCTCGGATCCACAATAGTCGTTTTCCGTCCATCAAGGTCAATTTTAAATTGTGGGATGCAATGTGGGATATGCAACATTGATAGTCAGTAAGCTATTGGTTTTCAAGCATTAATTGGAATATCGTGGCGGACAGACAGGGATTCGAACCCTGGAGACGGTCTCCCGCCTACACACTTTCCAGGCGTGCGCCTTCGACCACTCGGCCACCTGTCCGTTGGCGGGTTTTAGCCCGACAATGCCCGCATGTGCAAGCGGTTAAACACAGCTATTTCCCGCGCCAAGCGAAACGAGTAAAAACGAGCGCCAAAGCGCATTCAGTTGCGACAACCAACAGGATCGGCCAATTGGCAAAGCCGCGCAAAAATTCATAGGTCCCTGTGCAAGCCAACCCCACCATCGACACCACAATCCCACGGCGCATCGGCGAAGGTGGGGCGTTTCGCGCGCTCCAACGGATCACAGCAAGTCCCAAAAACAGCATCGAAGCATGGCGGGCGATCAAGTTTGCGGTTTCAGATTGCGGCACACCAAACAATGCGAAATTGAACTGTGGTACAATCAGCAATGCGATGAAAAGGTCAAATACAAACCCGCGCGCGCCAGCAACTGTTTAAGAAGGACATGTTACGACGCTCCTGGCTATTGATCCAAATGCAGATAAACCCGCCGGTTTTGCGCGCCTTTATTTTGCACCTTGCCAATGCGCACGGGACCAATTTCACCCGTCCGCGCAACATGGGTTCCACCACAAGGTTGCAGGTCAATCTGTGCTGCCGCAGCACCGATGCCGATCAGCCGCACACGACCCTGCCCTTTGGGCGGTTGCACTGACATGGTTTTCACCAACGACGGGTTGGCGGCCAATTCTGCATCCGTGATCCAGCCCTCTGTCACCGGCAAATCCTGCGTGATATACCCGTTCAAAACGGCATCAAGCGCCTCTTTATCAGCCAAGGCTTCGGGCATATCGAAATCGAGCCGCCCCTTTTCGACCCCGATCGAGCCGCCCGTGACAGGCAGCGGGATCGCCACTGACAGCAGATGCAATGCGGTATGCACACGCATATGGCGGTGGCGGCGCTCCCAATCCAGAACTTGCACCACTGGCGCGCCAACAGGCGGCAACGGGGCGGGCTCGGCTGGCAGCAAAACAATCTGCGCCCCCTCGCCTTTTATGGTCGTGGCAACAGTTAGGGACTGATCCCCCCAAGTGATTTGGCCACTGTCGCCGGGTTGCCCACCACCGGTGGGATAAAAAAGGCTCTGGTCCAGCACCACGCCACCTTCGGGTGTATGGGCCGCGACGGTAGCTGCGGCGTCGCGCAAATAGGGTTCATCTCGAAACAACGGATGGGTCACTTTGGGCTCCCTTTGCTGGCGGGCTTGTTCGCGGGCTTGCTGGCCGGTTTGCTGGCGGCTCGTTTTGGCTTTTGCGGTGCAGGATTAAGCACCTCTGGATTGCGCAACCAAACGTCACGCTGGGCAAACGGTATTTCAATACCTTCCTCGGCAAACACACGGGCGATTTCGTGATTGATGTCGGATTTCACACTCAAAATCCAGTTCACATCCCGCAGGATCGCGCGGATTTCAAAATCCAGTGAGTCCGCGCCAAAGCCTTGAAATACAACGCCCGGATTGGCCAAGACCATCGGATGGGCTTCGGCTATGTCACGCAGCAAGCCTTCGACGCGCTTGGTGTCGGTGCCATAGGCAACCCCGACCGGAACGATCACCCGCCCGACCGAATTGCCCCGTGTCCAGTTGGTCACAACCCCCGACACAAGGTCAGAGTTTGGCACAATCACATCGGTACGATCAAAAGTTTCGATGCGGGTTGAACGCACGGATATGTCACGCACATAACCCATTTGTCCGCCGACCTCGATCCAGTCGCCTTCGGAAATAGGCCGTTCGATCAACAATATAATGCCAGATACGAAATTCGACACAATATTTTGCAAGCCAAAACCAATGCCCACCGACAAGGCCCCAGCCACAATCGCCAATGAAGACAAATCAATGCCCGCGCTCGAAATCGCCACGACGGCGGCGATGAAAATCCCGATATAGCCGATGCCGGACACGACCGCATTGCGCCCCCCCACATCCATTTTGGTCTTTGGCAAAACCGTTGTGCGCAGGGAGCCCTGAATCAGGCGCGTCACCATGTACCCTATGGCAAACACCAGCGCAAAGGTCAGAAAATCAGACGGCGAAACCCGCACATCCCCCAATGAGAAGCCTTCTTTGAAACGGGTCCATACCTCGGTCAAATCAGTGATACGCGCGCCCCAGACCAAGGCGAAAAACGGCACCGAGATCAGCACCATAACAAAGCTGAACAACACAGGAAGCAATGCTTCTTTTGCGGCGTCTTCATTGCCGATCATCAACCCGTACACTTCGGAAATAATCCGTTGCAGGATTAACAAAAACGCCAACAACCCGAGCGACATTGCCATCGGAAACACGATTGCTTTTGCGGCCTCAAAATATCCAGCGGCCGCCAGCACAGGGCCGGCAAAGGCCAGGAGCATAACAACCTGACTCAGATAAAAAATGATACGGTTTTTATAGCTGCGTTCTTCACCTTCAATCTGTTCATTTTGCACATGCAAGCGCATCAGACGTGACAGGCGCCACAACGCATACCCAGCCAACACCAGAACCGGAAAACTCATCACCGAAACAGATTCAATCGGCCAACTGTCAAACTTGCTGACTTCGGCAATGGTTATCCCAAGCCCCAGCATCATACCAAGAACAGTACTATAAAGTCGGCCTTTTTGCCTCTGCTGCGGTTCCAGATTAAGCGGCGGGATCACATATTCGCTTTTCGGGAAAATGCGCCCGCCCAACCAACGCGCCAATAGGAACACCACTGACAAAACCACAAACGCCGACAGCTCGATGTCACCGCGCACGCCGACCAACTCGGTCGCGTAAAACGCTTCGACCAATAAGACCACCCCGAGCATGGGCAGAGCGACCTGTGCAATCGACAAAATAAATGCCAAAATCCAGCGCCCAGGTGTTCGTTCGCGGGCATGAACGGCAAGGGTTAGCTGTTCCATCCAGCGCCGCCCCCGCAACAGCAGCACCGCAGAAACCAACGCCAAAATGGCAATGATCGGCAAGTTGGCCTTTAGCAATACCTGTTGCGCAGGGCTGTTCCAAGCGGCCACAACTTCCTTTTTCACGCTGCGATAGGACTGTTCAAGTGAATCTGCGCCCTTGGACCAATACTGCGGCAACAGCGGCGACGAGATGCGCTCGAACAGGGCATCGGTTTGGCGGGCGCGAATGATCCCATCCACGCTGCGGATCAAACCATCTGCACGGGAATATGCAACTTCGGCTGTTTTCGCAGGGGCGAGCAGCTGCGCCATTTGGCTGTCCAGATCGGCCCGTTGCGCAACAATCTCTGGCGCTTCTTCGACATTCTCGGGTTTTGGCCCCAAGGCGACGATTTGGCCGCGCAGGGTTTTGATGCTGTCTTGGTTGGTGCTTTGAGCTTTCAGAAAACCTTCGCGCCATTTAACCAGTTGACGTCGCAATTCCTCAAAGGCCGCCGTCGAGGCGCGTCCGGCGGCGATCGCTTCTTCGGCGCGAAGCGCTGTACGTTCCCATGCGGGCAGGTTGTTGGAGATGGACTTCACATAGCTGCCCGATTGCGTCGTGGCCGACCCAGCGGATGCAACCGCCGGTTCCTCTGGCGCCAGTGCAGGCGCCTCGGTTTGCGCATGACCTTGCAGCGCCACAAACAACAATGCGCAAACAAGAGCCAAACTGTGGAATAGATCCCGCATCAGTCTTCAAAAACCTCAGGCATATCCGGCATGGATTTGGCCAACCAATCCGGCACCGGCAATTCCTTTTCCCGCAGAAATTCGGGATTGAACAATTTCGATTGATAGCGCGTGCCATAGTCGCACAGCATCGTCACAATGGTATGCCCCGGCCCCATTTCACGCGCCATTCGAATTGCGCCCGCGATGTTGATGCCGGAGGAGCCTCCCAAAACCAGACCCTCATGCTGCACCAGATCAAAGATGATCGGCAGCGCCTCGCTGTCGGGAATGCGGTAGGCCATGTCGACGGACAATCCTTCAAGGTTCTTGGTGATCCGCACCTGCCCGATCCCCTCGGCAATCGAGCCCCCTTCAGAGTCCAATTCGCCTGTCGTGTAATAGCTGAACAGTGCCGCGCCCTCTGGGTCGGCAATGGCGATTTTCACATCCTTGGATTTGGCGCGCAGCCCCGCGGCCACCCCTGCCAATGTCCCCCCCGACCCCACAGCACAGACAAAGCCATCAACGCTGCCATCCGTCTGCGCCCAGATCTCGGGCGCGGTGGTTTCGATATGGGCTAGGCGGTTGGCGACATTGTCAAACTGATTGGCCCAGATCGCCCCATTGGGTTCTGTTTGTGCAAGTTTTTCTGCCAAACGGCCAGAATAGCGCACAAAATTGTTCGGATTGCGATAGGGTGCAGCAGGCACCTCAATCAGATGCGCGCCCGCAAGGCGCAGCATGTCTTTCTTTTCCTGGCTTTGCGTTTCAGGGATCACAATCACGGTTTTGAACCCCATTGAGGCCCCGATCAGCGCCAAACCGATACCGGTGTTGCCGGCTGTGCCCTCAACAATCGTGCCGCCGGGTTTCAGTGCCCCACTGGCGACCGCTTCTTTGATGATAAACAACGCCGCGCGATCCTTGACCGATTGGCCGGGGTTCATGAACTCTGCCTTGCCTAGAATTTCGCACCCTGTGGCCGCGCTGGCGGCCCTTAGGCGGATCAACGGCGTGTTGCCGATTGACTGTTCCAGATCGTTGCAGATTTCCATATCGGTCCCCAAAATATCCTGCCCCTATATCTAGGGTCAGCGAACAGGTAACTCAAGCGTCCTTGCGCAAGCGATCACGGTTTATTGCCAACCAATAGGCCGCCGTCACCAACGGCAAAACATTCGCCTGATGTTTAACGAAAGCCATAAAGTCATCAAAAGACAGGATGTGGCTGTGAATATCTTCCCCCTCGGCCACCAGACCCGAGGTGCGCCCCCCCGCCCCGTCCAAATCGCACAGACCAAGGTAGATGTGGAAAAATTCGGTGCTGTCGCCGGGCGACGGATAGGCTTGTGTAATCGGGATCAACTCGGTGATCTCCACACCGGCCTCCTCCAGCGTTTCGCGGATCGCGGCCTGTTCTGGCACCTCGCCAATGTCCACATGCCCCGCCACCGGTTCCATCGCCCACGGATTTTGTTCACCGCGCGCATAGGGTCCGATGCGAAACTGCTCGACCAGCAGCACACAATCGCGCACCGGATCATAAGGCAGCACAATCGCCGCATCAGAGGCCACAAAAACTGCCCGTTCCATTTGCGGGCTCATCTCGCCGCTGAACTGGCGATGGCGCAGATCATATTCCTGCATCGCATAAAAATTGCTGTAAGGAATGCGTTTTTCCAACACAGTGACATCTGCGCGGCCCTGCGCGGCAGACACCGGACCTTGTCCCTGCCCTCTGACAAAAGACGCAGCCCGACGCCGGATCGCACCAAAGCGCTGTGCCAATTCCTGTGCTGCGATCTGGCCGAAGTACCGCATCGCCTCATCAGCGGCCTGCAAGGTCATTTCGCCCCACATCTCCACCCAATCGGCCAAGTGCCAAACATCGCCCTTGGCAAGCGGTTGATCAGGAAAATAGACCTGCGCCCTTTGCGGGCCTGTCGCAGTCGCAACCGACACCCCCTGCAATGTGTA
>DEIK01000002.1:0-572 GCA_002352425.1 Rhodobacteraceae bacterium UBA2776
ACGGTCGAGCCGATCGCGCTGGACGGTATTGATCCGGCATGGACCAGTCCCGAAGGGGGCATTCGGATACGGCCTGACTACTGGGCCGAACGTGGTGGATTAGACGGATTTTACATCGCCGTGTTGCGCAAACCCGGATAAGTTTAATTCGTCGGTGACAGTTGGCACGGTGCGCCCTATGATGTGGGCGAGCAACCCGTCACCCTAACGTCCCCGCTAAGAAGGCGCAGCAGTCCGTGACACATAAAACAAGTCTTTCCGCGCGGTATGTGCGCTGGATGAACCATCTGCATGCGCGGATGGGTAGGCGTGCGCGAGCGGCAACTGGATTTACCTCGCAGCCGGAGCCACGCACGATTGGATCATTCGCCCGTGGCCGCCAGTTGGGGGCCGGAAATTTCCAGTTCGCGGGCTTTTTGGTTGAGGATAAGGACGCTGGTCTGTGGGATATTGAAATGCCTACAGATATGTTCAAGCAAGAGGTTCACGGGTTTCAATGGCTGGACGATTTGGCGTCGGTTGGTGATGGGCCTGCGCGTAAGGCAGCACAGGATTGGGTGTTTGAGTGGATC
>DEIK01000002.1:609-45799 GCA_002352425.1 Rhodobacteraceae bacterium UBA2776
CTGTTTTTGTTGCAAGGGCGGGAAGCGGCGGATTCCGAGGCATATTTTCAGTCGCTTGCGCATCAAACGATTTTTCTGAGCAAACGCTGGAAGGTTGCGTCGGCAGGATTGCCGCGGTTTGAGGCGCTGACCGGATTGATTTACGCTGGGTTGGCGTTGAATGGTATGGATGAGCACGTTAAGCCAGCCGTCAAGGCATTGGCCCGTGAGTGTCGTGAGCAGATTGATGCAGAAGGCGGTATTTCGACCCGCAATCCAGAAGAATTGCTTGAGGTGTTTTCACTGCTGATCTGGGCGGCGTCGGCATTAAGCGAGGCGGGTTGGATTGCGCAGCATGACCATCTGTCTGCCATAGAACGTATTGCCCCGAC
The DNA here is from genome assembly GCA_002352425.1 of Rhodobacteraceae bacterium UBA2776. GTDB lineage: Bacteria > Pseudomonadota > Alphaproteobacteria > Rhodobacterales > Rhodobacteraceae > Profundibacter. The sequence continues at coordinate 981 of DEIK01000002.1, forward strand.
ATTGCGCGCCATGCGTCATAGCGATGGTGGTTTGGCGCGGTTTCATGGTGGTGGTCGCGGTATTGAGGGGCGGCTGGATCATGCGCTGGCCACCAGCGGTGTGCGGGCAGAAAGCACGGCTGGATTGCAGATGGGGTATGCGCGTCTGAAAGCGGGGCGCACCAGTGTGATTGTGGATGCGAGCCAACCACCGCAAGGGAAAAGCTCCACGCATGGTCACGCATCAACTTTGGCGTTTGAATTAACGTCGGGGCGGCGCCCGTTGATTGTTAATTGTGGCTCGGGCATTTCATTTGGCGAAGACTGGCAACGGGCAGGGCGAGCGACCGCGTCGCATTCAGTTCTGGGCATTCAGGGCCATTCATCGTCAAGGTTGGGGAGTGGGGCGGCGTTGTTGCATACGCCCAAGATCGTCGACATCAAACAATCCAGCGACAAGGGTGGGTCAAGTCTTGAGGCCAGCCACGATGGCTATGAAAAAAGCCACGGTTTGATTCATTCGCGCCGGATTGATCAGTCGTTTGACGGGCGGATGATGTCTGGGGATGACATTTTGACGGCCTATACACAGACCGACAAGCGCAGGTTTGATCTGGCGATGGATGCAACTCAGCTAAAGGGATTGGCCTATTCGGTGCGGTTTCATTTGCATCCAGACGTGGATGCGGCGCTGGATATGGGGGGGCAGGCGGTGTCGCTGGCGCTTCGGAGCGGTGAGATTTGGGTGTTTCGCCATGGTGGCGGCGTTGAATTGAGCCTTGAATCGAGCGTTTACCTTGAGAAAAACCGTCTAAAGCCGCGCGCGACAAAACAGATAGTTTTATCTGGCCGCGCATTGGGGTATGCGAGCCGTGTGAGCTGGTCTTTGAACAAGGCACAGGACACGCCCGAAGGCCTGCGCGATCTGACGCGTGACGATGATATTCTGCCAACAACACCGAATGGGGAAACTGAATGACCACCAAATTGCCAATCCGCCGCGCGCTTTTATCTGTATCTGACAAAACTGGTTTGCTGGAGCTGGCCCGCGCCTTGGCGGGGATGGGGGTTGAACTGTTGTCGACCGGTGGGTCCGCACAATCACTGCGCGACGCTGGTTTGGAAGTTACCGATGTGGCCAGTGTGACCGGCTTTCCCGAAATGATGGATGGGCGTGTGAAGACGCTGCATCCTGCGGTGCATGGTGGCCTGTTGGCGCTGCGTGATAATGATGATCATTTGGCGGCAATGAAGGAACACGGGATTGCCGGTATTGATCTGTTGGTGGTCAATTTGTACCCGTTTGAGGAAACTGTCGCCAAGGGTGCGGATTATGATACCTGTATTGAAAATATCGACATTGGCGGCCCTGCGATGATCCGGGCTGCGGCCAAGAACCATGCGTTTGTGACGACCATTGTGGACGTCGAGGATTATGAAAAACTGTTGGGCGATATGGCCAAGCATGATGGTGCGACTTGCGAAAAATTCCGCAAAAGCCGTGCGCAGATTGCTTATGCCCGAACCGCGGCTTATGACGCGGCGGTCTCGACTTGGATGGCAGATGCAATCGGCATGGAATTTCCGCGGCGCCGGGCATTCGCAGGCACGTTGGCACAGGTCATGCGCTATGGTGAAAACCCGCATCAGTCGGCGGCGTTTTATACCGACGGCACCGCCCGTGAGGGTGTTTCAACGGCTGTGCAACATCAGGGAAAAGAGCTGTCTTATAACAACATCAACGACACCGATGCAGCGATCGAATTGGTGGCGGAGTTCGATGCGGCGGACGGTCCGGCCTGTGCTATTATCAAACACGCCAACCCTTGTGGTGTGGCGCGTGGCGCAACGATGGTAGAGGCGTACCGTGCCGCGTTTAACTGTGACAATGTTTCGCCTTTTGGTGGGATCATTGCGCTGAACCAGCGGTTGGATGGGGCGACTGCCGAGGAAATCAGCAAGATTTTCACCGAAGTGGTGATTGCGCCGGGTGCGGATGATGACGCCAAAGCGATCTTTGCCAAAAAGAAAAACCTGCGCCTGTTGACGGTGGCGGGTTTGCCTGATCCACGCTCGGCGGCGCGCACATATCGGCAGGTGGCAGGTGGCATGCTGGTGCAGGACAAGGACAACGGATTTGTGGCGATGGACGATCTAAAGGTCGTGACCAAACGCGCGCCCAGTGACGCTGAGATGGTTGATTTAATGTTCGCATGGCGGGTGGCAAAGCATGTTAAATCCAACGCGATCATTTACGTCAAAGACGGTGCAACTGTGGGCATTGGCGCGGGGCAGATGAGCCGCGTTGACAGCACGCGGATTGCCGCCCGCAAAGCCCAAGACATGGCCGAGGTTCTGGGGTTGGACGCACCGCTCACCCAAGGCTCGGTTGTGGCGTCAGATGCGTTTTTTCCGTTTGCGGATGGATTGCTGAGCGCGGCCGAGGCTGGTGCAACTGCGATCATCCAGCCCGGCGGCTCGATGCGGGACGATGAAGTGATCAAAGCGGCAGATGAAGCGGGATTGGCGATGGTGTTTACCGGCATGCGCCACTTCCGTCACTAAGGAGAACGCAATGCGACTGACCCTTTGGGCGGGTTTCTGGGCATTTATGCTGGATCAAGCCTCAAAATATTTGGTGGTACATGTTATGAACCTGCGCGAGCGCGGCGAAATTGACGTGCTTGCACCGCTGCTGAATTTCCGGATGGCGTGGAACAGAGGTGTGAATTTCGGGCTGTTATCAAACAGTGCCGAGCTTGGCCGTTGGATCCTGATTGCGCTGGCCTTGGGGGTTTGCGCTTGGGTTTTGAACTGGATGCGACGCGAGAAACATAGCCGCCTGGCGCATATCAGCGCCGGTTTGTTGGTCGGTGGGGCGCTGGGCAATGTGATGGACCGTTTTCTCTATGGGGCGGTTGCGGACTTTCTAAATATGTCGTGTTGCGGTTTTGAGAACCCTTATTCGTTCAATATTGCAGATATTGCGGTGTTTGTTGGCGCATTTGGGTTGATCTTTTTCGCTGGAGAAAAGAAGACTAGGTGACGGCACCGATTTGATCGGTTAAACACCTGTTAAGTGGGTAAGGAGACATCAATGCATATAGCACGTGGCAAAATTGCACTTGCTTTGATCGCGGTTCTGGCGATGTCGGCCTGTGCCAACAAGAATAAGAACCCTGAGTTGATGAATATTCGGCCCAGTGGCGATGGACCGGATGAATTTACCATTCTGCCAACCAAGCCACTGGAAGCGCCTGACTTTGCTGTGGCACTGCCGACACCGACTCCGGGTGGGTCCAATATAACTGACCCGACCCCCAAAGCAGATGCTGTTGCGGCACTGGGTGGAAACCCGTCGCGGGTTGCTGCACGGGGGGACGGCAGCATTGGGCGAGGTGATAGCACACTTGTTTCGCATGCCCGACGGTTTGGAGCCAATGGTGCGATACGTCAGTCTTTGGCTGCCGAAGATCTTGAGTTTAGAAAGAAACACCAAGGTCGTTTTTTGGAGCGGGTGTTCAGTTTGAACGTATACTACCGCGTATACAAAGATGCCTCGTTGGATAAATACCGCGAATTGGAACGGTTCCGTCGTTTGGGTATTCGCACCCCGTCAGCCCCGCCAGACCCAGCGAAATTCGAATAAGTCGGATTGTCACAAACACGCTATGAGGGCTTGTGGTTGGCGTGTGGGTGCCTAAGTTGTGCCTGAGCTTTACCCAACCGGAGACCCGTAAAATGCGTATCCTAAGTCTGGTCATTTTGGCCCTGACATTGATGACCCGCCCGATTTTGGCGCAAGACATCAGCAATTACACCCTTGAAAATGGTCTAGAAGTTTTGGTGATCGAGGATCACCGTGCCCCCGTCGTGGTGCAAATGGTTTGGTACCGTGCGGGTGCAGCAGACGAGGCGCGCGGCGTTTCGGGTGTGGCGCATTTTCTGGAGCATTTGTTGTTCAAGGCAACGGATGATTTAGAATCCGGCGAGTTTTCGGACACTGTGGCGGCCAATGGGGGATCGGACAATGCGTTCACCTCAAAGGATTACACCGGCTACTACCAGCGCATTGCTGCGGATCGGTTGGAGCTGGTGATGACGATGGAGGCGGACCGGATGCGTGATTTGCGTCTGTCTGTCGATGACATTGCCACCGAACGCGACGTGATTTTGGAAGAGCGCAACATGCGGACCGAGAATGACCCGAGTGCGTTGTTCAGCGAGCAACGAAATGCGGCGCAATACATGAACCACCCTTACGGCATCCCGATCATTGGATGGAAACATGAAATGGAAAAGCTGTCGCTTGAGGATGCTTTGGCGTTTTATCGTCGCTACTACGCGCCTAATAATGCGATTTTGGTGGTCGCGGGTGATGTGTTACCCGCTGATGTTTTGGCGCTGGCTAAAAAGCATTACGGCCCCTTGGCGCCGACCGTTGATCTGCCCAAACGCAGCCGCACGCTTGAGCCACCGCATCTGGCCGAGCGGCGCTTGGCCTATGCCGATCCACGGGTGTCGCAACCCTATGTGATCCGTACATATCTGGCGCCCGAGCGCAACAGCGGGGCGCAAAAACAAGCAGCGGTTTTGACAATGCTGTCGGAGTTGCTGGGCGGCAATGGACAGACTTCGGTTCTGGGTCGCAAGCTGCAATTTGAGCAGCAAAAAGCGATTTACACATCGGCGTTTTATAGTGGCATGTCACTGGACCAAACCACGTTCGGTTTGGTGATGGTTCCCAGCGAAGGCGTTGATTTGGCCGAGGGTGAGGCATTGTTGGACACCGCTGTCGCCGAGTTTATCGAGGAAGGCGTAGACGCCGAGCAGTTTGCGCGTATCAAGATGCAGTTGCGTGCCAGTTTGATCTATGAGCGCGATGATGTGCAGGCCTTGGCTAACATGTATGGCGCGGCGTTAACGTCGGGTTTAACGGTCAAGGACGTACAGGATTGGCCGGAGATACTAAAAGACGTCACGGCAGATGAAGTGATCGAGGCGGCCGCGATGTTGCTGGACAAAAAACAAGCTGTGACGGGGTGGCTGACCAAACCGGATGCTGTTGCGGAGGTGAGCCAATGAAGCGGATTTACATGGCGTTGATTGCGCTGCTGACGTTCACAGCGGTGGCCAAGGCCGAGGTCGAAATTCAGGAAGTTACATCGCCTGGTGGCATTACTGCTTGGCTCGTCGAGGAACATTCAATCCCGTTCACGTCGCTTGAAATCCGCTTCAAAGGCGGTACCAATTTGGACGCGGATGGTAAGCGTGGGGCCGTCAATTTGATGAGTGGCCTGTTGGAAGAGGGCGCGGCCGACATGGATGCCCGCCAATATGCGGCGGCGGTTGAGGGCTTGGCGGCGAGCTTTGGGTTTTCGGCGCGCAGTGACGCTTTGGCCATCTCGGCGCAATTTTTAAGCGAAAATCGTGGGGCCGCAATGGAGCTGTTGCGCGCTGCATTGGTCGAGCCACGATTTGATCAAACCGCGATTGATCGTGTGCGCGCGCAGGTGATCTCGGGCATTCAGGGTGATCTGAAAGACCCTGACGATATTGCGGGTCGCAGGTTTAGTGAATTGGCCTATGCAGGGCACCCTTATGCGACGTCGCGCAGCGGTACGTTGGACTCTGTAGCCGAATTGACCCGTGAGGATTTAATTGCCGCCAAAGCCGCGACCATTGCGCGGGATCGGCTGTTTGTCGCGGCTGTGGGTGATATTACGCCGGACGAACTGGGCGCGTTGTTAGATGGGTTGTTGGGTGATTTACCAGCCGTCGGCGCCAACATGCCAAAGCGTGCTGATTATCAACTGACGGGAGGTGTGACGGTGATCCCGTTTGATACGCCGCAATCCGTGGTGATCTTTGGGCATGAAGGAATCGAGCGCCACGACGATGATTTCTTTGTGGCCTATCTGATGAACACCATTTTGGGCGGCAGTGGTCGTCAGTCCCGTTTGATGGAAGAGGTGCGCGAGAAGCGTGGGTTGACCTATGGGGTCTATAGCTACCTGCAACCAATGGATTACGCCGAGCTTTATATGGGCAGTGTGGCTTCGGCCAATGATCGTGTCGCCGAGGCAATCGACGTGATCCGCGCGGAATGGATCAAGATGGCTGAAGATGGTGTCACCGCCGAGGAACTGGATGGGGCCAAGACCTATTTGACCGGCGCTTATCCGCTGCGTTTTGATGGCAACGGACCGATTGCAAATATCATGGTGGGGATGCAGATCACTGGCTTGCCAGTCGATTATATCGCGACCCGAAATGACAAGATCAACGCCGTTACGCTGGGCGATATCACCCGCGTTGCCAAACGGTTTGTGCGGCCCGATGACTTGCGGTTTGTGGTGGTGGGGCAGCCCGAGGGGCTGAAGCCTGCGAATTAACGCAAGCCTGCGAATCTTGGTGGTCGAATCGGGGCATGATGTGCTAATTCTTGTGCCATGCCCGCATCAAACACCCATATAGGCGAAAATCGTCCTGTTATCCGGCAATTGGATGACGCTGCAATCAACCGGATTGCGGCGGGCGAAGTGGTTGAGCGGCCCGCCTCTGCGGTTAAAGAGTTGATTGAAAACGCGCTTGACGCGGGCGCGCGGCGGATCGACGTTTCCTATGCGGATGGTGGCAAAACCTTGATCCGCGTGGTCGATGACGGTTGCGGGATATCGGCGGATGATTTGCCATTGGCCATGTCGCGGCATGCCACATCGAAAATCGACGGTACGGATCTTTTGAATATCCACAGTTTCGGGTTTCGCGGCGAGGCCTTGCCGTCCCTAGGGGCTGTTGGCCGATTGGCGATCACGTCGCGGGTCGAGGGCGCGGATGCGGCGATGATCCGTGTGGCGGGCGGCGTGATTGAGGCGGTCAAACCTGCAGCGTTGAACAGTGGCACCGTGGTCGAATTGCGCGACTTGTTTTATGCGACGCCAGCACGGTTGAAATTCCTACGCACGGATCGGGCAGAGGTTCAGGCGATTGGCGACGTGGTTAAACGATTGGCAATGGCAGAGCCGTTCGTCAGCTTTACCCTGCGTGATGTTTCAGGCGGCGGCGAGGGGCGTTTGACGTTCCGTGCCGATGCACAATCTGGCGATTTGTTCGACGCGCTGCATGGGCGACTGCGGCGGGTTTTGGGGGCAGAATTTGCGGACAATGCCCTGAAAATTGATGCCGCGCGCGAAGGGATCGCGCTGACCGGTTATGCTGCCCTGCCGACGTTTTCGCGCGGTTCTGCGGTGATGCAGTATTTATACGTCAACGGGCGGCCTGTGCGAGACAAGCTGTTGATCGGCGCGTTGCGTGGAGCCTATTTCGATTTTCTGTCACGGGATAGGCATCCGGCGGCTGTGTTGTTTTTGGAGTGTGATCCGCATTTCGTGGATGTGAACGTGCATCCCGCCAAATCCGAGGTGCGGTTTCGCGAGCCTGGTTTGGCGCGGGGGTTGATTGTATCGGCGCTGCGTCATGCATTGGCTGAATCGGGGCATCGGGCTTCGACGACTGTTGCGGATGCGACTTTGGGCGCGTTTCGGCCCGAGGTTCCAGCAGGTCGGATTTACCAGATGGATCGCCCGTCAATGGGAGCATTGGGAACGGCACATGCGATGCAAGCGCCCGCGTTTGAAGCGGGTGGTTTTGCCGAGGCCTCGGCGCGGTTTGAAGCGCCGATTGAAGCGGATGCGCCGACGGATTTACCGTTGGGTGCGGCGCGTGCGCAGGTGCATGAGAACTATATCATCGCACAGACAACAGATGGCATGGTGGTGGTGGATCAACACGCTGCCCATGAGCGGTTGGTGTATGAAAAACTCAAAGCCCAGATGGCCGAGAATGGTGTGGCAGCACAAGCCTTGCTGATCCCCGAAATTGTGGAATTGTCCGAAGGCGATGCGGCACGTTTGCTGGAGATGGCCGAGGATCTGGCTCGGCTTGGGTTGACGATTGAACCCTTTGGTGCCGGGGCGATTGCAGTGCGCGAAACACCGGCGATCCTGGGCACGATCAATGCCAAAGGGATGATCCTTGATATTCTGGATGAGCTGGCCGATCTGGGCGACAGCCTGACTGTGCAAGCACGCATTGAGGCGATCCTGAGCCGCGTGGCCTGCCATGGATCGATCCGGTCGGGGCGACGTATGCAGGCGGATGAAATGAACGCGTTGTTGCGCGAAATGGAAGCCACGCCGCATTCCGGTCAATGTAACCACGGCCGTCCCACATATGTGGAGTTGAAACTGGCCGATATCGAACGATTATTTGGGCGCACATGATGGGATTTCAGGATATTATCGCCGAAATGGACCCCACGTGGCTGATACTGCTGGCGGCTGGGGCAGTCATGGTTTTGCTGCTGTTCATTTTGCTGATTATGATGGTGCGCCGCGCTGGGCACTCGATGCAGATGATGGCGCCGTTGGGCCAGCAAATTGGCCAGTTGGGGCATCGGGTTCAGGCGCTGTCGGATGGGCAATCGCAACTGGCGGGGGGGCTGAATACGGTCAGCCAAACCCAGACTGTGGCGCAAGCGCAGTTGATGAATACGCTGGAACAACGTCTGGCCGAGGTACAGGCCAAGATGGCCGAGAGCCTGCATGGCAGTTCGCAAAATACCACCAAATCGCTGACCCAATTGCAGGAGCGATTGGCGACGATTGATCGGGCCCAGACCAATATTGAAAAACTTTCGGGTGATGTGTTGAGCTTGCAGGACATTTTGTCAAATAAGCAAACCCGTGGGGCATTCGGAGAAATCCAGCTGAATGATATTGTGGGCAAGGCGTTGCCTGCGGACAGCTACAAATTGCAGGCCACTTTAAGCAACGGAAAGAGGGCTGATTGCCTGATTGATTTGCCCAACCCGCCGGGCCCAATTGTGATCGACTCCAAGTTCCCGTTGGAGGCCTATGAGGCATTGCGCAACGCGAGCAATGATTGGGAAATGAAAGAGGCCGTGAAGGCTTTTAAGGTGTCCGTAAAAGGTCACATCAAGGCAATTTCCGAGCGGTATATTCTGGAAGGCGAGACGGCGGATGGGGCGTTGATGTTCTTGCCCTCTGAGGCGGTTTATGCCGAGTTGCACGCTAACTTTCCTGAACTGGTGCGGGAAGGTTTCGCAGCGCAGGTCTGGATCGTGTCACCGACCACCTGTATGGCCACGTTGAACACCATGCGCGCGATTTTGAAAGATGCGCGGATGCGCGAGCAGGCCGGGGCCATTCGCAAAACCTTGCGCATGTTGCACCGCGATGTCGAGATGGTGGTGGAGCGGGTTGGCAAGCTGGACACGCATTTCAATCAGGCCCGCGCTGATCTTGATGGGATCGGCACAGCGGCCGAGCGAGCAGGCAAACGCGCCGCACGTCTGGACAATTTCGATTTTGAGGAATTGGCGCCCGAATTAGATGCGGCAAATGTGGTCCCGTTGAGCAAACCGAGCGAATAGGCTTTGATATGGGCGGGTTTTAGGGCAAACTGAAAACCGACTCGAAAGGTTGTTCACATGCTTGAAATCAGCACCAACAAGATTGCCCGTGTTATCATCCGCGCCCGTGAATTGGGCGCAAAGGTTGGGCGTTGGGACCGGTCCACTGATGAAGCTGGGTCCGACACAATTTTGGAGAGCCGTCCCTCTGATGGTACCGAGGCCGAATTGCGAAGCTATATCGCAGATATGAACCGCGACGAGCAAGCCAGCCTTGTGGCGGTTATGTGGATCGGGCGCGAGACCTTTGATGCGGCGGAACTGGCCGAGGCGATAAAAACCGCCAAACAAGAGGCGACGTTACCGACTGAGAAATACCTGATGGGCATCCCGCTGTTGCCAGATTATTTGGAAGACGGGTTGGATGCGCTGGGGTTTTCGGTTGAGGAAGTTGAAGACGCCGTTTTATAGGGCAGGTTGTGATTGACCAATTGCGCCAACTATGGCCAATAGCAATCTCGTGTTTTGAATGAGAGTTAAATGGTTCACTTGGTTCCCCCCCAAACAAAGATCGTACAATGAAACTGGTCGCTATTGTCACCACACATAACCGTCTGAATGAGCTTAAAATTACGGTGGAGCGTCTATTGGTTGTGACCGAGGGTAGTTTGAGCGCAATCGTGGTGGTGAACAATTGTTCCAGCGACGGCACTCAAGCCTGGCTGGACACACAGCAAGACCCGCGCCTGTTGGTGCATCACAGTGATCGCAATCTTGGCGGGGCTGGCGGGTTTGAGGTTGGCATGCGTTTGGCGGTCAAGGAATGCGATCCGGATTGGGTTGTTGTGATGGATGACGATGCCCGCCCACATGCGGGTGCGTTTGATCAATTCGTGAGTGCATCGCGTGACAAGGTTAGTGGTGGGGCAGACGTTTGGGCAGCGGCGGTTTACTACCCTGATGGTGAAATCTGCGAAATGAACCGCCCGTCGGTGAACCCATTTTGGAAACCTGCGGTTTTCCTCAAGACCTTGTTTGGGGCGGGGCGCGATGGTTATCATATTGCGCGCAGCACCTATGAAGGGCGTGAGCCCCAGCCGCTGGACATGGCGTCCTTTGTTGGGATGTTTATTTCCCGCCAAGTGATTAACGAAATGGGCTACCCCGAAGGCGCCTTGTTTTTGTATGGCGATGATGTGATCTATAGCCTGCGTTTGCGCCGCCGTGGATTTACCATGTTGTTTGACCCATTGGTCCGGTTTGAACATAATTGCACAACTTTTTCCGGTCATACAAAGGGGGTCTATAACCCGCTTTGGAAAGTCTATTACAATTACCGCAACGGGTTGATCATGTATCACAATGCGGCCGGCATTTTGTTTTGGCCATTGTTGGCACTGTTGGTTCCGAAATGGTTGTTTGCCGCGCGTCGCTATGATGTGGATCGCAAGACCTATTTGCGGCTGACCCGCCGTGCGATTGTGGATGGCGTTTTGGCGCGTAAGACGCTGACCCATGACAAGGTTCTGGCGCTGGCCAAGACGCGCTAAAGCTTGCCCAGAATGTCTTTGTGATAGCGACGCATCAGGATTAGTCCCAAAACGATGGTGACCATCGCAACGCCCAACACGTAAAGTGGCGAGAGGTAAACAGGGTCATAGAGCGAAAAGACGCCGCTGCGGAACATGCCGGTGATGTGCACCAGTGGGTTGTACCAGAGCATATTTTGCAGCATGTCGGGCATTTCCTCGTAGATATACAGGATGGCCGAGGCGAGGAACAACGGGCGGGTGGCGATGGCCCAGATCGTACCCCAAACGGGGAACAATCCGTTCAGTAGGCAATTCATCAAGCCAATTCCAAGCCCCAAAAGTGCGGCCAAACAGATCGCAATCAAGATTGGTGTGATATCCAGCACGGTGTGTGTGTCAGCGATCAGCAAGATGGCAGCCAACAAGATAAAACCGGCCATGATTTGTGTGAGCGTGTTCAGGGCAAAGCGTGCGATGACCGCATCAAGCCATGTAACGCTGGGATATAACAACAATGGTTTGGAGAATTTGATAGAGCGCATCACAGTGACCGAGAGTTGTTGATAGAGCATAAACGGCAAGTAACCCGTGGCGTAGAACAGGATGAAATTGGACCCAAGTGAGGGCGAACGCAGCAAAAGTGAAAAGGCGACTGACAGCAGTGCAATCATGCCGAGAGGCTCAAGAATGGCCCAGATGTACCCACCCGGCGAACGCCCGTAGGTCGAAGTCATTTCGCGCAGAATTAGAGCCATCACCGTTCGGGATGAAGCAAAAGACCGTGTTGTGACCGGTTTTGCGTCGGCAGAAGGGCCGGATGGAAGAGGCGTTGCGGACAGGGCAGAAATTCCTTTGGGCTGGCATTGATAGTGGTTACTATGTAGGAATAAGCAGCAGGATTCAAATAAGTTCGAGTGGAAATAATTAGTGAATAATAAGACTAGAAACGGAAAAGCCAGACGCAGGGCTGTAGCCGCACAGGCTGAGCCTGAAATCGCGGTTCGCCCCGTTGCCAAGCCCGCTGCGCTAAAAAAACGCCACTATGGGGTGCGCAATAGCTTCATTTTGATGGTGGTTTTGCCCGTGGTTTTGGCCTCGATCTATTTGTGGAGCTTTGCTGCGGATCAATATGCATCGACCACCGGTTTCACCGTGCGCCAGGAAGAAAGCGGTGGCGCCAGTGGTTTGATGACCGGGTTGGCGGCCATTACGGGTGGCAGTGGCGGCGCAGCGGACACTGATGTGCTATATGAATTTATCCGCAGTCAAGAGATGGTCGAGATCGTTGACCAGCGTCTGGACATCAATGCGGTGTATTCTCGGCATTGGGATACGGACCCGCTATTTGCGCTGTGGCCCGATGCGACGATTGAGGAAAAGTTGCGGTATTGGCAACGGATGGTGCGGATTTCCTATGATCAGGGCACGGGTTTGATTGAGCTAAGGGTACTGGCATTTACGGCGGCTGAGGCGCAACAGATTGCGCGCGAGATCGTGACGGAAAGCCAACGGATGATCAATTCGCTGAACAAGGTCGTGCGCGAGGACACCATGAGTTACGCGCTTGCAGATCTGGATGATTCATTGGTGCGGCTAAAGCAGGCACGTCAAGAGTTGGTCAAGTTCAGAACCAATACACAAATTGTTGACCCCGCCGCTGACATCCAAGGCCGGATGGGTGTTGTGAACAGTTTGCAGCAGCAATTGGCGCAGGCGTTGATCGAGCATGATTTGATTGCAGCGATCGCCACGCAGGATAATGACCCGCGTCTGGAACAAGCGGCGCGGCAGATTGATGTGATCCGCACACGCATCGAAAGTGAGCGCGAGACGTTTGTACAAACGGGCGCCGAGGCTGATGGCAGGGACTACCCCACATTGATTGCAGAGTTTGAAAACTTGTCGGTGGAAAAAGAGTTTGCCGAGAAAACCTATAGCTTGGCCTTGGCGGCTGTTGATTTGGCCCGCTCAAGTGCGGCGCGACAAAGCCGTTACCTGACCGCTTACGTTAGTCCGACTTTGGCGCAGACTGCCGAATTCCCGCAGCGCATAATGCTGACGGTTTTGATTGGCCTGTTCATGTTGTTGACTTGGGCCATTTTGGTTCTGGTTTACTACAGTGTGCGTGATCGCCGTTAGGGGGAAGCATGGTTCGGTTTGAGAATCTGACCAAGTTCTTTTGGGCGAACGGGCAAAAGAAAGTTGTGGCAGACAATATTTCCCTGACGTTCCCCACGGGGGCTGCTGTGGCGGTATTGGGCCGAAACGGTGCCGGCAAAACCACCCTGATGGAGATGATTGCCGGAGCTTTGCGCCCCAACAGCGGTCGAATTGTCAGCGACGGTACCATTTCGTGGCCCGTTGGGTTTGGTGGCAGTTTTCACCGTGATCTGACAGGCGCGCAGAACGTGCGATTCATTGCCCGTATTTACGGTGTCGATACGGATGAGTTGCTGGACTTTGTGGCGGATTTTGCCGAGCTGGGCGGGCATTTCTATATGCCTGTGCGCAGCTATTCGTCCGGCATGAAGTCACGGTTGGCGTTTGGCACGTCGATGGGGATTCGGTTTGACACCTATTTGGTGGACGAGGTCACTGCGGTGGGCGACGCGAGTTTCAAGCGTAAAAGCCAAGCAGTGTTTCGCGAACGCATGAACGCCAGCGGCTCATTCCTGGTTAGCCACAGCATGGCGCAGGTGCGTAAGTTTTGCGATGTGGGCTGTGTTTTGGAAAACGGCAAAATCACCTATTTTGATGATCTGGAAGAAGCTATCGATTTTCACGAGTATCAGATGAAATAGCGCCGCTGGCGGTTTTCACCCCAAACACTCTGCCAATATGATTTGGTTGATGAGTCCTAAAAATATCCAAGCGAATTCACCCTAAAGAACATTGTTTCGCCCGAAATGGGTAATTTCGATGACTGTATTCCATCCGATTTTGACCTGACTGGGTAAATGAGGTGGAATAAATGGGGTTTCTAAATTTCCAAGCGGTGATCGAAACAGGGCAAGTGCCACTGGATATCGGTATCACAGGGTTAGAGTTCTACGAAACAGCGCAAGGGCTGTATTTATTGACGAGTTCAGGCGTGAATGGCGGCATGAGCAGCTATCAACTGTCAGGGTCGTCTACGGCACAACTGGTTGATACGTCTTTATATTCGGCGAGCATGTCAGCCACGGCCAGCGGTGGCATATCCCTAATAGATGTGGGCAGCGTCACCTATGCGCTGACGGGGGGCTCTAGCGCCTCACAGATGGACGGCTATGAGCTGGATGCGAATGGCAACCTTGACTCGACCGGGGCGGTGATTGGGATTGGTCTGGCTCAGGCGGGTGCCACGGTCATGACCACCATGACGCTTGCGGCGCATAACATGCTCTATTTTGCGGAAGTTGGCGGCAGTGGCATATCCGGATATCGGCTGGACAGCCAAGCCCAGTATGATGCGGCTGCGTCGGTTTCCGACACAAACACCAGTTACTTGAATAATGTTGTCGCATTGGATCAAACTGTGGTTGCGGGTCATACCTATTTGGTCGCGGCATCGGCCAGCGAAAACGGGGTTTCCTGTTTTCTGGTGGATCCTGTTACGGGTGCATTGACGTTACGCGGATCAATGGGCGCGCAGGATGGGCTAGGCGTGGCCGATCCAACCGGCATGGAAGTCGTCACCGCCTATGGTGAAAGCTATGCGATTTTGGCGTCGGCGGGCAGCAATTCCTTAAGTGTGATACGGATCACCGAGACCGGAAACCTGGTGACTGTGGATCATGTTCTCGACACATTGAACACACGGTATGGGGGTGTGACAGCGATTGAGACCTTCACCGTTGATGGCCGCGTTTATGTGGTGGCAGGTGGCGCGGATGACGGGGTTAGCACGTTCACATTGTTGCCCAACGGTCAGTTGCTTCACTTGCAAACGATGGAAGATACGGATGGCATGGGGCTGAACAATGTTGCGCAGATTGCTGCCCAGCAAATTGGTGACGAAGTGCAATTATACGTGGCCTCGCAGAACGAGGGCGGTTTGACTCAAATGGCCTATGACGCAAGCCAACATGGTGTGCAATTGCTGGGCACACAAGCCGATGACGTTCACCACGGCGGCAATTTCGACGATCTATTGGAAGGCGGCAACGGCGACGACACTCTGCGTGGCAATGGTGGTGACGACATCCTGATGGATGGTGCGGGCGAAGATCGGCTATATGGTGGCACAGGGGCCGATATTTTTGTTTTAATGGCGGACAATGGGCTGGACAGAATAATGGATTTCCAGGCCGGAACTGACACGCTGGATATTTCCTCATTTCAGATGTTGTATTCTCTCGCCCAGTTGGGGTTTGAGATCACGTCGTACGGGGCGCGGATCACCTATCGGAGTGAGGTGATCGAGGTCTACAATCAAGCCGGTGGTGGGTTGACGTTGGCTGATATTTTCGGGGCCGGTTTTTCAGGACCGGATCGTCCGATGTTGGTTGTTGAGCAAGACATCGTTGGGGGGGCTGGGGATGACGATTTGTTCGGCACAGCGGGGCGCGACACCATGTTTGGGGCGGACGGGAATGATGTGATGTTCGGCAGCGGCGGCAATGACTGGATGAGCGGTGATCTGGGTGATGATATTCTGTATGGCGATGCGGGTGAAGATGAGTTGCACGGCGGAAGAGGTATAGACAAGCTGTTTGGTGATGACGGCGACGACCGGCTTTTTGGGGACCGCGGCAATGATCAATTGCGCGGGGGCGACGGTAAAGATGCGCTATATGGCGGCGTGGGTGACGATACGCTGCGGGGCAACAATGGTCATGACTGGCTGGTCGGCGGCAATGATAATGACACGCTTTATGGTGGAGCTGGCAACGACAACCTGCGTGGCGATGATGGCATAGACACGCTGTTTGGCGAAGGCGGGAATGACAATATGCGTGGTGGCACCGGTGGCGACAGTCTGTTTGGCGGCACGGGTGATGACAGTTTGTTTGGTGAAGATGGCAATGACAGCCTGTTTGGCGAAGACGGCAATGATATGCTGTATGGCGGCACAGGTGATGACGCCTTGCACGGCGAAATGGGGAATGACCGCCTAAGCGGCGGAGACGGTGCCGACACGGTCAGAGGCGATGCGGGTCATGACTTGCTATTTGGTGGCGATGGCAATGATCGGCTGTTTGGCGGCAGTGGGCATGATCAGTTGAACGGTGGTTTGGATAATGATGTGTTGTTTGGCGAAAACGGCAATGACGTGATGCGTGGCGGTTTGGGCGCAGACAGATTGTATGGCGATGACGGCAATGATCAATTGTTTGGTGATGACAATGATGATCAATTGCACGGTGGCCAAGGCAATGACGAGATCAATGGTGGTAACGGGGCTGACAAGTTGTGGGGCGACGGCGGCCACGATGTGTTGAACGGCGGCAACCGAGATGACACGCTATACGGAGGCTCTGGTCATGACAAATTATATGGCGGTCAAGGCAGTGACATCCTTATGGGGGATGGTGGCGATGACACGCTACGCGGCGGCACCCAAGGTGATGAGCTGCATGGTGGCGAAGGAGCTGACTGGCTCTATGGTGAGGCCGGTGCCGATGTGTTGTTTGGCGGGGACGGTATTGACCGTCTGTTTGGGGACAGCGGTGATGATGAACTGAACGGCGGTTTACACAATGACATTCTGCGGGGTGGTGACGGTGCCGATATATTGAACGGCGATCAGGGCCATGATGCAATGTACGGCGGTGCGGGTATGGACAAGATGTACGGCGGTTCTGGAAATGATCAGATGTATGGTGGACAGGACAATGATGTACTGTTCGGTCAGGGCGGCAATGACAGGCTGGAAGGCGGTCTTGGTGCGGACAGGTTGTTTGGTGATGAAGGCAATGATCGGTTGTACGGTGAAAACGGTGATGACGAGCTGTTTGGCGGCGCCGGAGATGATCGGCTGTATGGCGACAATGGCGATGATGATTTGCGCGGCGGCAGTGGGGCCGACAGGCTGTTGGGCAGCAACGGCAATGATATTCTAAATGGCGGATCGGGAGACGACCAACTGTTCGGCGGCAACGATGATGATATGGTCTATGGCGACGGCGGTGACGACACGCTGTTTGGCGGCAACGGGTCTGACCGGTTGTTCGGTGACCAAGGCAATGATCAGTTGAATGGTGACGTTGGGCGTGATTGGTTGCGCGGCGGCGCTGGCAATGACATTCTGACTGGTGGCAGTGGTGTGGATACGTTTGAGTTTGTCTCGAATGGTGGCCACGATACGGTTACGGATTATAAAGTGGGCTCTGATTTCCTGAGCTTCGATGATGCTCTGTGGGGTGGCACTGCACTATCAAATGCTGAGATCATGGATTTCGCAACCGTGCAAAATGGAAACGTCGTTTTCGAATTTGATACTGGCAATAGCGTGACGCTTGCTGGCGTTGGGAGTCTGACTGGGCTTGAGGATATGTTGTTGGTTTTCTGAGGCTGGACTTGCGGTTCAGATTGACCAACGCTTGCGCATCTCGCGGCGTTCCTGATTGGTCCAGAAGTGACGGCAAAAGGGTGAGTTGTAAATTCGCGCTAGGAAAGCATCCTCAAAACGTGCGTGATTTTTGAAGGCGATGTAGCGTTCGCTATAGTCTTTTTGATCGCCGACATTCGCGTCGGGGACGGCAATCGGGGTGTTGAAAATGTCGGACAACAATTGTTCTTTGTCTGCGCGCGGGCAATCAATGCGCATCAACAGTGTGTTTTTCTGAGGCAGGTAGCGGAATTTTTTGGTCTTGTTGAACGCGTGTTTGTAGATATCAACATTCAGGTATTTTTGGAATTGGTGATCAAACCAACGCAGTGGCAGCCTGTGCGGATAGGTTTTCAGAAAGCGCTCGAACAGCACTTCAATATCGTTTTCAACGCCGGTCTCTTTTTCAGCAAGATGCAGGTTTTGAAAGAAGGCGCTGATGTTTCGGGCCACGGGATCGCGGACGAGAGATATGAATAAAAACCGCTCTGGATGGTCAATGTATTCTCTGCGGTGGCTTAGGGATTGGCTGACATGTTTGACCGGCGCATGCCCTGCTTTGGTGTCAGGTTCAGCAATTTTTTGCAGGGTTTGCGGGTTTAGATTGTGGATGTGATGGCTGGGAATGTCAGCATTGCGAAACGCCATGGTCAGTGAGCTAGAAGCGACCTTGCCCATTGTGAACAACACAGGGGTTTTCTGGTTGCGGGTTTCGTTTGTCATTGTACATCCCTTATTGGCGTTGAGCGTTTGCTCTGGGCTATGGGGATGTATAGGCCCTGCTGATTCTCGTCGCCACTAAAATTTGTGGTGACGGAAACTGCTGTGGCTCATGGCGCGCGCTGGAGTGTTTCTGCGTTTGATGCAAACGCCCCACCATTGGTGGGGCGCTCTGAGTTGGGTTTTGCCCTAGATAAAATCAAAGTCAGCCGCGACCAGCTGTCCGTGGGCGATGTTTTCCACCAGGATTGACCCAGTACCGAATTCAATCAGCGCATCACCTGCGGTGTAGGAAATCATCAGGTCATCAAAAGCTAATCCAGTGCCGACCAGTTGGATGATGTCGATGGTGGACTTAAAGTCGGTGATCGTATCGTCACCAACATTGTTGTTGAACACAAAGGTATCGCGTCCGGTTCCGCCTTGCATGATGTCATTGCCGGCTCCACCCTTTACAAGGTCATGTCCCTTGCCGGCGTCGATGATATCATTTCCGGCATTGCCATACAGCTTGTCGTTGCCGTCTCCACCCCAGATACGGTCTTGGCCTTCGTCGCCGTAAATTTTGTCGTTGCCATCGTCGCCAAAAATACGATCATCACCCAGCCCGCCGCGGATTTTATCGCCACCGCTTTCGCCATAGATTTTGTCATCGCCGTCTTCACCATAGAGAAAGTCTTGGCCAGTGCCGCCATATAGCCGGTCGTTGTCGTCGCCGCCATAGATGCGGTCGTCACCTGTGGCGCCCCGCAAAACGTCGATACCTCTGCCGCCATAGATGCGGTCATTGTCGGCGCCGCCAAACACCAAATCATTACCGGATCCGGCAATCAGGCGATCGTTGCCCGCGTCGCCATAGAGCCGATCATTGCCGCTGCTGCCGTACAGCCGGTCCAGCCCATCGCCGCCGGTTAAACGGTCGTCGCCAGCTTCGCCATAAACTGTATCGTGGCCTGTTCCGGCGTCAATAATGTCATCACCCAAGGCCCCAGTGATGATGTCATTTTCCGCCACCACAATACCCTGCACGTCCGACAAGTCTATCACTGCACCTGGGGCGTAGGGCCCAGATGTAACCCGAGTGATCGTCAGGCCAAGGATGAACGTGTCATAGTCAGCCCCTGTGGCCAAAACGGGCAAGGCATCACCATCCAAAACGAAATAGTTATTCTGGTACAGTTCCCAGTGTTCCTCGTATTGGATTGTCAACACAACGGCAGTCCGGTTTGCGCCGCCGCTATCGGTCCAAGATATCTGTTCAATCCGGTAGAACGGAATCCGGTTTGCTGGAGGTGGGCCACCGAAGGTCTCTTGGAACAGCGTGCCCGTGCTGTCACTGATCGCCACGTCGGTATGTACGGGGAACTCGTAAATATAGGACAAATCGTAGTCATCTGACGCAACAACAGTCAGTGTGGCTGTCCCTAAAACGGTTGTCGGTTGGACACCGTAATCAAGGGAAATGCCTTGTAATGTATAGGTTGTCATAGCTAACTCCTCTAATCGAAGTCCGCGCCCTAAGTATACAACTTTGGCTGATTCCTCTCAAGGTCAGTAGAGGTGAAACACCGCGATTTCATTGATACATTTTGCCGTATTTTCCAAGTGTCAGATGTGCAAAATGTGCTGTACACCGCTGATCAGCGTAGAACGAGAAAATGCCCCGTAGGTAACGGGGCATTTAGAGGGCCAGATAGATTGGCCTTTTCGAACTAACCCCTAGGCGAAGTCGATGAAGGAGAAATTACTGGCGGATAGGCCACCATCGACACCCTCTAGTAAAACCGTGCCAGACCCATAATCGACGGTTGCGTTGCCGCCTGCATAGGTAATGCCCAGCGTCTCATAACTTTGCCCGGTGTATTCGAGCCGGATAAGGTCTTCGCCTACAACGAAGTCGGTGATGGTGTCGGCGCCATCGCCAGAGCTGAACAAGAACATGTCGGCGTCACTGCCACCCGTCAGGGTGTCATCCCCCGCGTCGCCGTACAGCCGATCACGGCCAGCGCCACCGACCAACGTGTCGGTGCCATCACCACCCCACAGTCGGTCGCCACCGTTGCCCCCGTTCAGGGTGTCATTACCAGCCTCGCCATAGAGCCGGTCGCCGCCGCCATTCCCATGCAGGATGTCATTATCATTCTGACCATAGAGTTGGTCGACGCCATCACCACCATGAAGCCGGTCATCGCCATCGCCACCATAGAGTCTGTCGCTGCCCCCGTCGCCACGCAACCGGTCATCACCGTTTCTGGCATAGAGGGTATCATCATCGCTGCCGCCATACAGGAAATCGTCGCCATCTCCTCCATAGAGAAAGTCGCGGCCAGCACCACCATGGAGCCGGTCTGAATCCCCAGCTTGATGGGTACCTGTGCCTAGGGCGTGGATTCGATCATCGCCACCACCACCCCTAAGGCGATCGCTGCCCGCCCCGCCATATAGCCAGTCGATGCTATCACCGCCGCAAAGCCGATCATCACCCGCGCCGCCATCAATAACATCACTTTCTGTGCCCCCATAGACACGGTCATTCCCTGTGCCAGCCTCAATGTCTTCTTCGCCAGCCAGGCCATAAATCGTATCATCGCCAGACCCGGTGCTAAAGATGTCGCCCCCAGCCGTGCCATAGACGATGTCATCCTCAGTGACAGAAATGCCAGCCACATTTATCAGATCAAACGCTGTGTTCGGGGCGTAGGGCCCTGATGTGACCCGTGCAGAGGTTGTGCTGGTGAGAAAGGCGTCAAACTCGGCCGCCGTGCTTAAGGTGGGCAGAGCGTCGCCATCCAATACAAAGTAGTTGTTTTGGTACAGTTGCCAATGTTCCTCGTACTGGATCGTTAGTACGGTCGAAACCCGTGCGACGCCACCGCTATCAGTCCAGGACAGATTTTCTATCCGAAAGAAAGGTACCCGACCCGCTGGAACAGGCCCGCCAAAGGTATCCTGGTATAGTTCCCCAGCGTTTGCACCGAGATACACATCCGTGCCCGCTTCCCATCGGTAGAAATAGGCGGGTACAAAATCATGCGTCCCGACAACAGTCAGCGTGGCGCTGCCCAATGTGGTTGGCTCGAGAATATTTGTTCCTGAATTAACACCATAATCAAGGGAAATGCCTTGTAATGTATAGGTTGTCATAGCTAACTCCTCTAATTGAAGTCCGCGCCCTAAGTATACAACTTTGGCTGATTCCTCTCAAGGTTGGTTAGGCTGATAAACAGCGATTTTACCGATACATTTTGCCGCAAGTGTAGAGGTTGCCCGCGTGATACTCGGGGGGGTTATTGAGGCTCGCAGGTTTGGATAAGCACTAGACGACGTCGATGAATGAAAAATCGTTGGAGGTCAGTCCGCCGGATATGCCTTCAAGCACTATCGTGCCTGTGCCGTAGTCGATCAAGGCGTTGCCAGCCGCATAGGAAATGTCCAGCGCGTCGAAGTTTAGCGCCGTATGCTCAAACCGGATCAGGTCTTCGCCAAGGACGAAATCGGTGATGGCGTCGTTGCCATCACCGTCTTTGAATATAAACATATCGCGGTCAGCGCCGCCGGTCAGGATGTCGTCACCCGCGTCGCCGTAGAGTCGGTCGCGACCGTTGCCTCCACTTAGGGTGTCGTTACCCTCGCCGCCCCAAAGCCGGTCGCCGCCGTTGCCCCCGTTCAGGGTGTCATTGCCTGCCTCACCATACAACCTGTCTCCACCGCCGTTGCCATACAGCATGTCATTGTTATCTTGGCCATAGAGGTAATCAACACCATCGCCACCATAAAGGCGGTCGTCCCCTTCGCCACCATAAAGGCGGTCGCTGCCGCCGTCGCCACGCAGACGGTCGTTACCGTTGTTTGCATAGAGCGCGTCATCGCCGCTGCCACCGCTGAGATATTCATTGCCGTCGCTTCCATACAAGAGGTCGTTTCCAGCCCCACCAAGGAGCCGATCGGAGTCACCAAATTGATGGATGCCTGTGCCCAACCCATAGAGACGGTCATCGCCTCCGCCTCCCCTTAGGCGGTCACTCCCTGATCCGCCATATAGCCAGTCTATGCCAGCTCCACCGGAGAGCCGGTCATCACCCCAACCTCCGTCAATCACGTCGTTGTTCGCGCCGCCATAAATCCGATCATCACCGGTGCCACCGGCAATGTCGTCTTCGCCACCGTCGCCGAAAACCGTGTCATTACCAGCCCCTGCGTTGAAGGTATCATTCCCCACGCTGCCGAAAATGGTGTCGTGGTCGCTGACGGTCATGCCAGTCACATTTTCCAGATTAAAACCAGTGTTGGGGGCATAGGGCCCTGTGGTGACCCTGGTGATTGTCGTGCTGATCAGAAAAGCGTCAAATTCCGCCGCAGTGCTAAGGGTGGGAAGCGGGTCGCCGTCCAAGACAAAGTAATTGTTTTGGTAGAGGTTGGCGTTTTCCTCGTATTGGATTGTCAACACGGTAGAAACCCGCGCGACACCGCCGTTGTCCGTCCATGACAGGTTTCCAATTCGAAAGAAGGGCACCCTGCCAACCGGAACTGGGCCGCCAAAGGTATTCTGATACAAGGTTCCCATGTTCGCGCCGAGTGTCACGTCGGTCCCTGTCTCCATATTATAGCTATATGAAGTGATGTAGTTATAGGTCCCGACGACCGTCAGTGTTGCGTTGCCTTGTGCGATTGGCTCCAGTATTTGCGTTCCTGAATTGACGCCATAATCAAGGGAAATGCCTTGCAATGTATAGGTTGTCATAGCTACCTCCCTAATTGAAGTTCGGGTGTAGATTATACACCTTTGGCTGAATCTCTTCAAGAATGCCGCGAGGGTCTGTGGCGTGATTGTGTTGGTTTATTTTGTGTAAATGAGGTCAATCCCTGTCATTTGCGCGTTGGTGTACAGATGAAACGAAAAATGCCCCGCAAATCGCGGGGCATTTTTGTGGGTTGGGTTACTCAGTCGAAACTTGACGTGTTCTAGACAAAGTCAAAATCACCCGCGTTTAGACCGCTGGAAACGCCCTCTAGGACAATCGTGCCGGTGCCGTAATTAATCGTCGCGTCACCGCCCGCATATGAGATGTTCAGGGCAGCAAAATTCAGACCTGTGCCGCTGAATTCGATGGTGTCTTCTGTGATATCGAAATCGGTGATGGTGTCGGCCCCATTGTTGGCCGTAAAGACGAACGTATCGCTGTCAGCCCCGCCTTCCATAATGTCATTGCCGACGCCGCCTTCAATCGTGTCATTACCAGTGGCGCCATACAGGCGGTCGTTACCTGCTTCGCCATATAACCGATCATTGCCCGAGCCACCATACAAGCGGTCGCTGTTGGTGCCACCGTACATCCGGTCGTTGGCAGCGTTGCCATACATCCAGTCGGCACCTTGGCCACCGTACATAAGATCACTGCCGTTTTCGCCGTACATGCGGTCAGCATCGTCGTTGCCATACATCCGGTCAGCGCCAACGCCACCGTGCATGTTGTCTTCTCCGTCGCCGCCATACATCCGGTCAGCGCCGCCGTCGCCGTACATGCGGTCATCGCCGTTTTCGCCATACAACCGGTCCACGTGGTTCTCACCGTAGATTGTATCATTGCCATTGCCGCCACGGATGCTGTCTTTGCCATCTCCGCCGCGCAGAACGTCAGCCCCGTTGCCGCCGCGAATTACGTCATTGCCTGCGCGGCCGACAATATTGTCAGCACCGTCATTGCCCAGAATGCGGTTGTTGCCTTCGTTGCCGCGTACCGTGTCATCGCCACTGCCGCCATTGAAATTCTCAACCATGGTGCCTTCTGCTATCCCGATATTTCCGAGCAGATCATTTGTGTCGGAAAACGTGCCGTCGTTCAGGTTAACAGTATCATTGGTGGTGTTGTTGCTTAGGTCGAGGGTGTCTGTGCCGCTCTGGTCGTAGATGGTGTATGTCACTGCTGCGCCGGTGTAGACGCCGGCAACTGGACCACTGTTCATGGCCGCAAACAAAGCGCCAAGGTAGCCGCCAATATTGGAGTTCGCGCCGTAGGTGGTATTGCCTGCGGTGGCGCTTGAGGCCCCCGCAGCGCCGTAAAGATCCTGAATGGCGATAATGTCGGCCATCATTGCAGTCTGGACGAAGGCATAGCTGGCATTGAAAGAATAGTTATCGGTTTGGCTAAAGTAGGACATTACCGATGCTTGCCAACTGTCATTAACAAAATCGTCGTCGACACCATATGTGGCGCTGCCATTGTAGTTGCTTTGGTGGCCCAACCCCAAGGCATGTCCAATTTCGTGGAAGTAGGTTTGAAACCCATAGCTGTCCAAAGTTGTTCCGTAGGTGGTCAACCAGCCCGTGCCAATATTGACATTCGCTGAAAGTGTGGTGCTGCCGCTGCTTACGTAGGTCGCATATGCGCCCGTGGCTTCATCATCGAACGTGATGTCTGCGCTACCCGTGGTTTCAACAAAGTTGATATCAGCAACCAGTTCCCATGCTTCCAGCGCCCACTGTGCCAGTTGCGCGCCCTGGGCTGTAAGGCCCGTCAAATTGACGGTAATTGTGTTGCTGCCGGAGGTGTCAAAGGAATGGCGCGCGCGGCCAGTGTCGTTCCAATACCCATCGGTTAAATAGGCGGCCAATACGGTGTTGGTGACGGGTGGTGGTAACACGGTATGTGAAACAGAAACTGTATAGGTGCCAGCATTGGTGCTATACGATCCTGCGTTGATGTAATAGGTGCCGGTTGTTGACGCTGTGTATGCGATTTGAGAATTGTAGTTCCCACTGGCCGTATCGATATCGTCATTAAATGCTATCATATTGCCAGAACTGTCCATCAGTCGCAGTAGTGGGTCAGACAATGAAATCCCAGTTTCACTGATAAAATATGTTGTGCCTGCCACCATGTTGATGGCGATCCAGTCCTGATCCAAACCGCCAGAGCTGATCGTGCCGGTAAATGTATCGCCCGAGCCCATGGAGTATATGGTGGCAGAGCTGCCGATAGCGTCGACGGTTTCAGTATAATTCGCGAATGTGGCGGGCATGGTTTGTTCTCCTAAGCAGTGGGAATCGCTCAAATCTATGGATGAATTTTAACGAATCCTTAAGGAATTGGCAATTTGCTTACCTTGATCAGCCCCGACGCGAATGAGTTGTACATCTGCCCTGTTATGGTTGTGTCCACAACGCTGAAGGTTACAGGGGAGCCGTTTTGGGCGGCGGCGGATTTGGTCTGCCATTCCAGATAGCCTTCGATCGTGGTTTTATCGGCCCGCGTGATATGGAGCTTGACCGCCAAATCATCCGGTTCCGGGGTGCGATTGCCAAGCTGGATGTTGTGACGCGGTGCGCGTTCCTGCAGGGCAGATTTCAGGGCCGTACACATGGCCTCTGCATTGGCGATATTTGTTGGGCAAGACAGTATAATCATTGAGGTTTCAACCACTTTCTCGCCCCGTGACTGCGGTGGATTTGGCGTATTTTTTGGCGCAATAGTCATTGCGTGTACTTTCGGAGTTAGGGTCAACAGCAGAACGATCAGGGTAAGTATGGTCAGGTGCATTGGGTGGTCCTATTTCGTTTGAATACGGACCCAAATTGGGTTGCAATATTAAGGTTAACTTTTGGACAGTACTTGCGCCAGTGTTAACAATTTGATGCGTGTTGATGGCAAAATATTGCGTAGAAGTTGTGGCACAATCAAGGTTGTTTTTTGACAAGCCACGTGGCAAGCAAAGCCTAGAGTAGGTAAAATTTTACTGATTGAGGGCGCAAAGTTGGATATTCTACTTGTTGGTGCCGGATTGTCGGGGGCTGTGATCGGCAGGTCCTTAGCCCTGCAAGGTCATAAAATAACGGTGATTGACGGGCGTGACCATGTAGGTGGCAACTGTCACACAGCACGCGACCCTGATACTGGTGTCATGGTACATATCTATGGCCCGCATATTTTTCACACCGATGATGATGAAGTGTGGGACTATGTAAACGGGTTTGCAAAGTTCCAAAGCTTTAAGAACCGCGTTAAGACAACAGCGCAGGGTGCAGTTTACGCGCTGCCGATTAATTTGCACACCATTAACCAGTTTTTCGGCAAAACCATGCGTCCCACAGAGGCGCAAACGTTTTTGGCCGCGCAGGCGGATGCAACAATTGTTGAGCCGCAAAATTTCGAAGAACAGGCGTTGCGATTTGTAGGGCGGGATTTGTATGAGGCCTTTTTCGAGGGCTATACAATCAAACAATGGGGTTGCAGTCCACGGGCGCTTCCGGCGTCGATTTTGAAACGGCTGCCGGTGCGGTTTAATTATGAAGACAATTATTTTTTCCACAAGCATCAGGGTATGCCCAGAGAGGGCTACACAGCGATGATTACCCGCATTTTGGATCACGAAAACATTGATGTGCAGCTGAACACTTTGTTCGACGCCAAGGTGGCTGCGAGGTTTGATCATGTGTTTTGGTCAGGTCCGTTGGATGGCTATTTTGACTACAAGTTGGGGCGTTTGGGATACCGCACCTTGGATTTCGAAAAGTTCACCGCACAGGGTGATTATCAGGGATGCGCCGTGATGAACTATGGTGATGAAAAGGTCCCCTACACGCGGATCACCGAACACAAGCATTTTTCGCCGTGGGAGGACCATGAAAATACGACCTGTTATCGTGAATTCAGCCGTGCAGCTGGCCCCGCGGATATCCCCTATTATCCGATCCGTTTGGTCGAAGAAAAATCGCTTTTGTCTGATTACATTGCACTAGCTGAAGGTGCCACTGGTGTTACATTCGTTGGCCGATTGGGCACTTATCGCTATCTGGATATGGATGTAACAATCCGCGAGGCGTTGGACACGGCAGCGCTGTTTGGAAAGAAATTGGCGGCCAGCGCGCCGATGCCGGCCTTCGTTAAATCACCGCTTTAGGCCGTGCTCAAAAGATCAGTCAAATTGCGCACCACGGCTGTTTTTAGGCGGTTACGCTCGCGAATAATAACGTCAGGATCGGTAAACAGACGCTCCAGATGTTGTTGTGCTTGTGTGTAAGCCTCAAAGAAATCCGGGCCAAATTGGGCCGTATCCAGACGGCTTGTGGCCTTGGCCACTGACAGGTCGAAAAGATTGATCCATGAGGGCGCAGGCAAGCCTAGATCATGTACGCGATGATCGGGTGCGGCGAAATAGATCGGCTGCGCCCCAATCGCAAAAGCATCAAACAGTTTTTCCGACATATAGTTTGGTTGATGGGTGTTTTCCAACGCCGAAAATAAGCGGCTGCGGCGATCTTGCCCGGTAAGTTTATCCAGATGCCAATCCTTCAGATCAAAGCGATTTTTGCCGTCATTCCAATTGCGGTCCCAGCTTTGACCAAGTCGTTTAACGACCCCTTTCTGGCAAGCTTTGGCCAATTCGCTGCGCCATGCGCACAGACCGATAATTCCGCCATTTTTGAAACGTACGTTGTGATAGCTTTCATTGCGCTGAACGGCCATGAAGCTGGTATCAACTGGATAATTGGCAAAATCGTTGCGCCAATCGGCGGCCCGTTTGGCTGCATTGCGCCGGAAACGATGGGCATAGGCACTGGCAAAGCGCAAGTTCGTTAAAAGGTAATACGGAATTTGATCAAAGTTGAAAATGTCGCTGGTGTGGTGGTTCAATTGTATAACAGGCACATCACCGAACGGGGTGATCAGTTTGCGGGATTTCTGAAGTGGCTTTTTGCCCCAGATGGTGTCCCAGAACGGCTCCTCCGACAGCAGCACGATTGGGCAATTGGTCGCGCGCCAATGGGCGTGAGCGACCTGCGACATATCCTCGATATCAAGGGTATGCGAGTATACTAAAAGATCAGCGCCGTCCGGTGTCGGCAACATCTGTATTTGGCCCATAAACAATGGTGCTAACGCTGCATAAGACAGGGGCGAACGATCAGAGTGGCGGCCGCTTAGATGAATGTGGATCATGGCGCACCCCTACGGCTGCGTGGTCGTTTTGGTAGACGTATAAACCGACCACGACGGCGTTGATCCTTGAGGTGTTGATGCAATGCGGGGTCTTTCGAAGCGAATTCGTTTAGCGGAAAATCTTGAAGGACCTGTTCTACAAACAGACCGGTTTTACGGCGTACAGTGCGGCGCAAATCGGGGGTGACATTATACTCGATCCAATAGAGCAGCCCTGTGACAAAATGCAAGAATGCCATTGTAAATTCAGGATGGTTTCCGTCTCTAACTTGGCGATAAAGGCTGGGAAGTACATTGAAAAATTCTAGGCGATCCTGACCGCGCAGGTTGGTTAGGCGCTGGGCGCGGCTGTCCACAAAATGCTCTACAACGATGCTGGACGAACACAGAATGGTTTTGGCCTGTAGAAAGCTTTGCCAATGCAGCGCGACGTCTTCGTGCAGCAGAATGTTGCTGCAGCGCGCACCAGAGTGGCGCAGAAATTCGGTTCTGTAGATTTTGTTCCAAGGGTAGTTGGCGGTCTGGGCCAGTTGGGGTGTGGTTACTGCGTCAAGCCTTGCAAGTGCGGTGTCGGCAAGCCCTGCCGATTGCCAAAAGGCTTCGTCATGTGGCATCTGCCCATGTTGCACACGGCTGTCATGATGTTTGAAAAGACAAAAATCGAATTCTTTACCGTTAAGATCGTTCAGCAGATCAATCAACGCTGGAGTCAACATATCGTCGGAGTCGATATACATCAGATGGCTTGTTTTCACCAATTCGATGGCGATATTTCGCGAGGGCCCGGGACCAAACTGTTTTGGATTGCGGTTTAGTAATAGCCAGTTTTCGGGTGCCTTCTCGGGCTCAATCATTGAGCGGGTTAAGGGCGTATCTGACAGATCATCAATAACTATGGCTTGTGTGAAACATCCCAATTCGGCGGCTTGGGCCAGCAAGTGGATCAGGTTTTCTGTGTCATTACGAACGGGGATGATCAAGCTGATGTTCATGACTATCCCTTCGAGTTTTGGTCGATTTTCAGTTTTTCGACCCAGAATGCATCGGTTTTAGTGAGGTTATTATATCCATTTTGCCAATCGGATTTAAGCCTAGAATAGCGTAAAAGCATCGCACCGACATGGCGTAGCAATTTCAGGGTCTCGACAAAGGCGCGGCGCTTAGAATGTGTCACTAAATAGGAGTTTTCGCCTGTTTCGTCGAGGTGCGTGATTTGGGCTGCCCCCCAGATAGAGGCAAGTTTTTTGCGCTCGGTTCCGTTTAATGTAACCTGATTGCCATACAGTGAAAATCCAGGCAACAGCAGGCCGTTAATGGTTAAGGCCATCAACAACCGGTGCAGCGGGTTTTTGTGTCGAATACGGATTTTGTCAGGGGGTGGTGCGCCGCGAAATGGGACCCACTTTTCCACCTGCGTCATGGCCTTAATATCGTGCCGACGGGTGACCATATCGGCATTATCGGCGAAAAACTGTGGGCCGCGACGCACATCTTTGAGCGCCAGATTGAGCGCGGCGGCGCTGTCATAGTGGCACCGGATAACGGCGCGTAGGGTGAACCAGATTGCGATTTTTGCCACGGCAAACCTGCCATGATCCATCAAGGGCAGGCTAAGCTGATGGGCCAAATGGCTACGCAGATCGAGGTAAAGGGTAAGTGGGTTTTCCTTGTCGGAAAAATTGCTGTCTTGGAAAGACAAAACCCCTGGTAAGGTGATGATGGTAAAGTCATGCACCAAGCTAAAGCTGACATCATCACCGCGAACGAAAAACGGGAACGGCAAATGCTCGACCTGATCAAGGGGAAAAGCAAAAAACCACCAGCCGCCATAGATGTTTTGCGGTGTAGTTTTGGACAGGCTGAACGTCGTTTCCAGCTCCATTGTTGTGACCTGTTCTGCTTGTCGCAGATCAACGCCGCGATGCAGCCCCTGACAGGTGCCATCAAACAGCGCTGCGTTTTCCCAGATCAAACCGCTGTCATTTGCATCAGCCAGTGCGCCTGAGATCGCGATTTTGGGGGATTTGGCGTAGGCTAACATCTGGTAGGTTCGCTCGATGCTGCTCATATGGATTGTAGCGTCGTCGTCCATGAACAAACAGTGACTTGCGCCTGTTTTGCGGGCTTCGATTAGTCCGCGGGTAAAGCCACCGGACCCCCCTAGGTTTTCGCTGGGGATAACATGGGTTTGTGCAGTATTTTTCAGATCAGTGGTTTTCCCGTTATCAACCACGGTCAGCCAGATCAGGTCGCGGTAAGCTGACGTTTTGATGTGGGCTTCAAACCGGTCAACAGTCCTTTCAATCGCAGTTTCGCGTTGAAAGGTTGTGATCGCCAAGGCCAATTTGGGTTGGCGCAAAGGGGTCTGCGTTGTTTGCCAATCGGCAGAGCACAATGTGGCCGAGGTCTGCGCCGTGAGGCGAAAAAATAGTAATCCTTGGTCTGGCGAGGAGACAGAAATAGGGATATTTAAGCGCGTTAGGCTCGAATCGTGCAATATCACATCATGGCTCAGGAGGGTTTTTTTAGCCTGGCTTGAGTTGATAAAAATCACTTCCAGAGTGAATTTACCTTGCCCATTGAGTGCCAAAAACAGGGTTTCAAGACCACAATGGTGCTGCCATTTGCCGATGTTGAACAGATTGAAATATGTGTCAAAGCTTGCGGCCGCGCCTGTTTTAAAAGCGACTGCATTGCGTTGTAGTTGTGGACCTTCCAGACGGGCATAGAGGGCCTGATCAGCTGCTATATGGGGTTCGGGCCATATCAAGCTTTGTAGAGTGATGAAATCATCCATTATGTGGCTCTAACCAACAGGTTTTGGCGCATGTGTAAAATGAATTTCGCGGTCTCCTTGTTGGCAAACCTTGTTAAAATATCTGTGGTAAGTTGGCCTAGAGCGTCGCGTCGCGCATTTGGTTCGGGGATGGGTTTGCACTGAATGATTTCTGAGTAGTCGGCAAAGAAACTGGAGCGGTGTGAGATGGTATTCAGATAGGCATGGGTGGGTTCAAACAGCTCCAAAATGCGCTGCCGATTATCGGTGCCGAACATTTCAACCTCGTTGTTTTCGGGCAGCGCGATATGCGCGCTGGCGGCTTGAAGGCTATCAAAAACAGCATGGGCGGTGTGTTTGGAAAGTCGACGGTTTGCGAGGCGCGCGATTTCCATTAAAGCGTTTGGTAGGCTTGGGTTTTGTCTAGTAACGGGCACCATGTTGGCAGGAAAGTCGGTGGTACTCATTTGGACGAAATCAACACATGATCCGCCGTTTTTCAGGACGTCACGGTAGGGGCGTAAAATTAGATTTGCTTGTGGAATGCGGGACAACCAAGGCTCTAACAAGGCGCGATAATCGAAATGAATGCTTTGATGGCCGAACTTGTTTTTCGGGTTGCTGAGCGCACGAAGCTTTTCGCCAAACCGCAGGCGCTGGCTTTGCCATGAGACGATATATTCGTCCGGTCGGCGCAGTGCGAGGTAGATGTCAAATGTGGCCGATGGGAAAGCATCACGCAGGCGACTAATTTGGTCGGGGACCAGCGGTCCCAAATTTGAGAACACCTCTGAGCATAAGATCATGGCTTGCGGGTTGTGTTGTTTGATCTGTTTTTGAATGGTTCGCAGAATAGTTTCTGTTGTCGGGATGTTGCGGTGGTAGGTTGGAAATGGTTTGGCTGTTTCTCGCTCGGACAACATCCGAAAGGCCAACGCATTGTGGGCTTCGCGCACATTTATCGGCCCTGACCCGAGCTTGTCACTGCGCATAAGCTGTTTGGCACGGGCCAGCATTGCACCTTGTTTCTCTACAAATGGATATAGAATACCGTGTTGCAACAGACGGTATGAATTCTGTGACAAATAGGTTTGCAGCGTGGTGGAGCCTACTTTGTGATGGCCGATATACAAAATAATTTTCATAGCAGCACTTTGTGCTCAACTTGTCCCTTGGCGCCTGTTTCGACGACATAGGTACGCCCTGCGAATTGATCTGAGGCAAGATCAGCGCTGGCGCTGGTGATAAACAATTGGGATTGGGTTTCGCCGCCAAAAGCAGGACAGCTTGCTTGGCTGGTTGGGATGCGGATAGCCCGCACAAAACGGCCATCTAAGTCATAACGTGCAATGCGTGAAGCGCCCCATTGAGCACACCACAGATCGCCTTTGGTATCAATGACGGCGCCATCTGGATTCAAGTTATCCGACCGTAAATCAATGTGCGGCACGGGGTCGCCAATAGGCCAGCCGTTTTTTCTCTCAAGTGGTTGGCGCCAGATAATTTGTTTCGGTGTGTCGGTGAAATAGGCGGTGAGGCCGTCGGGGGAAAAGCAAATCGCGTTTGGGATCGTGATGTTGGGGAACAACAGGCGCAGCGCGCCTTTATAGTAGCGATAAATGGCGCCGACCTCTGGTTCGGCATCTATGCCCATGGTGCCAATCCAAAACCCGCCAAACGCATCGGCGCGACCATCGTTTGAACGGGTGATTGGGTTGTTTGCTTCAAGTTCAATAAGGGAGTTTTTTGCACCCGTTTCGAGATTGAACCGGATCAGTCCTGTAGTTGTAGCGATCAGCAAATGCTGTTGATCAATCCAGCCGGCGGCGGAAACATAGTCGTCGAAATGCCACTCAAGTTGTGCGTCGCCCGAGCGGCTCATCAATCGTTTTCCGAGGATGTCAAACCAGAACAATTGCGCGCGCAACGGATGCCAAAGCGGGCCTTCGCCAAGGGTACAGGCACGGGGGTCGTAGATTTGTGCGCTCATGATGGGGATGTGTCCGTGAACGGGTCCGTCATGCGGCGTTTGCCCAGCAAAAAGGCGTCGGCAACATGGCGCAATGGTGCAAGGTCGACGTCGCATTTGTTGGCCGTGATTAGTGCTGCGAAATTGCGGTAAATCGTTTCATATTCGCGGTCTTTCCCGTGCTGGGCTGGGCCGCCACCCACTTGCATATGGCTGCCACCGTCGGACAGCTTCATCATCCCATTGTCCGTTTCTATGATGATGTCCCATGTTTGATGCCCCGTATGACGCCAATCAAATTCGGCAGAAATGGCGGCACCTGATGGGGTGGCAAACTCCAGTTTTGCAGCAATTGGGGTTTGGCAGTTGGAAGGGAATTCCAGATCGGCGCTGGTCAGATGAACGGCATGTGGTAGGATATGGGTCATGATCGATAAGGCATTTATCCCTGGATCAAACACCCCCAGATTGCCGGCTTGCCAGATCCAGTCCTGACCGGGATGCCAGCGGCGCACGTCTTCTTTCCAAACAATTCGCATCGCTTCAATGTGCTGGTTGGAAAGCCATGCACGGGCAGCATCCACAGCGGCGGCGTGACGTGCGTGCCATGTCGCATAGAGCGTCAGGCCGTTTTTGAGGGCCAAATCATGTAGGGATTGGACCTCGGATAGCGTGGCACCAGGGGGTTTTTCAAGTAGGACATGCTTACCTGCAGACAAGGCTTGCCAAGCCATTTCAAACCGCACGTGTGGTGGTGTGCAAAGTGCAACGGCTGAGATGGTGCTTTCACTATTCAACAACGCCGTCAGGGTGCTGAAAGAGATGACCCCCTCAACGCTGTTGTTGCGACTGACCGTTGCGGCAAGTGAAAAGTCTGGATTTCTGGCGATAGAGGGCAGGTGTTGATCGTGAGCGATTTTGCCAATGCCAACCAAGGCGAGCGGTATGTTCTCTTGCTTGGTCATCGAAGTATCCTACCCACCCTGCCTGTTTATGCGCGCCTTAATCCCGCGCATAGACGTCTTCATATCGGATAATGTCGTCCTCGCCCAGATAACTGCCTGTTTGCACTTCAATCAGCACCATCGGGACCTTGCCGGGATTTTCCATCCTGTGTGTGGCCCCGAGCGGAATGTAGACGGACTGGTTCTCACTCACCAGCTTAATATCGTCGTCGATGGTTACGCTGGCGGTGCCCTCAACCACGATCCAGTGCTCGGACCGGTGGTGATGGCTTTGCAATGATAAGGCTGCGCCGGGGTGTACAACGATGCGTTTCACTTGAAACCGTTCGCCAATGACGAGGCTTTCAAACCAGCCCCAAGGGCGGTGATCTTTAGGAAAGGACTCGGCCTGTTTTGAGTCCTTTTGCTTGAGCGCGGTAACGGCAAGTTTGACATCTTGGGCGCGATTTGCGTTGGCGATCAGCACAGCGTCGGGCATCGCGATGGCGATGATATCCTTTAAGCCGATGCCGACGACCTCTAGGGTTTCGTCTTCGCTGCGCAGCAAGGTGTTGTCGCAGTCAATCGCTGTTGCTGGCCCAGAAAGCGCCACGCCGCGTTCGTCACGGTCGGTTTCACGTAGCACGGCATCCCAGCCGCCCAGATCAGACCAGCCGTTGGAAAACGGGATGACTGAAAGGTTTTCGGCACGCTCCATGACCGCATAGTCTATCGAGATATCTTCGACCTTTGACCAAGGCTCGGGCGCGATGCGCAAAAACCCGAGATCGGGCTTGGCCTGTTTGATCGCGGCCTCAACGGGGGCCATCAGATTAGGTGCGTGAGTGCGGAAGGCTGCCAAAATGGTTTTGACGGAAAACAGAAAAATTCCTGCGTTCCATAGGAAAGTGCCAGCGTCTAGCATTTCCTGTGCGCGAAGTGCATCGGGCTTTTCGACGAAACAGCTTAGCGGCAAGGCTCGGGCAGAAAAGTCGCCAGGATCGGTAGCCAGTTCCAGATATCCGTACCCGGTTTCCGCATGGGTTGGCTTGATTCCAAAGGTCACCAGTTGACCGCTTTCAGCGGCAGGCACTCCAGCTTGAACCGCGGCGCGAAAGGCAGCGGCTTCGGGCACGACGTGGTCGGCAGGGGCGATCAACATTAACCCGTCCGGATCGCTTTGCTCAAGATAAAGCGCGGCGGCCAGCACGGCGGGGGCTGTGTTTTTGCCCGCAGGTTCGATCAGGATTGAACCCGGATCGACGCCGATTTCCGACAGTTGTTCGGTAACGATAAACCGAAAATCGGAATTGGTCAGCACCATAGGGGCTGCGAATCCTTCGCCGGACAGACGCTGTGCCGAGGCTTGGAAAAGCGTGGTATCGCCAATGAGGGACGAAAATTGCTTGGGATAACTCTTGCGGGACAGGGGCCAAAGGCGCGTTCCGGCACCTCCACATAGCAATACTGGTGTTATCATTTTAGTCGCCTCTTTAGTACTGTGTTCACTTAGCATACTCGTAATAAGGGTGTTTGCCCTAGCATTATCTGTTCTATTTGCTTCTTAGGTCTTGTTCTTGTTGGGTTAAAAACCATGCATAGGTTTTTTCAATACCCTCTTTAAGCGGCACGGTTGAACGCCAGCCCAAGCGTGCAAGACGGCTAACATCCATCAATTTTCGGGGCGCGCCGTCGGGTTTACTGGCATCAAACGAAAGCTGGCCTTTGTAACCGGTCACCAGCGCGACTGTTTCGGCCAATTCACGAATGGTGACGTCGGTTCCAGAACCTACATTGATGTGGCTAAGCATCGGTTCGGTTTCACGCTGATAAGCGGCTTGATCCAGATCCATCACGAACAGGGATGCGGCGGCCATGTCATCCACGAATAAAAATTCGCGCATTGGTTTGCCGGATCCCCAGATCATTACCTCGTCGGTGTTGTTTTGGCAGGCCTCATGAAAGCGTCGGATCAGGGCGGGCAACACGTGGGAATTTTCGGGGTGAAAGTTATCGCCAGGACCATATAGATTGGTTGGCATCACGCTGCGATAATCTGTGCCGTGTTGGCGGTTATAGCTTTCGCACAGTTTGATACCGGCGATTTTGGCGATGGCGTAGGGCTCGTTTGTGGGTTCTAGTGTGCCGGTCAACAAGGCGCTTTCGCTCATTGGTTGATCGGCCATGCGCGGGTAAATGCAAGAGCTGCCGAGTTGCAGAAGGTTTTGCACGCCAGCCGCGTAAGCTTGATGGATCACATTGCTTTGGATCATCAGGTTTTCATAGATGAAGTCCGCGGGGTAGGTGTTATTGGCAATTATGCCACCGACTTTGGCGGCCGCCAGAATGACTGCGTCGGGGCGCTCTGTCTGCATGAAGTCCTGTACTGCGGCCTGATTTCTTAGATCAAGCTGCGCACTGGTGCGCGTAAGCAATTCGACATCATCACGCGTTTCCAACTGCCGTAAAATTGCGCTGCCGACCATGCCACGGTGTCCTGCGATGTAAGTTTTCATAGCCGTTCCTTTTTAGAACCGAGGGAATTAGATGCAGGTGCGCACGCCGCTTTTGGCAATCATATTGTGAAGCCGTTTTTGAACTCTGTTTAGTTTTCGTTCAATAACAACGTCCAAAACGGTGCCGGATTTATCGGCATAACTTTTGTAATTGTCTTTGTTGTCGCTTGCTGGTGCGGTAGTGATTTCCTCGCCTTTTGCGATTGATTTGATTAGGCTGGAAACCGCGTCCATATCTTTGGCCATGCGTTCCTGTGAAACGACAACGACCCGTTCTTTGGGTACGATCGACAACAGCGTTCTAAAGTGTTTGTCATACCTTAAGCGCCGCTGTGCATAGCGTTCGTAATATTCGGAAACCGTGCAGGTGGCGTAGAATTCACGTTCCCGATAGGCCAAATGCTGTTTGTTGCGGCCAGACTTGGCAATGGATTGGTGCATACGGTGCCATGAAATCAGTGACTTTTTGGGGTCGCGAATACACAGCACAATAGCGCTATTTGGATTAATGCCCGCCAGATATTCCAACGCATCTTCGTTGAAGATATAGGCCGTGAATTTATGTGCCAAAATTTTGCCGTCGTGGGGTGGGATTTTGATGGTTTGAATAAGCGGCCACGTCAATTCAACCGCACCATTGGGTTTTTTTAATACTTGAAGTTCGGGGTCAGCACCAAAGGCTCTCATCAGGGCGGTGGTTCCGCATTTTGGAAACCCAGTGATTACGATTTCGGGGGACATGGGCATCTTCCTCACTTGGTGATCCAATTGTTTTTCATTTTTTCAATTTCATCGGGTGCCCAAAAATGCCGGACGAATTTTGAATCGTACATGCGATCCAGAAACTCGGTCGGGAAGGTCACCAGTTTTTTCATCTCGGTATACATCGTGTTATAATCTTTGGTGGAGCCGTCATTGAGGCGGCCCACGCTGATTTCGCAGCCCAAGGCGCGGGTCAAAACACGGCTTTTTACCTCGTCAGGGCAGTCGATCCGGAACAGGATTGTGTTGGCGGCTTTTCGGAAAACGAATTTATTTTCCTGATTGAAAGGGCGCGCGAATACGTCGATGCCCAGCTCACCCTTGAATTCTCGATCGAACCAGGTCAGCGGCAAGGTATGACCATAGTTGTTTGAAAAATGTTCAAACATCTTTTTGGGGTCTTTTTCGTTTTTGATTTCATCTGCCATATGGTGCAGATTTTGGAAAAACGCGCTAAGGTTTCGGGCAATTGGGTCACGAACCAGGCTGATATAGAGACACTTTTTGCGCTTAACCAGCAGCCGATCCCGATGGGCCATCGACAGGCAAATGTGGGGCGGTGGATATTCACCACGGTCCAGCCAATGTTTGGCCATCTCCAGCACTTTTTTGCGGTTCAAGGTATGAATGTCGTGGCAGGGCAAACCTGCAGCGTGAATCGCAATCGAGGTGGAAGAGGACGCGACTTTGCCCATCGTATAAACAACGGGAACCAAAGGTAGTTTTTGTGGTGTCGTCATAGTTTTTTCAATTCTCTAATCATTACCAGCCAACTCAGTTTCAGGAAATCCGCTTGTTGATCGCGGCCGATATCAGCTGTTGGGTCTGCGCCAGTTTTTCGATGGGCACGGTCCATGCCTCATAAAATTCGAACCAAGTGTCTTTGTGCAAGGGCTGACCTGTGTAATCCAACGGCACGTAAGAATGGCTGTTGAAATAGTCGCTGACATCATCAAGCGTATATCCGTGCACGCCGGGGGCTTTGTCTGAGTTTTCAAAAGCGATAACGGGGCGCGCGTTTTTCAGGGTGTCTGATGCGCCGCGCAAGGCTAGAAAATCGGCGCCCTCTAGATCAAGCTTTACAAACGGCAGCGGGCGCTTGTCTGCCTCTAGAATTAGGTCAATCGTGGTGGCAGGCACGCTAACGTCGTCGCGGTATTGCACGTCTTGATGGGTCGACCAGATCGAGGGGGAGTCTGTGTTTTTCGACTGGATGGACGAGCGGCCCACGTGGCTGTGCGATGACAACCAAGGGATAGAGGTGGTGCTGGCCTGATCTTGCAGCGCCTTGCGTACAATGTGCAGTTTTGGGGTATCTTCGGTGTGCCATTTGGTCAGATTGTCGACCAGAATATTTCCGATAGAGGGGTCTGCCTCGACCGCGTAGACCTTTGCGCAGTTTTCGATTTGCAGCATTCTGTGGGCATGCCAGCCTTTGTGAGAGCCGCCGTCAAACATGGTAAACTGATCCACATCCTGTGCCAGGATTGTGTAGACCTCACACATGGCCACATCTAATTCCATGGGATTTTCCAGTGCATAGGCGCGGAATTTTTGCATTGTCGTCATTGCTGGCTCGCTCTCATAATGTAGCTACTGTTAATCATACTGACGTATCTGGCTGTTTTTCGAACAATGGCAAAAACGCTGTGTGCTGGGACTACTGGTCTATTGAATTTGTATTCCTTCCTCACTTGGCGATCCAGTTGTTTTTCATGGCCTCAATTTCATTGGGCAGCCAAAAGTGGCGAACGAACTTTGAATTGTACATTTTGTCCAAAAATGCGGTCGGGAAAGACACGCGGTTTTTGATTTTCTCATACAGCGCGCTGTAATCTTTGTTCGCGCCGACATTCAAACGCCCGACGGTGATTTCGCGGCCCAAGGTATCTGTTAGAACTTGGCTTTTCACCTCATCAGGGCAGTCAATTCGAAACAGGATTGTGTTGGTCGCTGCATTGTGCGTGTACCTATTTTTGCGGTCAAAAGGCCATGAAAATACATCAATTCCCAGTTGGGCTTTGTACTCGCGATCAAACCAATTTAATGGCAAGTCGTGCTGGTAAGAATCAATGAAATGTTGGGTTAGTTTTTCAGGATCACTTTCGTTTTTGATCACGTCATCCATGTGGTGCAAATTTTGGAAAAAACCGCTTAGATTTCTGGCGATAGGATCGCGGACCAAACTTATATAGAGGCACTTGTTATTCTTCACCAATAAGCGCTCGCGGTGGGCCATGGACACGCATATGTTTGGCGGCGGAAATTGGCCTTTGTTGATCCACCCCTGGGCGACGGCCAGAATTTTCTCATGGTTCATATTGTGAATGTCGAGGCAGTTCAGGCCGGCGGCCAGAATCGCCCTTGAGGTAGACGACGAGGCGACTTTGCCCATCGTGTATACCACAGGCACCAAAGGTGGTGTTTTGTTCGTCATTTTGATTTCAGTTTCATAAAATCGAGTTCCAACTCGGACGCGTGGCCTTACAGATCTTTGAGCGAATTTTCCATTTCGGTGAGGGTGGCGAAAATGCCTTTGGGTATTTCCTCGCGAGCGACGCTGCGTCCTGCGGTTCTGACGTGCTTTTTGACCGGCAGAGGGGCGCCCTTTTTCATCCTCACTTGGGTTTTTTCGGTCAGCATTTCGCAGATCGCATCATCACAAGGCTGGTCAAGGAATTGCAGGATTTTTTTGATATGGGCTGGTGCGTCTAACACCATATCTTCATATTTCAACAGCAAAACATAATCTTTTGACGCCCAGGATCTCCGGTATTCTTGCAGATCTTTGGCGAACCGCATACCTTGCTTGCGCAACCAGGCGTTTTTGTTTTCGGGAGTTGTTTTATCAAGCCGTATCTGGTGGTGAAAAAACGAAATCACTGAGTCAGGTAGGTTTCTGTAAGACACGATCACGCGTGCGTCTTTGTTATCCAGAAACGCGAAATCCGGGGTGTGGGCAAAGTGCATTTTGATCAGTGTTGGCTCATCACGCCATTCATCTGAATTGAAATAGTCTTGCAATCTCTCTTTGGCGATCGAAGCAGAATTCCAGTGGTTGCGCCACTTTTTGCGTGGGTATCCTGGTGAAATCCCGTGCTTGATGATCTTTTGCACCCAAGTTGAACCGCTTTTGGGTGCCCCATTGTTTACAATGAACATCTCAGAGCTCCAAAGACACCGGCAACTCCAACCCATGCTCTTTTAACAGGGCATGGCGACGTGCGGTTTTTAGATCGGCTTTGATCATTTCGGCGCACATTTCTTGCGCTGTGATTTCTGGAACCCAGCCCAGTTCTTTTTTGGCTTTGCTTGGATCGCCCAGCAGGGTTTCGACCTCTGTTGGGCGAAAATAACGTGGATCAATCCGCATCAACACATCCCCAGATTTTAGGGCTGGCGCGTCGTTGCCGGTTATTGTGTCGACGATGGCAACTTCGTCAGTGCCTTGTCCTTCAAACTTGACGCCGATGCCCAGTTCATTTGCAGACCATGTGATGAAATCACGCACGGAATACTGAACGCCGGTTGCGATGACGAAATCATCAGCAACGTCTTGTTGTAGCATCATCCATTGCATGCGCACGTAGTCTTTGGCGTGCCCCCAATCGCGTAGGGCGTCGATGTTGCCCATGTATAGGCAATCTTCTAAGCCTTGGGCGATATTGGCCAGGCCGCGGGTGATTTTGCGAGTCACAAAGGTTTCGCCGCGTCGTGGGCTTTCGTGATTGAACAAGATGCCGTTGCAGGCATACATGTTATAGGCTTCGCGGTAGTTTACCGTAATCCAATAGGAATACATCTTGGCAACCGCATAGGGCGAGCGTGGGTAAAACGGTGTGGTTTCGCGTTGCGGAATTTCTTGGACCTGCCCGAAGAGTTCAGATGTCGAAGCCTGATAAAAACGAGTTTTCTCGGTCATTTTCAAAAAGCGGATGGATTCCAGCAGGCGCAAGGTGCCCATGCCGTCTACATCGGCTGTGTATTCCGGTGCTTCAAAGCTGACGGCCACGTGGGATTGTGCGCCGAGATTATAAACCTCGTCTGGTTGCACTTCTTGTAGGATGCGCGTCAGGTTCGAGGTGTCGCTGAGGTCGCCATAGTGCAATTTGAAATTGTTGTGATTGCTGTGAGGGTCCTCATAGATGTGATCAATCCGCTGGGTATTGAACAGAGACGCGCGGCGTTTGATGCCGTGAACCTCATAGCCCTTTTCCAGTAAAAGCTCTGCAAGGTAGGAGCCGTCTTGGCCTGTAACGCCAGTGATAAGGGCTGTTTTGCTCATCATTTATCCACTTGTTAACGTTGTTCGTATTCACCTTCCCTTTTGTCGGAAAACGCTTCTATGTGCAAGCAATGCACAGAATGGGCAGGGGAATGGTCAAAAGGCCGCTTGTTTGGGATTAGTCTGTGGGAATTTGATAATCCAGCCGC
Source organism: Rhodobacteraceae bacterium UBA2776 (assembly GCA_002352425.1). Classification (GTDB taxonomy): domain Bacteria; phylum Pseudomonadota; class Alphaproteobacteria; order Rhodobacterales; family Rhodobacteraceae; genus Profundibacter. Next base: position 42,519 of record DEIK01000002.1, read on the forward strand.
GCGCAAAGCTGTCTAAATGACGGGCTTTGGTCAATTTCTTGCAATATTTCTGGCGTGACGCCGCGGCGCTTTCGTGGTGCTATTTTGCCGCCGCCGCGCCCGCTGTCCCCAGAGAGGCGCATGGCTGAGAACACTTGTTGGAAATCAGCATTGTATTGCAGGTTCAATACTTCGCAAATATGTTTGATTTGGACTTCGGGGTCATCGACGAAGGCCTCATAGCGCAATATTTGCGTCCCTTCATAACGATCTAAAAAGACGTTATAGCGCTTCGCATATTCCTCTAACGATCTTGGTTCAAATCGTATCCAATCCAGCTTTTTCATGCTCAGGTATGAATCCAGCGGATGTCGGATCGTAACAATGGAGTTTAGGTCATAATGTGGGTCAAGCATCTCGTGTAGAGTGGGGCGTTCCAGCACGGAGTCACCCAGGCAAAACTGACTATGGGCGTGATCCCGCAGGATCATATCAAATCCGTTTTGGCGGGCATCATCGGACAACACGCGTAGTCCGGCCAGAAAAATGTTCACCAATACGTCTTGATCTGGCGGTCGGGAACCATGTTGCGCCAGCCTGATCAAGCTGGTTGGGACAAAGGTTTCGCGTTGACCAACTGTACTAAGGGGATCGACCTCACTTAGCATTTGGGTGTTTGGCATTGCCGCGACACAACGGCTGATCAAGGTGCCGCCACTACAGGCAAAATGGTGAATGCTGCGCATTGGGCGTAGGGTGTTGGCGTCAGAGTTTCGGATGATATCGCGACATTGTTCCAGCAGGTTAGGCAGCGCGCTGGCGAGAACATCTTGCGGTACTTCAGCTTTGGCTTGGGCGTCCAGTTGTTCTTGCAACAGAACCTGCGCTTGCCTGATTTCCTTGCGAAAGCCTTTCCACGCCGATGCATCACTCATCTGAGGTCGCTGCCTTTTTGGTTTTGCGGGCCGCAGTTTTCTTGCGCTTCGTGGGTTTGGTCGAAATGCGTTCGGGTGGGGCGTCTTCCATATCCTGAAGATAATGCGCCGCATTGCTTAAGCTGGCCGTCAAACGTCCCAATAGCTCTGCTTGGGCATCTTTCTCAGCGAGAAGCGTCTTGTAACGGTTTTGCAGGTCTTTCAGGTCCGTCTCGCGAAGTGATTGTATGCGCAGGCTCATCCCCAGATTATGCTCTGCTGCTTTGATCTTGGCGTTCATTGGGATTTGTTCTTGCTGGGTCAGATCGCGTTCATCGGTGAGGCTCGAAACTTGCTGTTGGAGTGCAGCGATTTGGGCCAAATGGGCGTCTCGTGCATTGGCATTGCGTTGAATTTCCAGTTGCAACGGCGCCAATTGCTGTTGCAGCGCTTCAATCTCGGCGACGAATTCTGCAGCCTTGGCCTTAGCTTTGTTGGCGTTTTGATCGCTCTCATTTTGAAACGCTTTCAATTGCGCATTTGTTTCTTCAGCGGCTTGCGTGGCTTTGATCAAGTCGGTTTTTGTCTCGGCCAACTCGACCTCAAAACGTGCCTGTTTCGCCGCAGCGTCGTCATAGACCAGCGATAAGGTCGGGAGGTCAGGATCGCTATAATCCCAAAATACATTGCCGGCAAAAAACCGCGTTCCAAGCCACGCGTGAATTTCATCTATCAAGGTTGCCCCCTGATAGAGCGCTTCCCGACCTTCGCTAATCCGCAGATATTTGAACAGTTGCAAGAATTGCGCATTTTCCAAAGCGCGTAGGATATCCATCGCTTCGCCCGGTGCCTCTATGACCAGCATATTGTCGTCAGTTTCGGACAGGTTTAGGCCCTGCATCAGCTCAACGGGATTTTGGATTTTAACGGGTTCTTGGCTGAGAACCTCAAGTGCCGGGAAAATCTGGGTCAAGCCGGTCGGGGTTCGTAGACTGTTCAAATCGGCAAAGGAAAACCGGTTGAGCAATTGACCGTGCTCGCCGTTACTTATCGCAGCTTCGATCACTGATACTTGAGAGTGAGTGCCGGTTTTTTCGCGTAGCAACCCTGCCGTCGCGGGGTCTGGTTCGACCAAAATCACAGCCGTGGCACCATCCTTTAGATAATCTGACAGATCATCACAAAGGCCGGCGCCGATATGCACGATATGCCCAAGGGTCGGCGCTTGATGTGCAGCAACGATCCATGAGGAGACACTAACCATTGCTATTTCCTTCTTTTGAGTGCGCCGAGCGTCTGGCTGATTTTGCGTAAGGGTCCAGTGATGCGCCACGAGTTCGATCTGTAAAGCTGATCAATTTCGTGTTGCAAGGTCGCGACCTGCGCCTGCAAATGGCCATTTGCAGGGCCGCTTCCGGCACCATTGCCTGCAACCTTTTGCCGCATTTTTTCTGCGTCTTGATAATAGGTTTCCGCGGTGGCCTGTAGCTGGATAACCTGTTCTTGCAACAGTGCGACTGAGGACGAAACAGGCAATCCGCGCCCGTTGGCGCCTGTCTTCATCCGAGTTTGCGAATGGGCTATGGCGGCGGCAATATCAATCCCGGCGTAGGTGTTGGCAGGTACAGTGCCGCTGGCGCGCAACTCGGCCAAAAGGCGCTGAGTGCTGGAAGCATTTTCCAACAAAAGACTAGCGAGCGCGCAATACAAGGGATCGGTTTTTGATAGGGGGTGGAGCAACCCTTGGGGTAGGTTGTCTTCAGATGCCGCGGGGCTGGCATGGCTATGCTCCACAATCTGCAATGATTTTCGGGTCTTACGAAAGAACGCCAAGTGGGCGTTTGCGTTGGCTTGCCAATCCTTGATCGCTTGACTGCCGTCTTCGCCTTGTTGCAAGGCCGTTGAAACAACATCCAGCGGGTCGGGATAGACCAGGAAACCTTTGCCATCATTGCCCAGGGCTGCTTTGGCCGATGCCAAGTCAACTGCATTCGTGTTTAGTGATCCATCGGCGGCCATAATATAGATGCCAAAAATGGCGGGTGAAACGGAGGGGCAGACTGCTTGAATTTCCTGCGCGAGATTGCGGGCCAATGTCGGCAGATCATGACGTTCATTGGCTAAGGCCCGCCCGGTATCGGCCAATTTTTGGCGTAGGGTTGGGTCGCCTAATTCGGTGAGCGCGGATTTAAGGGCGGTGATGTCAGGTGTGTCGACGATCTGGGCAGTTTTGTGTTGCATCACATAATCAATGGTTGCCACGTCTTTGGGTCCATGCACCAAGATTGGCACACCAGAACCCAGATACTCAGGTAGTTTATTGGCCATGCTGTAGCGGACATAACGCAGTGATGCTTCGTCAAAATTATAGGCGATCACCAGGGCATC
>DEIK01000110.1 GCA_002352425.1 Rhodobacteraceae bacterium UBA2776
ATCACCGGTGAAATGCAGGTTCATCTCTTCCATTGGCACGACCTGCGCATAGCCACCACCAGCGGCCCCGCCCTTCATACCAAAACACGGACCCAATGAGGCTTCGCGGATACAAATCGTCGCTTGCTTGCCGATCCGGTTCAACCCATCTGCCAAACCAACCGTCGTCGTGGTCTTGCCCTCGCCCGCTGGCGTTGGGTTGATCGCAGTCACAAGGATCAGTTTACCCTTGCGGTTTTTCCGAACGCTCTCGATGTATTCTTGGCTGACCTTGGCCTTGTCGTGGCCATAAGGCAGCAGGTGTTCGCTGGGAATGCCCAGCTTTTCGCCGATCTCCTGGATGGATTTTTTGTTGGCTTCGCGGGCTATTTCGATGTCGGACTTAATGCTCATGTCTGCATATCCTTTGAGAGATCAGGGCAATTGTAATTCGACAACCTTACAAGATGCCCATGTAACCAACGGGGTGAATCCGACATTTTCGACCCCATTATCGTCGCTTTTCTTGGCCTTCAGAGGCCGCGCGCTTGATCCAGATGCGGCCAAGCGGGTTGATCTGGTATATGCAGAGTGATCTCATCGCCCAGCCGCAACAGGCCTTCACGCTCCACCCATCCGGTCACGCCGCGCAATCCCTTGGCTGCCAATTTGAACGCACGGCCCTTGTCTGTCAGGTCCTCATTGATCACAGAGGCTGGCAGGTGGCAGGGGCGATTTTCCATATCCACAGTGATGGCGGTGCCGCTGTCTGTGATCAGGCGAGACGCAGGCGGGATCAAAGTGAAATCAGGGATGCCCTCGATCACTATCGAAGCGCTGAGCCATGCTGGATCAATCGCTTCAATCTCCATGTTGGCAGCTGTCTGCGCCAATTCCTCGGCTGAAACAATGCACATCTGGCGCGTGTTGCGAATGTCGGTGCCACGCGGGTATTGCCCGATCACACGTGAACAGGATGCTCGCGTAAGGCCGGCACGACTCTCGGCAACAAGGCCTGCAAACGTCAGCGCCATCTCGTCCACAGCGACATTGCGCAGGGTAGCATCGCGATCAAGGTTCACACCAAGCCACATAATGCGGCCAACGAATTTGGTGGGCAGAAGAGCAGGCATAGCGATGTCCTTTTTGAAGCGGTTCAAACCATCAACCTAATGAACACTCGTTCAAAAGAAAACAAGACCGAGCCGTCTTTTTGCGACGGATAATGGCCGTTCAATGCGTCTTCATAGGACGCAATGAAACATTCCATCTCCGCCGCGTTCAACTTCTCGGCAAAGGGGCGCATGATGGTTGGTTGGGTGAAGTGGTGCACGGGGTGGCCCGTTTCAACAGGCGCAAGGCGCTGTATGTAATCAGTTCCCCATACACTGACCTCGCCCAAGGGCGCGAGCATCTGCGCATAACCTTGCGCTGGGGCAACAGGCGCATGCCCGTCATTGGAATCAAACCTGTCTGCAAACATTGCCTGCGCCACTTCACGCAACACCGATGCGACGGCGCTCCATATTGACGTGGCATTTGCACAGCCAAAATACCACCCGCAACCAACGTCCGCGCAAGCCGCGTGAACAGGGCGGCATGAACAGGCAACCAATTGCATAAGGCGTTGGAAAAGATCAACGCAGGCTGGGTTTGGGGTGCCCAAAAATTCGCGTCCGCCTCAACCGTCACACCATAGGTCCCCGTCCCGGCAGCCCTTTCCAGCATCGCAGGCGAGCCATCAACCCCGTCCAATGCCCGCCCTGCAAACCGCTGTGCCAAAGCTGGCCCAACCGCCCCGTTTCCGCAGCCCAGATCGACGACATCGCCCTTGGGCAGCGCCCCAACCTGCGCCAGTAAATCCATCGCAGGGCGCAAACAAAAACCCCGAAACTTGGCATAAGTTTCGGGGTTTCAAACTTGCTTCTTGTCAGGTTCTAGGATGGTTCTGGCTCCAAACCATCATCCTTTGGCTTGCGCTTGACCTTCACCTTTGGCTTCGGCTTGGTCTTTGGAATGGCCGTGACACTGGGCGCATTGCCCTTGTCAGTGCCGTCATCCTCATCATCCTCGACTTGCGGTGGCTCGCCCCTCATGACGCGCTTGATTTCGTCCCCTGTCAGGGTTTCGTATTCCAGCAATCCCTGCGCCAGACGCTCAAACTCGACCTTGTTCTTTTTGATGATTGCCATCGCATTCTCATAGCCATCGTCGATGAACTTCTTCACTTCTTCCTCGATGGTTTCCTTGGTGGTCGCCGACACGGAAAAACCCATCGTATTACCCGAATACCCCTCATGGGCCTCGGAATAATCAATGTTGCCAACCTTGTCGGACATCCCCCACCGCATCACCATCGCGCGGGCCAAACCACTGGCCTGCTGAATGTCGCCCGCTGGGCCACTGGACACGCTTTCGGCACCATATTGGAAAATCTCGGCCGCTTTACCCGCCATTGTCATGGTGATTTTCTCAAGCGCTTCATCGCGGAACATTGAAACGCGGTCCATTTCAGGCAGGGACACAACCATGCCCAAGGCCCCGCCACGCGGAATAATGGTCGCTTTGTAAACGGGATCGGTCTTGGTTAGCTTCAGCCCAACAATCGCATGGCCGGCTTCATGATAAGCAGTTTTTTCTTTTTGCTCATCCGTCAGCACCATAGAGCGGCGCTCTGCCCCCATCATCACCTTGTCTTTGGCTTGCTCGAAATCTTCCATCGTCACGAAACGACGTCCGATACGTGCCGCCATCAATGCAGCCTCATTGACCAAATTGGCCAAGTCAGCGCCCGAAAACCCAGGCGTACCGCGCGCAATGATGCGCAGATCAACGTCAGGGCCCAGTGGCGTTTTGCGCGCATGCACCTGCAAAATCTTGTCGCGGCCTTTGATATCAGGGTTTGGAACTTGAACTTGACGGTCAAACCGGCCCGGACGCAGCAAGGCCGGATCCAAAACATCAGCGCGGTTGGTTGCGGCCAGAATGATCACGCCTTCATTGGCGTCAAAGCCATCCATCTCAACCAGCAATTGGTTCAACGTCTGTTCACGCTCATCATTGCCACCGCCATAGCCAGCACCACGCGAGCGGCCCACAGCATCAATTTCGTCAATGAACACAATACAAGGCGCATTCTTTTTCGCCTGCTCGAACATATCGCGCACACGGCTGGCCCCAACGCCTACAAACATTTCCACAAAATCCGAACCAGAGATGGTAAAAAATGGCACACCCGCCTCGCCCGCAACGGAACGTGCCAGCAGTGTTTTACCGGTACCAGGTGGGCCAATCAGCAACGCACCTTTGGGGATCTTGCCGCCAAGGCGTGAATATTTCTGTGGGTTGCGCAGGAATTCAACGATTTCTTCCAGCTCTTCTTTGGCCTCGTCAATGCCTGCAACATCATCAAACGTCACGCGACCTTGTTTCTCGGTTAGCATCTTGGCTTTGGATTTGCCAAAGCCCATTGCGCCACCTTTGCCACCACCTTGCATGCGGTTCATCATAAAGAACCAAAAACCGATCAGCAAAAGCACAGGCAACAGCATCCCGACAAGGGACAAAAAGCCGGATTGTTCCTGAGGCTTGGCCGTCACGGCCACACCGTTGTCGATTAGCAATTGGGTAACATCAGCGTCATCAGGACGAACCGTGGCATAATCATTGCCATCAGTGCTGTGGAACTTGACGTTCTCACCATCCAGCGTCACGGATTCGACTTTGCCGTCAGTCACGGCCTGCACAAATTCCGAATAGCCCAAAGCACGGGACTGCAAAGCGCTCTCGCCATTGCTGAATAGATTAAACAAAGCGAGGATCAGCATAAACAGCACGACCCAGAAAGCCAGATTTCTAGCGTTGCCCACAGGCATTCTCCTTAAACCGGTTAGAGGCGACAAGATTCTGTCTCGACACCCACCTGACTAAAATAGGGATTAGGCAGATTTGTTCAATGCGATATCACGCAAGAAATGAAATGATCCACCCCAAATAGCGCATTAGTGCTCCATCCATTGGCCAATCCCGCCAAAGGTGCGGCAATAAGCGTCCGATTTCGCCACACCGCGGGGGTCGCCAATAGGCTGCTGCGCGGCAAACCCGTGTCGCGCCAATCTGGACAATCCGCTAATCCCGCCTCTCCCAAGGCGCGAATTTCCAATCCCTCAGCATGTGGTCCAGTGAATTTCCAGCGTTTGTCCCAGATCACATCGCTCGGACAAACGATGTTTTTCACGGCTTGATGTTCGCGGGTGATGCGGATTTCAGTTTTATTCGGCGTAATCATGCAACCCTGTAATGTCGAATTTTTGCCTGAACCAATGGCAGTTTCAACATCCGCCAATGCCGTTTTGCGCGGGCGATATTCGGTGCGCGAAACCCAGCACAAAGCATATGACAACAATCTGGTTCTGATTTCGGTTGGCAAAAAAAGAAGTTTCCGACGCTCAAGAAAAACGTCCCCACAATCAACAGTGACAATCTCACGAGCCGCAGCTTGGCATTGAAACTCCAAGGCTTGTCGCGCCAGTTGCAAATCTTGCGCGGTGCCAGCCAGCCGCTCAACATCAATCCCCAAGGGGGCCAAAGCCTTCAGGATTTTGCGCGCCTTCACCCGTTCAAACCGCTCGTCCTCATTTGTGGGATCATCAATCCATTTGATGTCATGACGCAAAAGATAGTCGCGCAATTGTTCACGGTACAACTGTAGCGCCGGGCGCACCCATATGATGCCATCGGCTTGCCGTTGCATCTGCATTCCCGACAACCCGTCTACGCCTGATCCCCGTGCCAACCGCATCAGGAATGTTTCGGCCTGATCATCCGCCGTGTGGCCAAGCGCAATAGTATCAATGCCATGCTCCTGCGCCCAATCTGTCATCAAACGGTACCGCGCCCGCCGCGCCTGATCTTGCAAATTGCCTTTGCCGTCCCAACCTGTCCACCGCAATGCACTGTGGGCAATCCCCAGCCCATTGCAAAATGCCGCAACCCCCTTGGCCTCCTCTGCTGCCGCCTCGCGCAAACCATGGTCAACTGTGACCGCCCGCACCGCCACGCTGTGTTTACCTGCCCAACGGTGCAACAAATGCAGCAATGCCATCGAATCTCCACCACCGGAAACCGCAACGCCAAGCGCCTTTGGTTTATCAAACACAAAGGCGCTACCGATTAGGTGGAGGAATGGGTCGTCGTTAAGGCTCAATTGCAGCCCAGATTGCGCATAGATGATTGCGCCTCAAGCACCATATCCGAATTCGGGTAGCGGATCGCGACTTCGCTTAATGTCACGCAGGCTTCGTTTTGCTGGCCAAGCCCGCCCAATGACGTGCCCAGTTTATACAGCGCCTCAGGCGCACGCGCACCATCAGGCGTACCAGAAAAGCTGTCCAAATAGGCCCGTGCGGCGCTGGACATTTCGCCTAGGTTCTCAAAGGCTTGACCACGCATGAAATGGGCATCCGCATTCATTGGCCCGCCAGGATAGGTCGCGGTGAAGGCCGCAAACTGATCTGCGGCGCTGCGAAAGTCACCGGACGCGAGCGCCGCCTGCGCCCGCTCAAAATCGCGGCGTTCACCAACGGCCAATTCGGCGGTGTCCAGCGTGCTGGGGGGGGATGTGGCGGGCGTGTTGATCACGCTGCCACCGCCCAACGTACTGGTTTCGCCCAAACTGCCAACGTCGCCGCCTTCCAACTCAACCAGTCGGAACTCCAAATCACCAATCCGGTTGGTTCCATCGGCAACGACGCGGTTTATGCGGTTTTCCAATTGCTCGGACTTCGCCGTCAGTTTTTGCAATGCCGCCTCAATCGCATCAATGCGTTCAAGCGGCGTGTTGCCGCCGACGTTGGTGCCCGGTGTGCCTGTGGTGGACAGCTCGCGCTTTAGACGCTGCACTTCGACAAACAGGACCGACAGTTCTTGGCGGATGTCGGCCAGCGTTTGATCATCGGCCTGAGCAACAACAGGGGCCGTCCAGCTTACAGACAACCCAATAATAAGCGCGAGTATCCTTGTCATTTATTCGTCCTTCGTTAAACGCCAGCGCCTGCTGAAATCACGGTCACAGCGCGGCGGTTCTTGGCATAACAAGACTCGGCCGAACAAATTTCAAGCGGGCGCTCTTTGCCATATGTTAACGTGCGCAAACGGCTAGCGGCAATCCCTTGCGAGATCAGGAATTCGGAAACCGCGTTAGAACGGCGCGCACCCAAAGCAAGGTTGTGTTCACGTGTGCCTTGTTCATCGGCATGGCCTTCGATAATCGCGGCATATTCTGGATTGGCTTGCAGCCACCCAGCTTGAGCCGTCAAAGTTGCCCGCCCTGCGTCCGTCAACGTATGTGTATCCACAGCAAACAACACGCGATCCCCAATGGTTTGGCTAAAATAGGCGGGCGAATTCGGGTTAGAGGCCGGATCCACCGGCGTTACGGTCCCTGTTCCAGTTCCAGCACCTGCACCTGAGCCGTTTCCAGCCAGATTACCAGGGTTGGTACAGGCCCCTAGGCCCAATGCTGCAACAACGAAGATCGCTTTGTATGTATGTGTCATGTGTATACCTGTTTTTGTTTTTATTGGCTCGATTGCCTTGTTCATATCATTTTACGCCCCGTTTGGGAACGCGCTTCATTTTGTCCATCTGGTTTGGGCCAAAACAGTTCCACTATTCCGGAATAGTAGTTCTATTTTTTACACCCGAACCCGCCTATTTCAACAACGGCGACCACGCCGGATCGGACGCGCCCCCATCCGTGGTGACACGGCGCAAATTACGCCCGCTAATGTCAATAGAATAAAGCCCAACCTCGCCGCCTGCACCCGCACTTTCGCGCATAAACATAATCACACGACCATTCGGAGACCAGCTTGGGCCCTCATCCAAAAAGGAGGAGGTCAACAACTGCTCGTCCGACCCGTCAACCCGCATCACCCCGATGTGAAAACGTCCACCACTTTGTTTGGTGAATGCCACCAAATCGCCACGCGGCGACCAAACCGGTGTGCCATAGCGGCCCGTGCCAAAGCTGATACGCCGTGCTTCGCCACCATTTGCAGACATAATATACAGCTGCTGATTGCCCGATCGGTCACTTTCGAACACGATCTGTTTGCCATCAGGCGAAAAGCTGGGCGCTGTCTCGATCGAGGGCTCGGATGTTAGGCGGACAGGCGCGCCGCTGCCAATGTCCATCCGGTAAATGTCGGTGTTGCCACCTGACGACAGCGAATATACAACCGTCTGCCCATTGGGTGAAAACCGCGGTGCGAATGACATAGTACCTGGCTGATCTGCCAAGGCACGCCGCCCGACCGAAGCCACATCCAAAACGTAAATCTTCGGAAAACCACTCTCATAAGACGTATAAAGCACCCGATCACCTGTTGGTGAAAACCGCGGTGCCAATACCAGCGACCGACTATCGGTCAAAAACTGCACATTGGCCCCGTCATAATCCATGATCGCCAGACGTTTCTTGCGCTCATTCTTAGGCCCCGTTTCCGAAACAAACACCACACGACTGTCAAAATACGCACCCTCACCCGTGATCCGGCTATAGGCCGCATCCGCCACCTTATGCGCCATGCGCCGCCAACTGGTTGTGGTGCCGCCAAATTGCAGCCCATCCCCCAGCGCCGCGCCCGAGAACACATCGAATAGACGGAATTTGACAGTGACGTTGTTGCCGTTCATATTGACCGCCCCAACAATCAGCGCCTGCGCATTGATCGCTTTCCAGTCGGCATATTGCACTGGGCTGTTGAAATTCGTCACTGTCGAGATGTACGCGTCTTTTGATATTTCGCGGAACAATCCAGTGCCTGTTAAATCCTCGGCAACCACGCGGGCGATTTGGTTGGCAAACGCGCTGGCCTCGGCATTTTCCGCCACGAAAGTCGGCACCGCAAAGGGCATAGGCTCGATATTGGGATCATCCAATTCAAGGTTCAATTCAGCCAAAGCCGCCATTGGCAGGCTCATCAAAACGACTGCAGCCGCCAAAAGAAAGGCCGTAATTCGGGACAAGATCATCTAAGACTCCTATTGCTAGGGTTAAAGGTAATGTTAATAATTTTCCACTGCTCGTATTTTTCAATCGGCAATTTATAGCCAGTCGCACCACAACGAATAATCGCCCGGCGCGCCGCTTCATAGGCTTGTTTGGCAGAGGCTTCACTGCCCCCCTCAAACCCCGTCATCCGGATCGAGCCCACATTTGGTTTGCCGGTTTGCGCCATTTCGAACCGCACAACGACCTTGGTTTGCAAGGCCGCGGTGGACAAGGCCCCAACATTCCAGCACCGCCGCACATCGACCAAAAACGCGTCCTTTTCGCCCCCAGTCATCGGCGGACCAGCCGGCGCAGTGGGTTGCGCAGCAGCTGTATCTTGCTGCGCCTCAGCCAAAGCCTCGGCAATCGCATCGCGTGTGCTGTCCGTGGTGGCCGCGGCTGTTTCAACTGACGGCGTGGGGCGCTGTGGTCGAACCGCCGGGCGCGACGATCTGGTCGGAGCCGAACTGGGTGGCTCATCCGCTTCGGTTACAATTGCGTCGGTGGCTTCTTCCGGCGCCGTGGCTTCTTCTACTTCGCTTGGCGTCGATGTCTCTGTGTCCGGCGCCGCAACCTCCTGCACCTCTTCTGCCACCGCTGTATCAGGCGGCGGGGCCTCGACAGGTGTCGGGGCTACACGAGGGGCCGGGCGGGGCGAGGACGTTGTGGCAGGGGGGGCCAAAACCACAGGCGTATTGTCAACGGGCGGCTCAACCACTTCGGGCGGCTGTTCTACTGGATCGGGCAAAGGCGGCGGCGCTTCGACCACATCGGGGGCAACATCCACTGGCGGCGGGGTCTCTTCAACTGGCGGAGTAGGAACTTCGGGCGGCGCCTCAACCACAGGCGGCTCGGGCGTATCTTCAATCACGGGCTGGGGTGGTGTAGGGACATCTGGCACAACATCGGGCGCGGGTTGCGGCGCACTCAACGCAGCAAATTCCTCGGACGAAATGATCGACACCTCGGCCACTTCCATCTTGTCCTCGGGCACACGCGAAAACAGCCCGCCAATCAAAGCCCAAGCCAACAGAGCACCATGCCCAATGCCTGATATATAGTGGCCCGTTGCCATACGTTTAGCCGCCGTTACCGTCTAATGCAGGCCCACCAGACTCCGTCACCAACCCAATGTTGGAAAATCCGCCCGCATTCAGCGCGCCCATCACCTTGGCAAAACTGTCATAGGCCAAGGTGCCATCTGCGCGCAGGAATATCATGTCGCTCTCGCGCTCGGCTGCAATCGCGCGCAATTTCGGGATCAACTGATCCATACCAATTTCGGTTTCCTGCACCATGATCAGCCCATCCGCCGTCAGCGTGATGGTCAGCGGTTCCTCTTGCTGGCTGGGCAACGCACTGGCAGCGGTTTCCGGCAGTTTCACCGGAACCCCGACCGTCACCAAAGGCGCGGCCACCATAAAGATGATCAACAACACCAACATCACATCCACGAAAGGGGTAATGTTGATTTCGCTCATCGCATTGGCATTGCCCCCACGCCGCCGCCGACGTCGCCGCCCGCTCTGGTTCTTTTGAATGACGCTTGCCATATCAGCTGTCCAACTGACGGCTTAGGATCGTTGCAAATTCATCCGCAAATGCCTCGTATCCCGAAATAATCCGGTCACTGTCCGAAGACAGCTTGTTATAAAACACAACAGCCGGGATCGCGGCCAACAGGCCCAAGCCCGTTGCCAACAAAGCCTCGGCAATACCTGGCGCAACCACGGCCAGATTGGTGCTTTGCTGTTGGGCAATCTCGATAAACGCGTTCATGATGCCCCACACGGTACCAAACAGACCAACAAACGGCGCGGTTGATCCAACGGTCGCGATAAACGACATGCCACTGTTCAACTTTTCGGATTCTTTGGCAATTGCCACATCCATAGAGCGGTCAATGCGCGCCTGAGCGCCGGCAATTAACCCGCCATCTTCGCGGTGACTACGCCGCCACTCCATCATGCCGGCAGCAAATACTTTCTCGGCAGGTCCATCCGGTGCGGATCCGATTTTGTCGAACAATTCGTCCAACGGCTCACCGGACCAAAAATCGCGGTCAAAAACTTCGGCCTCGGCCCGCGTTCGGCGGTAGGCGATGGTTTTAGTGATAATGATCGACCATGACCAAAATGACGCCACGATCAACAGCAGCATCACCAGTTTCACTGTAAGGGTTGCACGCAAGAAAAGCGCCAAAAAGGAGAAATCAATCTCCTGCGCCATCGCAAGGGTCTCAGTTTCCATATACCTGCTCTTTTTTGTTTGGCCACTCT
>DEIK01000115.1:0-961 GCA_002352425.1 Rhodobacteraceae bacterium UBA2776
TGGATGATCAGGAAGTGAACGAAGGCATTGTCTCGATTGCAAGCACCGTCCTGGATTTTACCAATCAACCAGTAGCCGCAATTTCAATTTCGATGGCTTCCCATGATCAACGACTGGAAAACCGACAAAACGTCATCTCCAGCCTGAAGCAAATCACTGAACAGGTATCAACCCGGCTTGGCGCTGACCTGGGGGACTGATCCCCAAATTCAGCTGGACCAGCTACGCACGCGAAACCGGGGCTGATTTACAGATGCAAACAAAATCCCAATCAAATGAAATAACCCCGCAAATAGATTACATGCCTTTATGCTGCAGAATCCAAAAATGAGAATATGCGAATGCACGATTCTCAAATTGGCGTACCGATCGGAGGGCTCGGCCCCCTAAGGATCGGATAATATTACGAAATCCATGGCTGAGATTTTGGCACAAAGATTGCTTCCATAAACAACATGGGAGTGGGTGAGTATGACATTGCAAATTGTAAAGAAAACGTCGGCGGCGGATCATAGTGGGTCTCGCAGACAACGGATCTTGAAAGATAAATGTCAGCTAATCGTCAACAATTCGGGCCATTGTAATTCGACGGGCCGTTCTTCTACTTCCGGGATTGCCCCAGATGGCATGACATTGGCCTGCATCAACACAGAAGTCTATTCTCAGGCCCGTTCAGCCGAAGCCGTCAAACGCGATTTGGCCCTGCGGATCAAACGTTCAAAGACAGGAAACTCAAGAAGATGTTGCTAGCCAGAAGCACAGCCGACCTGATGTCGGACGTCCTAACCTATGATAAAATTTTCATTAACGGCGAGTGGGTGAAACCGCGCGACGGCGGGACCATTGACAGCATTGATCCCTCAACAGGTCAGGTCTGGGCCCATGTCGCCTATGGCGGACCAGACGATATTGACCAGGCGGTTGCCGCCGCGCGCGAAGCGTTTGAAGGCACTTGGGGGCG
>DEIK01000115.1:1010-1573 GCA_002352425.1 Rhodobacteraceae bacterium UBA2776
AGCGCGCCGGACATGGCAATTCTGGAAACCCGTGATTCAGGTCGCGCAATTCGCGAATCCCGCGCTGATCTGGGGTCACATCACAACTGGATCCAGTGGTATGCTTCGCTCACGGATAAGTTGGACGGGCGGACGATCCCGTTTGACGACACGGTTCATGTGTATACCACAAGGGTTCCGGTTGGTGTGGTCGGTGCGATCACCCCCTGGAATGCGCCGATGCTGACCACGATCTGGAAAATTGCGCCTGCTTTGGCCGCCGGTTGCACTGTTGTGCTCAAGCCCGCAGAACAAACCCCGGTTACGGCGCTGGAACTGGCGCGGATCGCTGAAGAAGCCGGATTCCCACCCGGGGTCTTCAATGTTGTCCCCGGGTTTGGGGCTAACGCGGCCGGCGCTCGGCTTGTTGAACACCCCGATGTTAACAAGATCGCCTTTACCGGTGAAGGTTCAACAGCCCAGACATTGCTACGAAACAGCGGTAACAATTTCAAACGGTTCACATTTGAATTGGGTGGCAAGGCCCCCAACATCATTTTCGGTGACGCCGATCTTGAACCGGC
>DEIK01000115.1:1656-4177 GCA_002352425.1 Rhodobacteraceae bacterium UBA2776
GTTTACGATCAGGTGGTCGAACAGTTTTCCAAGCGCGCCGCCAAAGTACGGGTTGGCAAACCTCTGGACGACGCCACACATATGGGGCCTCAGGCGCATCAGGAGCAGCTTGAAAAAACGCTATCCTATATCGACATTGGGCAAGCTGAAGGTGCGGAACTGGTGGCTGGCGGCAAGCGCTTAGAAAGCGGTGATCTGGCAGATGGCTATTTCGTTGCCCCAACCGTCTTTGCCGGTGTCAACAACGATATGCGCATCGCCCAAGAGGAAATTTTCGGGCCGGTTGCATCGCTGATCCCCTTCGACGGCGAAGAAGAGGCGATTTCAATCGCAAATGGCACGCCCTATGGTTTGACGGCCGGGTTATGGACCCGCGACGTTGGTCGTGCGCACCGGGTTTCATCGAGAATTAACGCTGGCACCGTTTGGGTCAACACCTTCCGCTTTATTCGCTGGCCTATGCCTTATGGCGGATTCGGCGCAAGCGGCTGGGGCCGCGAGGGTGGCACCGAAGGTCTCGACGGGTATCTCGAAACCCGAACATCGGTCATCAGTACGACCGGCCAATACCCCGACGCTTACGAACAATAATCAACTTCTGAGGAGAAAATAATGCGCCTTGAAAACAAACTGGCAGTCATCACAGCCGCCGCATCAGGCATGGGCCGCGCCGCCGTAGAGCGGTTTGCAAGCGAAGGTGCCCGCGTTGCGGCCATCGACATCGACGAAGCCAGCCTGGCCTCGCTGAAATCAGATTTGGCAGCAAAGGGTCATGATATCGTGACCATCGCCGCAGACCTGTCCACCCATGACGGAGCCCGCGATAGCCTCAATCAAGCTGCGGCAGAACTTGGCGGGATCGACGTTCTGTGGGCCCATGCCGGCGTTCCCGGCCCTGCAGGCATCGAACAGGTCGACATGAAGGCCTTTCACAAATCCATGGCCATCAACATTGATTCCGCCGTGATCGGCGCAGGCGAAGCAGTCGGCCACATGCGTAAACGCGGCGGTGGGTCCATCATCTTTACCGCGTCGGTTTCCGGCCTTGTCGGTTCGATGTGGAGCCCGCTTTATTCGACAGCCAAATTCGGCATTGTCGGCCTGACAAAATCCTTGTGCCAGACTTTTGCGCCTGACAATGTCCGCGTGAACGTCATTTGTCCGGGCCTGACGGAAACGCCTATGGGATTTGAATTTACTAGTCGCAAGGGCGACGTAGAAGAAGCCGAACGCAACAAAACCATGATGATGAATGCAATCCCGCTTGGGCGTATTGCCGTAGCCGAAGACATGGCCAATGCAGCCCTTTGGCTGGCTTCCGACGAGTCCAGCTATGTCACCGGAGTTGCGCTGCCCGTGGATGGCGGATTCACAGCCAAATAAACGCATCGGCCCAGCGGTCCCCCAAGAAAAGTTCGTCGGACTGCAAATTATGCCTAAATGCGGCAGCGCGTTAGAGATCAATGTCTTCTGATGCGCTGCCTGGGAACATTGCATTCTGCCCAGAGGAAAGCGGAACCTCGAATGACAGAGAACGGTGTTGTCATGTCTGTATGACTCGCTTCTCGGGCGCAGGATTAACCGCATCGAGCAACGGTCAATTATTCAGGGTGAGCCTTGTCTCCAAGACAAGCTCGACCGAAAACTCAAAATAGTGGCTGCTATTGCATTGGCAAACAAGATGGCACGTCAAATCTGGGCAATGATTACCAAGAACGAGATCTATAAATTACAAAAAGTTATCGCCTCATAAGAACCCGATACGTCAAAAAGTTACGTATCGGTAAGCAAGGAATGCTCTGGAAAATATGGGCGTCGATTGAAGTAAACTAATCAGCAAAACCGGGGGCACCCACACACGACCCCTTCATCATGATCGAATGACGGTTGTAACGATTAATATTATTCTGCTGGAAAACGCGTGTTGTGCTGAAAGTCCATCGCTGATTTAGTTTTCCATAGGAGGGGAGAATTTCAAACACCCCGCGCAAACGTAGCGTTGGTGCTTATGGAATGGAAAAAACGGCCCCCAGGTTTTTCTCACTCCCAATCAGTTGGTGTCGCCTGAAGCCGCTTCGAGCTTCGCAGCTAACCTATCGGCGACGTCCGTCAATGCGCCAAGAAACTGATCTCGGGCCTCATCGGGCCTCATGGTCTGGCGCAGATAGATGATATTCATGGCACCAAACACACGCCATTGGCTGCGGATCGGAACACCGATGCTAAAGAACTGGGAATCATAGTATTCGCTTGAATAGCTTTCATCCATGGTCGCATAGCCCTGCGCCCGTACGGTCTCAAGCAGTGCCTCCAAGGCATCTGGCTCACGCGAAAGAGCGAATTCTGGCGCGGAATTTTCCTGCGCGCGCTGTAGGAAAGCCTGCCGTTCTTCTTCCGGGCAAAAGGCAAGATAGGCACGTCCAAGGCTGGTAGAGAGCATTGGTGCCCGGTATCCCGGTTTGCGAGAGAACCGCATCGGTTCGGCCTCGCGAGATGTCTCAATGACCAGCATCGCCTCCTC
>DEIK01000086.1:0-12425 GCA_002352425.1 Rhodobacteraceae bacterium UBA2776
TGTCCGACACGGCTGTTGCTATGGGCGCCTTGATCTAATGGCTCAATGGCCAAGCCACTCCCCAACTCGAACTGCAAAAGCTGCTTAACAAAGGATCAAACATCATGGCACTCATCACATTGCGTCAACTGCTGGATCACGCCGCCGAGAACGACTATGGCGTGCCAGCTTTCAATATCAACAATATGGAACAGGGCCTTGCCATCATGGCCGCCGCCAATGAATGCGACGCGCCCGTGATCATGCAAGCCTCGCGCGGGGCGCGCTCTTATGCCGGCGACATTATGCTGCGTCATATGATTCAGGCGCTGGCCGAAATGTATCCGCATATCCCGCTGTGTATGCATCAGGACCACGGCAATAACGAGCAAACCTGCTCATCGGCCATTCGCCACGGGTTTACCTCGGTGATGATGGACGGCTCACTCAAGGCTGATATGAAAACCCCTGCTGATTTTGACTATAACGTCGATATCACCGAACGGGTTTCCCGAATGGCGCATTGGGTCGGGGCCTCTGTTGAGGGCGAATTGGGTGTGCTGGGATCGCTGGAGACCGGCGAAGCCGCCGAGGAGGACGGTTCTGGCGCTGTTGGGAAATTGTCGATGGAACAATTGTTGACCGACCCGGACGAAGCGGTGGATTTTGTTCGGAAAACCAAAGTCGACGCGCTGGCCATCGCTTGTGGTACCTCACATGGGGCCTATAAATTCTCTAGCAAACCCACCGGCGAGACCTTGGCCATGAGCCAAATCGCTGCGATCCATGCCAAATTGCCGGGCACCCATTTGGTGATGCACGGCTCATCCTCGGTGCCGCAATACTTGCAAGACCTGATCAATGCCTACGGTGGCGAAATGCCGCAAACCTACGGCGTTCCGGTCGAGGAAATAGAGAAGGGCATCAAAATGGGCGTGCGCAAAGTCAACATCGACACTGACAACCGCATGGCCCTGACGGGTCAATTCCGCAAAGTAGCGGTAGAGAACCCGACCGAATTTGATCCTCGAAAATTCATGATCCCCGCAATGAATGAAATGCAAAAACTGGTCAAAGATCGCTTTGAGCGATTCGGCACAGCAGGCAATGCAGCCAGTATCACCGTCATCCCGATGGACGATATGGCCAAGCGTTATGCCGACGGATCCCTTGACCCGCAAATCGCATGAACCTAAACGCGAAGGGGAAAGATTTCTTTCAAAGAAATCAAACCGGAATTTTTCAAAATTCCGCCCACCGCGCGTTAACGTCAAACAAACAGGAATTGAACCATGACCTTTGATCGCTCCATCAAAATCGCCCCGTCGATCCTTTCCGCTGATTTTGCCAACTTTGGCCAAGAAATTCGTGCCATTGAAGATCAGGGTTGTGATTGGGTCCATGTCGATGTCATGGATGGCCATTTCGTGCCTAATCTGACCTTTGGCCCCCCTGCAGTCGCCGCGTTTCGCCCGCATGTGAAAACGGTGATGGACGTGCATTTGATGATTGCACCTGTGGATCAGTACATCGACGCTTATGCGGCAGCCGGTGCCGACTATATCTCGGCCCACCTCGAAGCCACCACACATCCACACCGCACTTTGCAAGCCATCCGGGCGGCAGGTGTCAAATCTGGCCTTGCCCTAAATCCGGGGACAGGCATCGGGGACATCGAATATCTGCTTGATATGATTGATATGTTTGTCGTGATGACCGTAAATCCCGGTTTTGGCGGTCAAAAATTCATCCACTCGCAGATCAACAAAGTCAAAAAACTTCGTGCCATGATTGGTGATCGTCCAATCCACATCGAGATTGATGGTGGCATCACCCCTGAAACCGCGCCCCTAATGGCCGCCGCAGGTGCGGATGTTTTGGTGGCGGGTTCAGCTGTGTTCACGGGCGGCTCGGTTGACATGCCCGAAGTCTACGGCAAAAACATCCGTGCCATCCGTGACGCGGCCACGGCAGCGCAATAGAACTGGAGACCGATTATGGCCGCAACCCCACCCGTCTGCGATTTCAACTGGCCAGCGCCGGGTTTCTCCCTGCCTGCCACCGACGGCAAGGCCTATGCGCTAAGTGATATTCGGGGCGAAAACGGCACCCTAATCATGTTCATCTGCAATCACTGCCCCTATGTGATTTCGATCCGTGATAAGCTGGCCCGCGATGCGCGTGATTTACAAAAACTGGGCATCGGTGTGATTGCGATCAACGCCAATGACGCTGACACCTATCCTGACGACAGTTTTGAAAACATGCAAAAACAGGATTTTCCGTTCCCCTACCTGCATGATGAAAGCCAAGCCGTGGCCCGCGCATACGACGCCGCCTGCACACCGGATTTCTTTGGCTTTAACGCGAACATGGAGTTGCAATACCGCGGCCGCCTAGACTCCTCGGGCCGCAACGCAACACCGGATAACCTAAACCGTGACCTCTATGAGGCAATGAAACAAGTGGCTGAAACGGGTATTGGCCCTGTTGACCAAATCCCCTCAATCGGTTGCTCAATCAAATGGAAAACCGCATGATACCCATCGTTTTTGATTTGGACGGCACCCTGATCGACAGCGCGCCCGACTTGCACGCGGCCTGCGTGAAAATGCTGGCACAGGAAAACGCGCCCGCCCCCAGTCTGGAAACCGTGATCACCTATATCGGCAACGGTGTGCCAAAACTGGTTGAACGCGCCATGACAGCCGCCGATATCCCGATGGCCGAACACAACCGCCTGATCCGCAGCTTTATGAAGTTCTACAACCAAGACCCTGCGACCCTGACCACACTCTATCCAAACCTGCTGTCATTGTTGGACACCTTAATCGCCAAGGGCCACCGCTTGGCCGTTTGCACCAACAAACCCGAAGCCCCGGCCCGCCTGATCCTCGACATGCTGGACATCGAATTTTATTTCGACGTGGTGGTCGGTGGCGACACATTGGAGCAAAAGAAACCCGACCCTGCCCCCCTGCTGCATGCGCTAAAATTGCTTGGTACTGACCGCTGCCTTTACGTTGGCGATAGCGAAGTCGATGCTGAAACCGCAGATCGTGCCAATCAACCCATGGCACTGTTCACACAGGGGTATCGCAAAGTGCCTGTGGAAAAACTGCCGCATGATTTTGCCTTTGATGATTTCGCAGCCCTCGGCCCCTATATCGAAACATTATTTAAATGACCCTGCGGGCGTTGATCTTTGACGTCGACGGCACCTTGGCCGAAACCGAAGAAGCCCACCGCGCGGCCTTTAACAGCACGTTCAAAGCATGGGGTTTGGATTGGAACTGGACGGTCGATGACTATCGCCGTCTGCTAAAAACCACGGGTGGTAAAGAACGCATAGGTGCCCATCAGCAAACCCTGCCCGAAGGCGCGCACCGCCTAGCGGATGACGAAATCGCCAAACTGCACGTCGAGAAGACCGCCGCCTACGGCGCAATTTTGGCGGCGGGTCAGTTGAAATTACGCGACGGTGTCGCCGATCTGATCACGGCGGCGCGGGCGCGCGGTCGAAAACTCGCTGTCGCCACCACAACCAACACCCCGAATGTCGAAGCCTTGTGCCAATGCTGCTGGGGCAAACCGGCCTTAGAAGTGTTCGACTACGTGGCCGCGGGCGACATGGTGGCACAGAAAAAACCTGCCCCTGACGTGTTTTTGCTGGCACTCAAACAACTGGGCCTGCCCGCCAGCGACTGCCTCGCTTTCGAAGACAGCCGCAACGGCGTTTTGTCAGCAATTGGCGCAGATCTGCCCGTGCTGGTAACGCCATCCGCCTACACCGACCGCGATGATTTCAGTGGTGCCGATTGGGTGGTCCCAACGCTTGAGGCAAAACACCTGCCCACAATCTTGCGTTAACAAATGCTTTTGCGTTGCCAAATCAACCACAGCGCCCGACATAGAAACCGAGCTGTAGCCACACCATAGAATTGCGCAATCCGAAATCTAATGTCTTTACCTTTTGATCAAAACACCCTCTATATTGGTCCACAGCACGCCCAAATTGGTGACCATAAAAGCGAGATCGACCATGACAGCCCCCCTGACGTTTGACGCACTAAAGAAACAGGTTGCCGACGGTAGCATTGATACAGTTTTGACCGTGATGGTCGACATGCAGGGCCGCCTAATGGGCAAACGCATGGTGGCGCAATATTTCGTCGATGGGGCCTATAAGGAAACCCATTGCTGCAACTATTTGCTGGCCACCGATTTGGAAATGGCCACACCCGAGGGGTATGCTTCGACCAGTTGGGAATCCGGTTACGGCGACTATGTTATGAAGCCAGATTTGGACACCATTCGCCCGATGCCATGGTTGGAGGGCACAGCGATGGTGCTTTGTGACGTGTTGGATCACCACGGCAATGACGTGCCACATTCACCCCGCGCCGTGCTGAAACGCCAGATCGCGCGCCTACATGACATGGGCATGGACGCGATGATGGCGACGGAACTCGAATTTTTCCTCTTCGCCAAAACATTTGATGAAATCCGGGCCGACGGATTTCAAAACCTGGAACCGATCAGCGCCTATAACGAAGACTACCACATCCTGCAGACCACCAAGGAAGAGGGCATCATGCGCCCGATCCGCAACCACCTGCTGGCGGCGGGGGTTCCCGTTGAAGGCAGCAAGGGCGAGGCCGAGGCGGGCCAAGAAGAGTTGAACATCAAATACGGCGCGCCGCTGGATTGCGCAGACAACCACAGCATCGCCAAACACGCGATCAAGGAAATTGCCTGGGCCAAGGGCCACGCCGTGACCTTCCTGCCCAAATGGCACGCGGACCGCGTCGGCAGCTCGTCACACGTGCATCAGTCCTTGTGGAAAGACGGCGCATCGCTGTTTTATGACGCAGACAAACCCCACGGCATGTCCGATTTAATGCGCAGCTATATCGCTGGCATGATCAAATACGCCCCCGACTACACCTATTTTCTGGCCCCCTACATCAACAGCTATAAACGCTTTCAAAAGGGCACCTTCGCCCCTACCGGCACTGCCTGGTCTGTTGACAATCGCACCGCCGGGTTCCGCCTGTGTGGCGAAGGCACCAAATCAGTGCGGGTCGAATGCCGCATCGGTGGCTCTGACATGAACCCCTATCTGGCGATGGCCGCACAATTGGCCGCAGGTCTGGCCGGCGTTGAGGAAAAACTGGACCTCGGCGCGCCCCTAACCGGCGACGCCTATGCCGACAAAACTGTCGACAACATCCCCGCCAATTTGCGCGACGCAGGCGATGCTTTAAACGCTTCAAAAATGTTGCGAAAGGCTCTTGGCGATGACGTCGTTGACCACTACACCCGCGCGGCGACCTGGGAGCAAGAAGAGTTCGACAAAGTCGTCACCGATTATGAAATCGCCCGTGGATTTGAAAGAGCATAGATCATGACAAACACCCTCAAATGTGTCTCGCCGATTGATGGATCAATCTTGGCCGAGCGCCCGCTGCAATCCATGTCCGAGGCCAGCGCCGCAGTCGCCCGTGCTAAGGGTGCGCAAAAATCATGGGCCGCGCGCCCATTGGCTGAACGCATCCAACTGGTGCGCGACGGGGTTGCCCGCGTTGGCGAAATGAACGACGTGATCGTCACCGAATTGGCGCATCAAATGGGCCGCCCCGTGCGCTATGGCGGCGAATTCGGCGGTTTTAACGAGCGCGCCAGCCACATGGCCGACATTGCAACCGAGGCTTTGGCCCCGATCATGGTCGAGGACAGCGACAATTTCAAACGCTACATTGAACGCGAAGCGCACGGTGTTGTCTTGGTCGTTGCGCCGTGGAACTACCCCTTTATGACCGCGATCAATACGGTTGCACCTGCCCTGATCGCGGGCAATGCGGTGATGCTAAAACACGCCAGCCAAACCCCGCTGGTCGGCGAGCGCATGGCCGAGGCCTTTCACGCGGTTGGCATCCCGACGGACGTGTTTCAAAACGTGTTTTTAGGCCATGATACGACATCTGACCTGATTGCCGCCAAATCCTTTGGGTTTGTGAATTTCACAGGTTCGGTTGGCGGCGGCAAAGCA
Organism: Rhodobacteraceae bacterium UBA2776; assembly: GCA_002352425.1. GTDB lineage: Bacteria > Pseudomonadota > Alphaproteobacteria > Rhodobacterales > Rhodobacteraceae > Profundibacter. The sequence continues at coordinate 6,032 of DEIK01000086.1, forward strand.
ATGGAGCAAGCGGCGGCTGGCACCTTCACAGGTGTCGGACTAGAGCTTGGCGGCAAAGACCCGGGTTACGTTATGGAAGACGCCGACCTGGACGCCGCCGTCGACACATTGATTGATGGCGCAATGTTCAACGCGGGCCAATGCTGCTGTGGCATCGAGCGGATTTACGTGGTCGAGAGCCTGTTTGACGCCTTTGTGCAAAAGGCCGTGGCGATCGTAAGTGGCTACAAACTGGGCAACCCCTTGGACGCCGAAACCACGCTTGGTCCAATGGCACATGCGCGTTTCGCCGCCGAAGTCCGTGCCCAAACCAGCGAGGCAATCGCCGCTGGCGCAACCGCCTTGGTTGACCCGGCCCTGTTCCCCGAAGATGACGGCGGCGCATACCTGATGCCTCAAATTCTGGTCGATGTGGATCATTCCATGCGAGTGATGCGTGACGAAAGTTTTGGGCCTGTTGTGGGCATCATGAAGGTCAAAGACGACGCCGAGGCCATCGCGCTGATGAACGACAGTGAGTTTGGTTTAACAGCCTCGCTATGGACCAACGACATCGCGCGTGCCGAGACAATTGGCCAGCAAATCGAAACCGGCACCGTGTTCATGAACCGTGCCGATTATCTGGATCCGGGACTGTGTTGGACCGGCTGCAAAAACACCGGGCGTGGCGGCGGTCTGTCCGTCATTGGTTACCACAATCTGACACGTCCCAAATCCTACCATCTGAAAAAGGCCTGACACTATGAACCTTACAAACAATTGGTCCTACCCAACCGCCATGCGCTTTGGTGCCGGTCGCATTGCTGAAATCGCTGACGCCTGTGCGGCGGCGGGCATGGGGCGGCCATTATTGGTCACCGACAAGGGGCTGGCTTCGCTCGATATCACCACATACACACTGGATTTGATGGAGGCAGCAGGCCTTGGCCGCGCACTATTTTCAGAGGTTGACGCAAACCCGACCGAGAAAAATCTTGATGCTGGTATCATCGCTTTTCGCTCTGGCGGCCATGACGGGGTGATTGCCTTTGGCGGCGGCTCGGCGCTGGATCTGGGCAAAATGATTGCCTTTCAGGCCGGCCAAACCCGCCCGATCTGGGATTTTGAGGACGTCGGCGACTGGTGGACCCGCGCCAACCCTGATGTGATCGCGCCGATCATCGCGGTGCCCACCACGGCGGGCACGGGGTCCGAAGTCGGCCGTGCTTCAGTGATCACCGACAGTGTGACACATGTAAAAAAGATCATCTTTCACCCCAAAGTTTTACCCAGCGTGGTGATTTGCGATCCCGAACTGACCGTCGGCATGCCGCAATTTTTCACAGCGGGTACTGGGCTGGATGCTTTTGCCCATTGTGTCGAGGCCTACTCCAGCCCGCATTACCATCCGATGTCTCAAGGTATCGCGCTGGAAGGTATGCGTCTGGTCAAGGACTACCTGCCCCGCGCCTATGCCGACGGCACCGATATCGAGGCCCGCGCACATATGATGTCAGCCGCCGCCATGGGGGCGACCGCATTCCAAAAAGGCCTGGGCGCGATCCATGCGTTGTCCCATCCGATTGGTGCGGTTTACAACACCCACCACGGCACCACCAACGCGGTTTGTATGCCGGCCGTGTTGCAAATGAATGCCCCCGTGATTGCGGATCGGTTTGACAATGTTGCAGCCTATCTGGGTATCAAAGGCGGATTTTCAGGGTTTTGCGACTTCGTTCAGGAATTTAACGATTCCATGAAAATCCCACGCAAACTGTCGGAAATGGGTGTCGGAACAGACCGTCTGGATGAATTGACCGAAATGGCCCTGAAAGACCCAAGCACTGGCGGCAACCCCGTTGAAATGACCACAGAGAATACAAAAGCGCTGTTCGAGGCGATCATTTAGAATTTGCCCCAGCGCAAGGGAAACAAAGGGCGGGTTCAATCCCTGCCCTTTCGCATTTATAGCTCTTCGAAATCAGGTTTGGGTTTACGAATAAATGCCGGCAATGAATGAAGCGACAGCTTTTCGATTTTGAGCCCTTTATCCGCCGCCAGATCATCAATCGCTTCGGTCGCACCGACCACTGTTGTATAGTCGTCAATCACGATCAGCCCGCCTGGGACGACACGATCGTAAAGCGCTTCAAGTGCAAACTCGGTCGGCTCTTTCACGTTCAAGTCCAAATGCAGCAGCGCAATGCGACACGCCGGATTGTTCATTACAAAATGCGGCAAGGTATCGCTGACATTGCCCTCCAGCAGCTCAAAGTTTTTGAACCCTTTGCGACACAGTAATTTTTCAACCTGATCACGGGGCAACGCATCCCCCGCCCAATTTGAGAATGCTTCGACATATTCCAGATCAGCATCCAGCTCGACTCCCTTTGTCGGGAATTTGCCAAAGGTATCAAACCCCACAATCCGACGGGAATAGCTGTTTTCCAGCAACTGTCGGAAGCTGGCCCAACGGATCATCGTTCCCGCCTTAAACACCCCCATTTCGAACACATCCCCCGGCAAATTCAGGATCAGTTTGTAAAGTTCATAGTGCGCTAAAAATTTATTCACCCGAGCCGGATTGCTGAACCAGAAGTATGCATTTTCCCAGTCCCACGCCCGATCACTACTCAACCCGCCAATTTCAATCAGTTCTTCATTCATGCCCAATTCATTCCATCTTCAAGTGTTGTCCACAGGACCCGCAAGGTTCGCCCCTTTCAGCAATGCAGAAAAACAGTGAATGCTGCGTTAAGGACAGCCAATTATCAGACAAAAAACTATCGCAACTGCAAAATTACTGGCATTCTTTTAATCACATCAATGCAATGCGCGACACGAACGGATAACCCAATGTTACAACGCAAGTCTTCACCGCTGATTGAAACCCGACTGCGCGTTGTTAGCTGGAATGTCTGGTGGCAATTTGGCCCCTGGCGCGAACGCGCCCCAGCCATTTTGCAAGTCCTGCGTGATCTGGACGCCGACGTGATTTGCCTACAGGAGATCTGGGGCGAACACGGCACCAATTTCGCTGAAAAGCTGGCCGCCGACTTGGGGTATCATCATGTTTACGCGCCCGGTGCCAACATGAATGACATACGCATGGGCAATGCAATTATGTCGCGCTGGCCGATCAAAAATCACGACATTATCGCGCTTTATGATCAAAAAAACGCCGAGGAAATGCGCGTGGCCGTCCATGCGGAAATAGAGGGGCCACGCGGCACAATTCCTGTTTTTTGCACCCACCTAAACTGGCAACAACACCACAGCCATATTCGACAACGTCAAATCACCGAGTTGATGCAATTCGTCAAAGACACCTGCAAGAAAAACCGTGCCTGGACTTTCCCGCCCGTGGTTTGTGGCGATTTCAACGCAGACCCGCATTCCGAAGAAATCCGCATGATGACAGGGCAAACCAGTTGTCCGGTGGGCGATCTGGTGTTTCATGACGCCTGGCATTTCGGCACGGATCGTGGGGTTGGATATACGTGGGACAACATCAACCCGAACGTCGCCCAAACCTACGAGCCGGATCGGCGCATAGATTATGTTTTCGTTGGATGGGCACAACCGGATGGGTTGGGCCATATCACCGAGTGCCAAATCGTAGGCAATCAAATGATTGATGGTATATGGCCCAGTGATCATTTCGCCCTGCTGGCCGAACTGCGCTATTGATTCAGCCCGGTTGCGATCCTTGCCCGCACCACCCGTGGTGATGCGCCGAATTCTTGGCCAAAGACGCGGGTCATTGCGTTTGGATCAAAGTAACCGCAACGGATTGCGATCTCCATCCATCACCACCCGCGTCACGTCGGCCTCTGGAAACACCTAAAACTCCATAAGCCGCTGATATATATTATATTACCTTCTTAAAAACAGTTCCACTATTCCGGAATAGTGGAACTGTTTCTCAAGGGGGAGGGCCACAATTCCATCAAGGTTTCGAACGAACCCTCAAGAAAAATTCAAGACCTAAGAAACTCTACAATTTGCGAAACGTCATATAATGCGGCACCCGATCTTCGCGCAGTGCTTTTTGCTCATACCGCGTGGAAATCCAATCCCCCCAAGGCTCGCGCCAATCCTGCGGCCCCTCGGCCAGCCACTCAAAATCATCCCGCGCCATCATCTGCTCCATCGTCTGGCGCACATAGTCAGGAATGTCAGTCGCCACACGAAAGATCGCATCTTTTTTTAACACCCTTGCCAAAGGATCCAGATGTTCCGGCGTTACAAATCGGCGCCGGTGATGCCGCGCCTTGGGCCACGGATCAGGGTAAAGCAAAAACGCCCGATCAATCGAGCCATCCGGCAAAACCTCAAACATATCGCGCACATCGTTGGGATAGACGGCAACATTTGCAACCTTGGCTTTGCGGATCTTCCCCAGCAACATCGCCACCCCGTTGATGTAAGGTTCACAACCGATGATGCCGACATCTGGGTTCAATGCTGCCTGATGGACTAAATGCTCACCACCGCCAAAACCTACCTCTAGCCAAACAGGCTTGCCCCCAAAAAGCGCGTCCAAATCCAACGGATTTCGGTCAGGGTTTTCCTCCCAACTCACCAAACCAGGCGATAACGCGGCCAGATCCTCGTTCAAGTACCCTTTTTGGCTATCACGCAGCCCCTTGCCCTTTAGGCGGCCATAAAAATTGCGAAGAGGTTTTTCAGTCATGTGTCAGATTTTCCAAAAAGAAAGGGCGGGCATCGACGGCCCACCCTCTTGTTCTTTGTCGTTAAGGCGAGAGGGTTTCCCCTGCCTTATACAGCTTTTTTCAAAGCCTCAACCAGATCGGTTTTTTCCCAGCTGAACCCACCATCGGCCTCGGGTTCACGGCCAAAGTGGCCATAGGCTGCCGTGCGCTCATAGATTGGACGATTCATGCCCAGCTTGGTGCGAATGCCTTGTGGTGTCAGATCAATCACCTGATCAATGGCTTTTTCAATCACGCTGTCATGTACTTCGCCAGTGCCAAATGTGTCGCAATAGATAGACAAAGGCCGCGCAATGCCGATCGCATAAGACAGTTGGATCGTACAGCGTTTAGCCATGCCAGACGCCACCACGTTTTTCGCCAAATAGCGGGCGATATAGGCGGCCGAGCGATCAACCTTGGTCGGGTCTTTGCCCGAGAACGCACCACCACCATGCGGCGCAGCCCCACCATATGTATCAACGATGATCTTGCGCCCCGTTAGACCAGCATCCCCGTCAGGGCCACCAATCACAAAGATACCGGTTGGGTTCACCCACCACTTGGTCGCCTCGGTCACCCAGTCGGCTGGCAGAACTTCGCGGATATAAGGCTCCACGATGGCGCGAATATCATCCGATGTTTGGGCCTCATCCGCGTGCTGTGTGGACAACACGATGGATGTCACTTCAACGGGTTTGCCATCTTCATAGCGCAGCGAAATTTGCGATTTCGCATCAGGGCGCAAGGTTGGCTCACTGCCGTCTTTGCGCACTTCGGCCAAACGGCGCAAAATGGCGTGGGAATACTGGATCGGGGCTGGCATCAATTCCGGCGTTTCATCCACCGCATAGCCAAACATGATGCCCTGATCGCCAGCGCCCTCATCCTTGTCAGCGCCTGCGTCCACACCCTGCGCGATATGCGCGGATTGCGGGTGCAGCAGATTGGTCACCTCAACAGTGTTCCAGTGAAATTGCTCTTGCTCATAGCCAATGTCTTTGATGCAATCGCGGGCGATCTGATCGACTTTGCCCAGATATTCGTCCAGCTTGGATTTGTTCGACAAGCCAACTTCGCCGCCAATGACAACGCGGTTAGTGGTGGCGAATGTTTCGCAGGCCACACGTGCCTCTGGTTCTTCCGCCAAAAACGCATCCAAAACAGCATCTGAAATGCGGTCACACAGTTTATCAGGATGCCCCTCAGAAACGGATTCCGAGGTGAAAGTGAAATTCTTACGGGTCATGAATAGTGCTCCAGTTTAATTACGTTGCCACGTCAGGAAGCCGTTGTGGCACTTTGATTCCTCTCCGATACGCCGCTGGCCTTATCGGGTCAACTGTTATCCCTGCGTCTTTTGAGCAATAGAAGGCCAGCACAGATAATCAGCAACAGTAACACCGGCAGATCGCCGCTACGCGCATAGGGTGTGATTGGCAAGGCGGGTGGCAATGCCACGTCCAAAAAACCGGCAACCCCCAGCCCCAAAGACGCGGTGATCTGCCCACGGCCGTCAATCATCGCTGAAATGCCTGTGTTGGCGGCCCGTACCATCGGTAGGCCCTGTTCAATGGCGCGAAACCTTGCTTGGGCCAGATGTTGTTGCGGGCCGGTAAACTGGCCAAACCACGCGTCATTGGTGATGTGCAACAACCAATCGGCACGCGGCACCACTGCACCGATTTCATCCGGAAAAA
>DEIK01000086.1:12502-14474 GCA_002352425.1 Rhodobacteraceae bacterium UBA2776
GTTAAGGGCCGAAGCCAACGCGCCGCCCGGCATATACTCACCAAACGGCACCAGATGGCTTTTATCATAAACGTCCTGAATGGACCCATCCGCCCCCAACACCGCCAAAGAATTGTAGTACTGGCTGGCATCTCGCCGCTGAACACCCAGCACCACAGGCACAGTGCCCGCCGCATCCGAAATTACCTCAAACGCGCCTTGGGCAGAATTCAGCAAGTAGGGCACCGAGGTTTCCGGCCAGATGATAACATCTGGCTCAGCGCCCTTAGCGGGGGCTGCGGTAAACCCCAAACTGCGGTTAAAAAACACAGGGATCATCTCGGGATCCCATTTCTGGTGTTGCGGCGCATTAGGCTGGATCAGGCGAACAATCGGCCTATCTTGCTGTCCTTCCTTAATAACCGCCTGTGTGAAATTTATTTCCATTCCCTGAGTGGAAATATAAATGCCACCAAAAAATGCTGCCACACAGGCCAATATTAAAGCTGGCACCAGAACCAATCTTTTGGAATGACTAATCACAGCATTCGACACCCAAATTCCAGCCAATGTTAGCAGCGTCAACCCATGCGGCCCTATAACAGCCGCCAGTTGGTCCAACCCCCAGTCCAACCAAATATAGCCCAGCAACCCCCAAGGAAACCCTGTCAAAACATAGGTGCGGGCCACTTCTGCGAGGGTCCAAAACACCACCAAAGCGGCTCCACTACCCTGCTTGCGGGCCAAGCCAAAAGCCGCGGCCCAAAACAGCGCCAACCCACCCGCCATACCAATCAACGCGAAAGGGGCCATCCAGCCATGCCGTGCGATATCGACCAAAAACGGCTCGACAATCCAGCTTAGGGTCAGCCCGAAATAGCCCACCCCGAAGGCCCAGCCGACCCAAGCGGCCTGTTTAACGGTTTGGCTCGCGCGAAACAGGACAAATCCCGCCGCCAAGCCCAAAACCCCTAACCACACAAAGGAAAACGGCGCTTGCGCCAACCCCGTAACGGCCCCACCAAACAGGCTCGCCAATAACTTGCGCCGCAAAGACCAAGTGGCCAAATCAGTCACCCGCTGTCTCCGGCAGGCGCACCCTCAACCGTTTAATCCGGCGCAAGTCCGCTTCAACAATCTCAAACTCGGGGCCATTGGGATGCACAACAACCTCGCCGCGCGCCGGCACATGCCCTGACAGCATGAACACCAATCCGCCAAGGGTCTCGATTTCCTCGTCCTCATGGGCATCCGCTAATTTGCGGCCAATCTCGACCTCAAATTCATCCAACGGCGTACGGGCCAAGGCCAGATAACAGCCCGGCCCCTCTTTGGCCCAGAATTGATCGCCTTCCAGATCATGTTCGTCTTCGATTTCACCGATCACTTGCTCGACCAGATCCTCCAGCGTGACCAAACCGTCAACGCCGCCATATTCGTCAATCACCAAAGCCATATGAATGCGTTCTGCCTGCATTTTCTGCAGCAAAACCCCAATCGGCATCGAGGGCGGCGCGAACAGCAAGGGCCGCACCAGTTTTTTCAAATTGAACCGTCCGCCATTGCTGCTGAACCCGTGTTTCAGCGCGAAATCCTTTAGGTGCACCAGTCCAATGGGCGTGTCCAATGTGTCGGTATAAACTGGGATCCGCGTCAAACCGCTTTTGCGAAACAGATCGACCAGATCGTCCTTTTTAATGTCGTCGGGCACGGAAATGATCTCGGCCTTGGGAACGGCAACATCCTCAAGCGACATCCGGCGCAGGTTCAACATCCCACGCACATCGCCCGTGGGCGCGACCGTATCCGGCGCGTCACCTGACGTCTTTTCACTGCTGTCTGTGGGGCTTAGCGCACCAATAATGCGACCCCAAAAGCCGCGCTGTGCACTTGTCTCTCCATCCCGCGCGCTTTGCGCCGCGTCACTGGAACCGTCTGTCGTGTCGCCCATTATCCCTTTCCAAATTTGCCAAGCGCTTTACGCTTACCCTCT
>DEIK01000059.1:0-59428 GCA_002352425.1 Rhodobacteraceae bacterium UBA2776
GCGCGATGAATACCGCATGAACGCTAAATTGTTTGAATTCCCCAAACCCGTGGCCAGCTTTATGCAAGGCTTCACAATGGGCGGCGGCGTCGGGGTTGGCTGTCATAGCAGTCACCGAATTATCGGCGAGAGCAGCCAGATCTCCATGCCTGAATGCGGCATCGGTTTGGTGCCGGATGTGGGCGGCTCGTTGATCCTTGCCATGGCCCCTGGGCGGTTGGGCGAATACATCGGTGCAACCGGCGCACGCTTAGGTCCAGACGATGCAATTTTCGCCGGATTTGCCGACTATTTCGTGCCAGAATCCGAATGGCCCGTGTTGATTTCAACGCTGATCGAAACCGGTGACGTGGAAAAGATCAGCGCCTTTGCAAAGCAACCAGACGAGGGTAGACTGAAAGAGCAAAGCGACGCCATCGCCTATCATTTTGCGGGCGAAACGCTGGCGGATATCCTGCAGTCTTTGAACTCCGAAGAAACTGATTTCACTGCCAAGACATTGAAATCATTAGGGCGAAACGCGCCTTTGTCCATGGCTTGCTCGGTTGAAATAACCCATCGTTTGCGCGGATGCACCGACATTCGCAAGGCCTTGGAGCTGGAATACCGTTTCACACATCGCTCTATGGAGCACGCGGATTTCCTTGAGGGTATTCGCGCCGCGATCATCGACAAAGACCGTAACCCAACTTGGAAAAACACCCTTGACGATGCCCTATATGTGAGCGTCGCCAAAATGCTGCAGCCGCTGGGCGCAGACATGTTGAAATTTGAGGAGAACTGACATGAAAATCGGATTTATTGGCCTTGGAAATATGGGCGCACCTATGGCGGCAAACCTGGCCAAAGCCGGCCATGACGTGTCAGGGTTCGACCTGCATGCGCCCTGCCCTGACGGTGTGAGCAAAGTTTCCAGCGGCATCGAGGCCGCAACCGGCCAAGACGTGGTTATCACCATGCTGCCAAACGGCACGATATTGCGCGCCGTGGCCGACGAAATCATCCCCGTCATGACCAAAGACGCCGTTTTTCTGGATTGCTCGACAGTTGACGTCGAGAGCGCCCGTGCGGTTGCAGAACAAGCCGAAACCGCAGACCTGATGGCCGTAGACGCCCCAGTATCCGGCGGTGTTGGTGGCGCATCCGGCGGCACCTTGACCTTTATGGCTGGCGGTACCGAAGCAGGATTTGCCAAGGTAAACCCGTTGTTTGACATCATGGGCCAAAAGGCGGTGCATTGCGGTGCCTCCGGCGCTGGCCAGTCCGCCAAAATCTGTAACAACATGATCCTTGGCGTCACCATGATCGCCACCTGCGAGGCCTTTGCACTGGCCGATAAGCTCGGCCTTGACCGGCAGAAAATGTTCGATGTGGTCAGCACCTCGTCAGGCTATTCATGGACCATGAACGCCTATTGCCCCGCCCCCGGTGTTGGCCCGACCTCGCCCGCTGACAATGACTACCAACCCGGTTTTGCGGCTGAGCTGATGCTCAAAGATCTGCGCCTGTCGCAACAGGCCGCCGAGGCGGTAGACGCCGACACCCCGATGGGGCATTCTGCAACGGATCTGTATGAACAGTTCGTTGAGAAGGAAGGTGGCGAAGGAATGGACTTTAGCGCAATGCTCCCCCGTTTTGAAAAACGCCATCGAGGCTGATGGGCTGGGTTAAAGACGCCCCCGACCTTGCCACTCTGGACGCTGAAACCGCGACCAGACTGAATTTATTAACGCCGGTGGACGTGCCTGAGGGCACCGTTCTATTCTCGCCTGGCGATGCGGTCAAAGGCTATGTGATTGTGTTGCAAGGACGGGTTTCGGTGTCTTTAACCGGCGCCTCAGGGCGTGAAATGCTGCTCTATGCGGTCACGCCGGGGCAGTCCTGCATTCAGAGCACATTGGGCCTGATGGGCGGCGAAGATTACACCGCCGAGGCCGTGGCCGAAGAGTATAGCCGTGTCATTTTGCTACCTAAGACATTGTTTTTGCAGCTTCTTGACAATTCTCCCAGCTTCCGAGCCCTTGTATTCACCGCCTTTGCCGGACGCATGCAAACCATGATGCACCTGCTGGAAAAGATCGCCTTTCAACGGGTCGAGTGCCGTCTGGCGGCCCACCTGTTGGGACGAATTGACCAAAGCGGATCAATCACCGCGACCCAACAAGAACTGGCCACCGCTGTTGGCAGTGCCCGCGAGGTGATCTCGCGCCGACTGGATGCCTGGTCGCGGCGCGGGTGGGTCAAAACCGCCAGAGGGGCTGTGCAAATCATTGACAGAGACGCCTTGCAGGCCATTGCAACCGAAGCTGTGTGACCACGTCACAGACAACGGATTAAGAATCAATTAAACTTTGGCTCAGAAACGAAACAAGGAGACTTCTCATGTTTAAGAAAAACGTTGGCAACCTCGACCGTATCCTGCGGGTTGTCGTGGGCGCGGCCCTATTGATCGCCTATTTCACAATGGAAAACGCCAGCCCGTTCCTGCTGATCGGGATCATCCCGCTGGCAACCGGCCTGATGTCCAGCTGTCCGCTTTATTCGATTTTCGGGATCAAAACCTGCCCGATGAAAAACAGCTAAAGCGACCTCATCGCAGGAAATAAAAAGGCCTCGCACTGTTCTATTGCGAGGCCTTTTTGTTATTTCAGCATCTCTTTTAAATATTGCCCCGTGTAGCTGCGCGGCTCTTGGGCGACCTGTTCGGGCGTGCCAACAGCAACGATTTCACCGCCCCCATCGCCCCCCTCAGGGCCGATGTCGATGATCCAGTCAGCGGTTTTGACCACGTCCAGATTGTGTTCGATCACCACCACGGTATTGCCCTGATCAACCAATTCATGCAGCACCTCAAGCAGTTTGCGAACGTCCTCGAAATGCAGACCCGTCGTGGGTTCATCCAGGATATAGAGCGTACGCCCTGTGGAACGTTTAGACAGCTCTTTTGACAGTTTCACCCGTTGCGCTTCACCGCCCGAAAGCGTGGTCGCCTGCTGGCCAACTTTGATATATCCAAGCCCCACCCGCATCAAGGCATCCATCTTGTCGCGGATCACAGGCACGGCTTTAAAAAACTCTTGGGCGTCTTCAACATTCATATCAAGTACGTCGGCTATGCTCTTGCCTTTGAACCTGATTTCCAATGTTTCACGATTATAGCGTTTGCCCTTGCAGGTCTCGCACATCACGTAAACATCGGGCAGGAAATGCATCTCGATTTTGATCAAGCCGTCGCCTTTACAGGCCTCGCAACGCCCCCCCTTAACGTTGAAGGAAAACCGCCCGGGTTTATAGCCACGGGTCTTGCTTTCGGGCAGGCCCGCAAACCAATCACGGATCGGCGTAAAGGCACCAGTATAGGTCGCGGGGTTGGAGCGCGGCGTTCGTCCGATGGCACGTTGATCAATGTCGATCACCTTGTCCAGATGCTCAAGCCCTTTGATGGTTTCACAGGGCGATGGGGTCTGGCGCGCGCCGTTCAGCTGCATGCTGGCGGTTTTGAACAGGGTCTCGATGGTCAAGGTGGATTTGCCGCCACCCGAGACGCCCGTCACGCAGGTGAATTTGGCCAAGGGAAATTCGGCGGTGACGGATTTCAAATTGTTGCCCGTCGCCTTGACCACCTTGATCTTTTTCTTGTTGCCCTTGCGCCGTTTGGCAGGCACTTCGATCTCGCGAGCGCCCGTCAGGTATTGCCCCGTCAGCGACGCCGGATCATTTGCCACCACGTCGGGCGTGCCGTGGGACACCACTTGGCCGCCATGCACCCCAGCGCCAGGCCCAATGTCGAACACATAGTCGGCGGTGCGAATGGCTTCTTCGTCATGTTCGACCACAATCACTGTATTGCCTTGATCGCGCAGGTTTTTCAGGGTTTCCAGCAGGCGGCCATTGTCGCGTTGATGTAACCCGATGGAGGGTTCATCCAGCACATACAACACACCCGTGAGGCCAGAACCAATCTGGCTGGCCAGCCGAATACGCTGGCTCTCGCCGCCCGAAAGGGTGCCGGAATTACGGCTCAATGTCAGATAATCCAACCCGACATTGTTCAAAAACCCCAGCCGTTCAATGATCTCTTTCAAAATCGCCTTGGCGATCTCGTTCTTTTGTTTGCCCAGATGTTTTGGCACCTCGGAAAACCAGTCCAAGGCCTCGCGGATCGACATCTGAACCACCTGCCCTGCGTGCTGGCCGTTAATCTTTACAGCCAAGGCTTCGGGGCGCAACCGATAGCCGCCGCAGGCTTTGCAGGGGCGGTTGTTTTGGTAGCGCTCGAATTCTTCGCGGATCCAGTTGCTGTCAGTTTCGCGGTAGCGGCGCTGCATGTTGGGGATCACCCCTTCAAAGGCGCGGGTGACCTCGTAAACGCGGCCCCCCTCATCATAGCGGAACTTGATTTCATCATCGCCAGAACCACGCAAAAACACGTGCTGCACGGCCGGATCCAGGTCTTTCCACGGGGTGCTTTTGTTGAATTTATAATGCTTGGCGATGGCTTCGATGGTTTGCAGGAAATACGGCGATTTGCCTTTGCGCCAAGGGGCCAGCGCACCTTTGTAAAGCGTCAGGGTCTTGTCCGGCACCACCAGTTGCTCATCAAAGAACAGCTCCACCCCCAGCCCGTCGCATTCAGGGCAGGCCCCAAAGGGCGCGTTAAAGGAAAACAACCGTGGTTCGATTTCAGGGATGGTGAAACCTGATACGGGACAGGCGAATTTCTCGCTAAAGACATGGCGTTCGGCCTCGCCTTCGTCAGGGGCGGTTTCCAGAACGGCGATGCCATCGGCCAGATCAAGCGCGGTGCGGAGGCTATCGGCCAGACGCGTCTCCATGCCTTCGCGCAGCACCAAACGGTCAACCACCACGTCGATGTCATGGCGGAATTTCTTGTCTAATGTGGGCGGATCGTCCAGCTCGTAGAATGCACCGTCAACCTTGACACGCTGAAACCCTTGCTTGCGCAACTCCATGAATTCTTTGCGATATTCGCCTTTTCGATCGCGCACAATTGGCGCCAATAGATAGGCGCGCAGCCCCATTTCCATCGCCATGACACGGTCAACCATGTCCTGCACTTGCTGGGCCTCAATCGGCTTGCCTGTGGCGGGGCTATAAGGGGTGCCGACACGGGCGAACAACAGGCGCAGATAGTCATAAATCTCGGTCACGGTGCCGACGGTGGAGCGCGGGTTTTTCGAGGTGGTTTTTTGTTCAATCGAAATGGCTGGCGACAGACCGGTGATGTGATCCACATCCGGTTTTTCCATCATATCCAGAAACTGGCGCGCATAGGCCGAGAGCGATTCAACATAGCGGCGCTGCCCCTCGGCATAGATCGTGTCAAACGCCAGCGACGACTTGCCCGACCCCGACAATCCGGTGATCACCACCAGTTCATTGCGCGGAATATCCACATCAATGTTCTTTAGATTATGCTCGCGCGCGCCGCGGACTTCGATGTTTTTTTGCTCTGCCATGATCCACCTGTTCATCAGTCCTTAAGGGTTAACCCAAACCAGCCCAAAGGCCAAACAAATAATGAGAACAAAGACGGAACTTTTGAAACTAGGGTATTCCTGACCTACCGTCCGTTTGGGAAAAAGTTTACCATGTGGTCAGGACGCGCCTAAAAATGGAATCAGATCATGCTCAAGCATCTTTTTATCGCTCTGCTTTGCCTTCTCCCAACGCTCGGATTTGCCCAAGATAAATCGCGCGCCATTCTTGTTCTGGACGCCTCTGGCTCCATGTGGGGGCAGATTGACGGCAAGGCAAAAATCACCATCGCCCAAGAGGTGATCGGTGATTTGTTACAAAGCCTGCCCGCCGAGCAAGAGTTGGGCCTGACGGTTTACGGCCATCGGCGCAAAGGTGATTGCAGCGATATCGAGACCATGATCCTGCCCGGTGGTGACACCCGCAACGCCATTATGATGGCGGTCAGCGCGATCACGCCAAAGGGCAAAACCCCGCTGTCGGCAGCCGTTATTCAGGCGGCTGAAGCGTTGAAATACACCGAAGAGCGTGCCACCGTCATTTTGGTGTCGGACGGGCGCGAAACCTGCGAATTGGACCCCTGCCAAGTCGGACGCAACCTTGAAAAAGCCGGGATTGATTTCACCGCCCATGTGATCGGCTTTGATATTTCCAGCGCCAAGGACCGCGCCGAATTGCAGTGTTTGGCCGAGGAAACTGGCGGCACATTTCGCACGGCCTCGAATGCTGACGAATTGGGCGAGGCGTTGCAAGTGATTGCAGAACCCGATCCCGTCAAGGTGACGTTCCGCGCCGTTGAGGGGGAAAGCGGCTCTGTGATTGAAACGCCGCTGATTTGGTGGTTGAGCCATGACGACAAGACCCTCATCGACAACGCCCCGCATGACAACAATTTTGACATGGACCTGCTGGCTGGCAGCGGACGCATCGAGGTTATGCGCCCCGAGGACGAAGCCCTTGTTGAGGCCGAGTTCATGGTCGCCGAGGGTAACATGACAGTGACTCTGGTGTTTCCAGAATTGCTGCCCGCGGCTGCGCTCACGGCCCCTGACACCGCCATTGCGGGATCAACCATTTCAATTGGCTGGGACGGACCCGGTGGGAAAAACGACCACATCACCGTGGCTGAAATCGGCACTTCGGGAATGCGCTCCATCGGCTATGTCTATATGAAAGGTGAAAACCCAATTGAATTGAAAATGCCCCTGCATCCTGGTGAATACCAGCTGCGCTATACCATGGGGTTGAACAGCAAGATTTTGGCGCGACGCAAGATCATCATCACCCCCGTCACCGCCATGCTTAGTCCGCCAACACCGATCACGGCCGGCAGTATTTTTG
The DNA here is from genome assembly GCA_002352425.1 of Rhodobacteraceae bacterium UBA2776. Lineage (GTDB taxonomy): Bacteria > Pseudomonadota > Alphaproteobacteria > Rhodobacterales > Rhodobacteraceae > Profundibacter. Next base: position 6,841 of record DEIK01000059.1, read on the forward strand.
CGCTGAACTGGACTGGGCCTAACTATAAGAACGACTATATTTCTATGGCCAAACCAGGAGCCAAGGTCAGCGACTATGAAACCTATGCCTACACCCGGCAGGGCAGCCCGATGGACCTAAAGGCACCAACAACACCCGGCACCTATTTGCTACGCTACATCGGTGCAGGTCCAGACCAGATGGCAATCGCCAGCCTAGAGGTCGAGGTGGTCGCCGTCAGCGCCACATTGGAGAGCAAAGACACCCTGCCTGCGGGCAGCAATCTGGACGTCACATGGACGGGGCCAGACAGCAAAAATGACTATATCGCGATCAATGAAGTTGGCGATGATCTGAATGGTGAATTGGCCTATGCCTATACGCAACACAGCACGGGGGATTCCGTGACATTAAGAACACCGACGACACCGGGTACTTATGAGCTGCGCTATATCCAAAACGGCAAACCAAAGGCGATGCTTTTCAGTAAAACCATCACTTTGACTCCCGTTACTGCCACGGTTGCGAGCGAAGACACTCTGCCCGCAGGCGGCGAGGTGACCGTCACATGGACGGGGCCAAATGATAAAAATGACTACATCGCCATCAATGAAATCGGCGATGATCTGAGTGGTGAGTTGTCCTACGCCTATGTGCAAAACAGCGCCGACAACAAGGCCACGCTGAAATTGCCGACAACCGTTGGCACCTATGAAATACGCTATATTCACAACGGCAAGCCAAAGGCCATGTTGGCCAGTAAAATCATCACGGTTGCCCCTGTTGGTGCCACGCTAAGCAGCCCTGATAAAGCCCCTGCCGGCAGCCCGCTTGAGGTCATTTGGAGCGGACCTGACAGCAAAAACGATTACATTGCCATCAATGAAGTGGGCGATGATTTGAGCGGCGAATTGGCCTATGCTTATACGCAAAACAGCACCGACAATAAGGTCAAGCTGAACCTGCCAACCACGGCAGGCACTTACGAGCTGCGTTACATTCAAAACGGCAAACCCAAGGTCATGCTGACCAGCAAGATCATCACCGTCGAGGCTGTTAAGGCCACATTGCAAGCCGCTGACACCGTACCTGCGGGTGGCACCTTGCAAGTCACTTGGGAGGGGCCAAACAGCAAGCGCGACTACATCGCTTTGGCCGAGATTGGCAGCCCCGTGAGTTCGGAGGTGACCTATGAATATGTTGAACGCTCCACAGGGCAAACCCTGACCATGGAGATGCCCAACACCACAGGCGATTACGAGTTACGCTACATCCAAAATGGGAAACCCAAAACCCAGTTGGCTGCGCGTCCGCTGACGATCACGTCCGTTGCAGCTTCGCTCAGCGCCAATGATACGGCCGCCTCCGGTGGCACCTTGTTGGTGACCTGGAGCGGTCCGAATGGGCGTCGCGACTATATTGATGTTGCCAAAGCCGGCAGCCCTGCAGGCGAAGAGTTGACCTATGAATATGTTAACCGCTCGGATGGTCAAAACCTGTTGGTTAAAATGCCGACGGAAACAGGGCAATTTGAATTGCGATACATCCAGAATGGCAATCCAAAGACCGTCCTGACCAGCCGCCCTCTTACGGTTGAGACAGTGGGTGCAACCCTGACGGCCAAAGCCACGGTCGCACCAGGAGCAAACCTTGTGGTGGAGTGGAGCGGACCAGACTACAGGAACGACCGTATCGCCATCAGTCGGGTCGGTGACACGGGCCTGGAAACCTACGCCTACACGCGGGATGGCAGCCCATTGATCGTTAAAGCCCCTGATGGGGTGGGCGATTTTGAGTTGCTCTATGTGATGGGGCAGGATGGGCATGTGTTGGTGCGTCAACCGCTGGAAGTGAAGTAAGGCAAACTCCGGCGCGTATGATTTCATACATATGCGCCGGATAATTCGGTTTTTGGTAAAATTCGACTTGATAGATTTTGATGAGCGAATATATCCACCACACAGATTAATTTTGCTACGTAAATTGGAACCGATATGTTTAACCCGTTCAAATCCCAATCCAACACGGTACAATTGCCAATGGCCGATGCCATCGCACAAGTGGCAGCTGGCACATTGATCTTGATTGACGTGCGGGATGGCAATGAATTGGCCCAAACCGGCAAAGCAGATGGGGCAATCCATTTGCCACTGATGTCGTTCCAGATGAAAACCGATCCGCGCAGTCCCGAAGTGATGCCGGAACTGGATGTCGATACGCCTGTCGGGATTTACTGCGCCACGGGCGCGCGCTCTGGCATGGCGACGCGGGCGATGCTGCAAATGGGCTATAAATCCGTGCACAACCTTGGCGGGCTTGGCAATTGGGCCAATGCGGGCGGCAAGGTCGTCCGCGTCTAAGACTGCGCGCAACGGCGCCCAAAATTCTTCATAAGAATTTTCCAAGGATTTTTGAAAAATCCTTCGCGCGATCTGACTACATGTGAATTACACGTCCGTAGGCATCCAGCACAGATTCATGCATCATTTCCGATAGGGTTGGATGCGGGAACACCGCCTGCATCAAATCTTCCTCGGTGGTTTCCAACTGACGCCCAACCACATAGCCCTGAATAAGCTCGGTCACTTCGGCCCCAATCATATGCGCGCCCAGCAATTCGCCGGTTTTGGCATCAAAAATTGTTTTCACCATGCCCTCCGCCTCCCCCAAAGCAATCGCCTTACCGTTGCCAATAAAAGGAAAGCGTCCGACCTTGATCTCAAAGCCCATTTCCTTGGCCTTGGCCTCGGTGTAGCCGACGCTGGCAACTTGCGGCGTGCAATAGGTACAGCCCGCGATGCTTTCTGGGCGCACCGCGTGTGGTTTTTGCCCTGCAATCATTTCCGCCACCATCACCCCCTCGTGGCTGGCCTTATGGGCCAACCATGGTGGTGCGGCGATATCGCCGATAGCGTATAATCCATCCACACCAGTGCGGCAAAACGCGTCGACCACCACATGGCTGCGGTCCAGTTTGACGCCCAGTTTTTCCAAGCCCAAATCTTCGGTGTTGCCAACGATGCCAACGGCAGAGATGATCGTATCAAACTCATGGGTCTCGACTTTCCCGCCCACTTCAATATGCGCCACCACCTTGTCTTTGCTGCGGTCCAGTTTTTTAACCATGGATTTTTCCATGATCTTCATGCCTTGCTTTACAAACTGCTTTTTGGCGAATTTGGAGATCTCGGCGTCCTCGACCGGCAGCACCCGATCCATTACCTCAACAACGGTCGTTTCGGCCCCTAAGGTATTGTAGAAACTGGCAAACTCGATGCCAATCGCACCGGATCCGATCACCAGCAATTTCTTTGGCATATGCGGCGGGCTCAAAGCATGCTTATAAGTCCAAACGCGTTTCCCGTCGGCCTCAAGACCTGGCAATTCACGCGCACGCGCACCTGTGGCCAACACGATGTTGGGCGCTGTCAGCTCAGTCACCCCTTTATCGGTCTTAACCGAAACGCGCCCTTTGGCGGGCAAGGTCGCCGCCCCCATCACCACGGCAATTTTATTCTTTTTCATCAAATGACCAATACCGCCCGATAGCTGCCCAGCAACATCGCGTGACCGCTTCACCACAGCCTCCAGATCATAATCAATCTTGGCTGCAGACAAGCCGAATTCCTTGGCCCGCCCCATCAGATGGAAAACCTCGCTGGAACGCAGCAATGCTTTGGTCGGAATACAGCCCCAGTTCAGACAAATGCCACCCAGATGCTCGCGCTCAACGATGGCAACATTTTTGCCCAGTTGCGCAGCACGGATCGCGGCGACATAGCCACCCGGCCCTGCCCCGACAACAATCACATCATAACTGTTCGAATTCGCATCTGCGGGCATTGGCATATCTCCGGCTGAAAAATTGGGGTAGAAAAACTAGTTTGATATTAAACTATCCTTCAGGCAGCATCAATGCAGCGAATGGAAGTCCGCACAAAAAACCTAAGCAGTTGATGTTGTATAATATTTACAAGGCCTGAACGGCTTGAACGGCCACGCGATAGCCACCTTGCTGAAGAAATGACATCTCCGGTTCCGTATCGCGGCGCTCCAGTGCAGCATTGCGGTATGGGAATCGACCGAAACGACGGATCACTTCACGATGGGCCTTTGCGTGCAACAATTGCGCGTCACCCGTTTCCGGCATCCGTGTTTTTAACAGACACAGGCAGCGTTCCTGATCGGCCAAACATTCGGAATGCATCAAGGGCAGGTAGAAAAACTGGCGCTGTGGTTCAGCGACTTTCAGGTCCCATTTTTTGTCGATCGCCTTTTTGGCAGCGCTGCGGGCTATCTTGTCGGTGGCAAAGGCATCACCGGCTTCGCGAAACATATTGCGCGGGAACTGGTCGGTCAAAATGAGATAACTCAGAACCGTGTCAGGACGCAGCCTCCAATCGGCCAAACCTCCATCGCGTGCTGTTTGCCACGTTGTTAAAAACCGCTCACGAATGCGGGTGTCCACCGCGCTATCCGCCACATACCACCCTTTTGGCCCAACCTCGTTCAGCCAGAAATTCGTCACCTCAATTGGGTCAAGCATGACAAGAGTCCCCTTTGTATTATGCTTACCTAGCAGTCCGAGCGTTGCAAAACTTTTTTGCTTTGGCAATCCTAAATTTAATCATTCGATAATGCGTTGCTTTCTTCCTCCAGTGCAGTTTCGATAAACACCTCTTGGGCCAGTTCTACAAACACAGGCGAGGCCGATGGTGTTACAGGCGTATAGCTGCCGGTTTCATCCACTGGTGTTGCGGCCCGTTGGGTCATGCGGTAGGCGGCATAGGCCGCCAGCGTGAACATCAATCCCGCCAGGAACAAAAAGAACCCCTCGGGCCCAATTCGCCCCATCAGCCAACCAATACTTAGCGGGCCCAAAATAGCCCCTAGCCCGTTGATAAATATCAGGCCACCAGATGCGGCAGCCATATCTTCATGCTCTAGAAAGTCATTGGTGTAAGCAATCAGCAGCGCATAAAGCGGGTTCGCCATACCGCCTATGATAAAGGATGCCGACAGCAAAACGGTGAAATTGCTGCCGAATAAATACCCGACCACAGCGCCAATTCCACCGATGCCGGACACCACCATAATCAACTGGCGGCGATCCATGCGGTCGGAAATCCAGCCGATTGGATACTGTAGCAAAAGCGCACCAATATAGATCGACGCCACAAAGGCCGATATCTGTCCAAGCGTCATGTCCACCAGCGTTCCATAGATCGCTGACATGGCAAACTGCGCCGAAAACACGCCGCCCATCACGAACATGCCAACGCATCCCAGTGGCGAGATTTCAAACAGTTCTTTCAGGCTCATGGGTTTGGTGGTTTCAAAGGCCGGTGTCGGGCTGATCGACAAAAGAATTGGCGCAAAAGATATCGAAACTGCCACCGAAGAAATCACAAACAAAACATAGCCAGATGGATCACCCATCGCCAGCATCCCTTGCGCCGTCACGATCCCGGCCATTTGCACGATCATATACAGCGACAGGGCCTTGCCGCGGTTTTCATTGGTGGAGGAGTTGTTCAACCAGCTTTCCGCCGTCACATAAACCCCCGAGAAGCAAAAGCCGATAATCACCCGCCCCAACGCCCATGCAATAGGTTCTGCGATCACCGGATACAGGATCAACACAGCCGAGACAAAAGAAGCAAGCGCCGCAAACACCCGCACATGGCCGACACGCCGAATCAATTCGGGTGTCATGCGTGATCCGCCCAAAAAGCCCACAAAATATGCCGACATGACCACGGACATTGTAAAGGGTGTGAACCCTTCAATGCCGCCGCGCACCCCCAGCAATGTGCCTTGCAATCCGTTGCCGATCATCAGCAACAACATACCCAACAACAACGCCCATGAGCTTTTCAGCACTTGTAACATGTGAACTCTCCATCGAAGATCGCTAATTTCTTGTGACTTGGGTGGCAGAATCCAAACAGATTCGCGCCGCCGATGGCGACGCTTTAACGTCGTGTTTGATCCTTAGGAAACAAAATCGAAGCATCCCCGTAAGAAAAGAACCGGTAGGCGTGTGTGATGGCGTGGCTATAGATGTCTCGGACGACCTCTGTGCCCATCATCGCCGATACCAGCATCATTAATGTGGATTTGGGCAAATGGAAATTTGTCATCAATGCATCCGCGATCTGAAAATCATAACCGGGACGAATGAAAATGTCGGTGGTGCCGCGCCATGGCTGCAACTGGCCATCATGGGCCGCGCTCTCAATCAGGCGCAATGCCGTGGTGCCCACAGGAATGATCCGACCGCCCGCTGCATGGGTGGCGTTGACTTCATCGGCGGCTTGCTGGCTGACGTCGCCCCATTCGGAATGCATTTTGTGCTGAGAAACATCGTCAACCTTGACCGGCAAAAACGTCCCGGCCCCGACATGCAGTGTTACATGGCTAAAGGTGACGCCCTTGGCGGCGATTTGGGCCAACAGATCATCATCAAAATGCAGCGACGCCGTGGGGGCGGCCACCGCCCCCTTGTGGCGGGCAAAAACGGTTTGGTAATCGTGTTTATCTTGTTCATCAGCGGGGCGTTTGGCGGCGATATAGGGCGGCAATGGCATGGCACCGGCCTGCATCAGGGCCGCGTCAAAATCATCGCCCGTCAGGTTGAATTGCAACATGGCGGTGCCATCCAGCTTTTCGACCAATTTGGCGCGCAGATCATCCGAAAACACAACTTCCTCGCCAGTCGTTATTTTTTTCAATGGCTTAACCAGTGCCATCCAATCTCCATTTGGACGCGGCTCCAGCAAAGTCACCTCGATTTTGGCCGAGACCGCCCCTTGGGCACTGTCGCGGTGTCGCTTGCCAAACAGTCGCGCGGGTATCACCTTGGTGTCGTTCAACACCAGCCGATCACCAGCCCGCAAAACATCAGGTAAATCCGACACCTGCAGATCTCGCAAATTATCCCCAACCGCCACCAACAGACGTGCCGAGGTTCGCGGGGTGGCGGGCCGCGTGGCAATCAGCACCTCGGGCAAATCAAAATCAAAATCGGATAATCTCATCGGTCCCCTCCTGACGGGGTTGGGTCAACCTTTGCACGGGGCTTTTCGGTTGTTGGGGCGGGTGTCTCGGGCGTTGAGGGGGCCGCTGTTGTGGGCACGGGCGCGGGTTTGGTCGGTGCGCCGTCAATTTTTGGCGGCTGGCGTTTGAACAACTCACGAAACATTCCGGGTGTTAGAATTGACAACGGATTGACCCGCACCTTGGGGTCAGAGGCCTTACCTGTCATACGGTAATTGAACCCAAACAGCCCTTCGCCCTTGCGGGTTAAAATCTGGCCAATGCCGTTTAGAAAATAGATCGGCGACAGCACGCCTTGCATATCCAACGTGCTGTTGCCCAGATTATATACCCCGTCCATCGACACCCCCATCGAGGCCCCGGCGGCGCTGCCTGATGTGATAATCACCTGGCGCGGCGTCATGCGAAACCGCACTTGGTAATTGGAAAAAACGATGCCCCGACCGTTCAGTTGCTCAAGCAACCCAACGCCACTGATCGCCCCCAGTAAATCAGCCATCGCAGGCGCGCCTTTGATGCGGACATTCTCGCCGCTCAACCGCCCGTCATACTGCCCCTCAAACCCGTTGCGCGGGATCAGGGTCAAATCCATCGTGCCGCCACGCACCGTTTCCAACACGCCAGCCGCCAAAAACACCGCACCCGCATCCTTGGATTTTATTCGGAACGAGCTGCCTCCCTTGGCCGGCACAACCACGCCTGAAATCGGGGCTTTGCCGTTCACACTTGCCGTGAAATCGCCCGTAAAGCCGCGTAATCTGGTGAAATTGCCACGAAATCCGGTTAGGGTGATGCCCTCGGACACGATCAGCCGGTCCAGACCCACTGTCAACGCCCCGCCAGCACCAGTGTTGGCGCCACCGCCGCTGCCAAAGGTTGTTTTGCGCGTATCAATCAGCCCGCCGGAAATTCTGACCGAAGGCGTCGCGCCGCGCCCACGACCGATCAATTCAATCGGCGCGTCCAGCCATCCCGCCAGTTTTACCCGCGAAAACCGGGCTGATTTCAAGTCCCCCCCCGAAGTCATCGTGACCTTTCCGGTGGCTTGCAACCCTGCCCCGCTGATCGCGAGTTTTTCAATGCTGGGCGGGGTGCCAAGGGTGCCAACAACCTCCAGCGATCCTTTGCCGTTTTTCGGCAATGACCACCCCACATCAGACAGACGCAGCCCGATACGGTTCAAATCAGACACCAGCCGGAATTTGGACGCTTCTCCGCGCCCCAGATCAATCACGACCCGCCCCAATCCGGCCCCTGTCACGCTGCCTTTGGGCAGGCCAATGCCAAATTCGTCGACAAAGCGTTGCGATAACTCGACCGTGCCCTCAACCCGCGACTTTCCAGCGTTTTGCGGCCCCATCTTTTGGACCCAACTGCCCTGCACCGGCACCTGCCCCAGTTTGCCCGGACCCGAGATCACGACCTCAACGGGTGTTGCTGTGACGGTCAGATTGTCCGACGTCAGCACACGCCCCTCAACCAGCTTGTCACTGCGCACGTTGCTTAGCGCGGCGGTGACATCATAGTCGACGTCGTCCACCAGTATATTCTTGACCAGGCGCAGCCGGGCTTTGCCGGATATTTCGGCCTGTCCCGTCGCCAGATCAACAGGTTGACTGGCCTTGGTCAGCACCTCAAACGGGGGCTGGTCCAACAACGACAAGGCGGCATGAATGGGGCCGCGTGCTTTAAGCGTCACCACAGCGGGCGGGCCTTTGATATCCACATCAGGGATCTGGAAAACCGTTCCAGTGACATCCAATGTCCCACCTTCTGGCGCGGTCACATGGCCACCATTGGCCACAACCGTTAACAGCCCCGCCGCGATGGCCCCGTGGCCGAACGCCGCTTTAACAGGGGGCAGTTTTTTCAAATACCGGATTTCGGCCTCGTCAAACTCATATCCAAGTGCATAGGCAGGTTTTACACCAGTGTTTACCCGTAACGATCCGTTAACATTAAATATTCTTGCGGAATTCACATTCTCGTCGATCCAACTTCGGGTGCCGGGGATCGCCGCCAAAGGCCATAGGGCAATCAGGCGCTGCGGCGTGATTTCATCAACTTTGGCATCCATCGCCAGATGCCAACCGGTGCTGTCGGCACGGATATCGCCGTCAATCAAATAGCGGTTTTCGCCGTCCTCAACCACCGCCTGACCGATGGTCAGTGCGAAGGGATCAAAGCGCAACTTCAAATCAAGCGCCCCGCCGGTGACAGAAACAGGGGCTGCAAAAATATCCTGAGGCTGAATAAGCCCCTCAAGAATGCGCAATTGGCCCAACATCACTTTGGGGATGCCGTCGGTCAACTCGCGTAAATAGGCTTGGCCCTCGGCCTTTAGGGTGCCCGCCTCGGTCAGGACTGACAATTCGTCAAACCGGATTTTCTGCGCCACAGCGTCAAACCCGAAATAGGCCCGTGCAGATTGAAACCCGAAGGCGCGCGCATCATCGGTCGGGCGCAGGGAGCCTTGGCCGATTTCCAGCGTGCCGTTCATATCACCCAACAGGCCGTTTTCGCCAATTTGCGCCCGTATTGCACCCGAGATTGGCGCATCCAACACCCCGAGCCAGGCCAAGGCAGGTATCTGGCTGGCCAAATCCCGTGCTGCCACCCGTGAAACTGTGGCCCCGAAACTGGCCTTGGTAGAGCCCTTTTGGCTTTCAAAGGTCATCTCGGCCGATGCCGTTTGTTCGGCGCCGTAGTCCAGATCAAACCCAAGGCTAATGCCGACCTTTTGCGCATCCTGCACCAACCGCAATGTACCATCCGTCAAAAACCAGCCGCGCCGCGCCCGCGCATCGGTGAAATTCAACGTTAATTTGCTCAGATCAATGGCTTCAATGGTGGCAAGGCCCGGTGTTTCAAACGCGAGGTCAATGCTGTCGAGGACCTCGCCGATGGTTCCGGTCGCGCCCCCAGTCGCGGCCCCCGCATCGCCAACTTCGACGCCAAACCCCAAATCGAATTGCCCATTTTGAGCGCGGCGCAGGTTGATCGTTGCCTCGTCCACCCGCACATCGGTTGGCCGCACTTCACCTTTGATCAAGGCCGTGGGCGACAAAGACGCGCTGGCCGACGAGACATAGGCGACAACCACGCCGCTCGCGTTGCTCAGCACCAAATCTTCGACGGTAACGGTGGGTTTCAGGCTTTTGGTGAATTGGAGCGCAATGCCTTGGAATTGCACGTCGCCATCCGACACCACAGAGTTCAATTGCTCTAATATGCGGGCCTGCATCCAGTCAGGCGCTTTGAATGGTTTGCCTGACAACGCAAACGCCAGCAATGCGGCCGCAATCAACAAGACCGCCAGCTTGGCCATTTTCCACAGTCCTGCCCCCGCGCGTCTGCGGCGGCTTTTGCGCTTTGGCGCATTGATGGGATTTTCGTCAGTCATCGCCCAATTCGTGCCTTTTCGTAGGGTCCGTTTTGACAGCCCCTATCTATCTTTTTGATTGCCTGTATAGTTGCCTGTAACGCAGGAAAATTGAACCTGCAAAGTGAACATAGAGGTACGACATGCTAAAAATAGGCCAATCCGCCCCCGATTTCTCCCTGCCCGCTGATACGAATGCTGAAATTTCTCTCTCGGGTCTGCGACCAGCCCCTGTGATTTTATTTTTCTATCCGCGTGATGACACCCCGGGGTGCACCATTGAGGCCAATGATTTTACCGCCTTGTCAGCCGAATTCACCGCCCAGGGCGCGCAGGTGTTTGGCATCTCCAAAGACAGCCTCGAAAGCCATTGCAAATTCCGCGACAAATTCGATCTGGCAATCCCGCTGTTGTCTGACGCCGACGGGGATGTTTGTGAAAACTATGGGGTTTGGGACGAGAAAAAAATGTATGGCAAGACATTCATGGGCATCACCCGCACCACAGTTCTGATCGACGGGGATGGGAATATTGCCCAGATTTGGGACAAAGTCAAAGTCGAAGGCCACGCCCAAGAAGTGCTGGCAGCCACACGCGCGTTGGTCTCGTGATCAGCGCTTGACGGGACGGGTTGTGGGCGACTTGGCGAGGGCAAGGCCCGCCTGATCTGCGGCAGCCTGTCGCGGCTGGCAACGCTGGAACAGCTTGAACTGCAGGAATCGGCGTAAAACCGCCCACTTATCAGGCGATTAGGCGAGAAACCTCATTAGAACGAATCAAATTTCTTGCCCCAAAGCACCGATATCGTTAATCCTCTTTTGCGGGTCCGCGTTATGGGGACGCCCCCGCATATGACAGAAAACGATAGGGCAATAGTTTTGACACCTCGAATAATGACGAAAATTGATGGCATTCTAGGGCGCTGGTTCCCGGAACGTCGTATGTTTTTACGCTCGGACACGGATACGAAATTCATCCGCTTGGCCCCCAGCACCCAATTGTTGGGTTGGGTTGGCAGCACGGCTGTGTTCGCTTGGGCCATCATCGCCACCGCTGTGATGTTGATGGACAACATTGGGTCGGGCAACGTGCGCGATCAGGTTCGTCGCGAGCAGATTTCCTACGAAACCCGCCTGAACACCCTGTCGATTGAACGCGACGTGCGCGCCAAAGAGGCCGAGATGGCGCATCAGCGGTTCAGCGTCGCCTTGGAACAGATTTCCGAGATGCAGTCCGCGTTGCTGGCGTCCGAAGATCGTCGCGCCGAACTGGAAAAAGGCATCGACGTGATCCAGACCACCCTGCGTCATACCATGAGCGACCGCGATGAGGCCCGTGATGGAATGGCTGCCCTGTCATTGCAATTGAACGGCACCGAAGAAGGTGGCAAAACTGCCGCTGGCCGGGTTGATGACGCCATTGGCACCGTTGATTTCCTAACCGCCGCCCTGCAAAACACCGCCGCTGAACGCGACCTAATCGCCAAAGGGGCACAAGACGCTGTCGACTACGCCAGCGAGTTGGAGTTTCAAGCCGAATTGGTCAAGGAGCGCAACGAGCGCATCTTTACGCAGCTTGAAGACGCCATGACGATTTCGGTCAAACCGCTAGACAAGATGTTCAACGCGGCGGGCCTGTCCAGCAAAAGCCTGATCTCGCAAGTGCGCGCCGGATATTCCGGCCAAGGTGGACCACTGACCCCGCTGTCGTTCTCGACCATGGGTCAAGAACCCGACGGTGCAACCCTGCGGGCCAATCGCATCCTGAATGATCTGGACCGTTTGAACCTGTACCGCATCGCCGCACAAAAAGCGCCCTTTGCCCTGCCGGTGAAATCGGCCTTCCGTTTCACCTCTGGGTTTGGCATGCGTTGGGGCCGGATGCACAAGGGCACCGATTTTGCCGCCTCTCACGGCACACCGATTTACGCCACCGCCGATGGGGTGGTTTATTCGGCTGGTTGGGGCCAAGGATATGGCAAGCTGGTCAAAATTCAGCACGCCTTTGGAATCGAAACCCGTTACGCCCATTTGTCTAAAATGCTCGTGAAACCAGGACAAAGGGTCTCGCGCGGGCAGCAAATTGGTGCTATGGGGAGCACTGGACGTTCTACAGGCACGCATCTACACTACGAAGTTCGTGTCGGCGGCAAGGCCGTAAACCCGATGACTTATATCAAGGCAGCAAAAGATGTTTTCTAAAAGCAAAATCAACGAACCTGGCCCGAACACGGGTGCCACACCGGACAAACCTGCCGTCAAAGACGCGCCCAAACCTGCGGCTGGCGACTTTCAGGCTTCGGCGCCAAAGCCAAAGCCACCAGCGTCTGTCCTGTCTTCGGACCTGCATATCGTTGGCAACCTGAAAACCTCGGGCGACATTTTGATTGAAGGCAAGGTTGATGGCGACATCCGCGCCCACCTGCTAACCGTTGGCGAAGGGGCCACGATCAAAGGCGAAGTGATGGCCGACGACGTTGTGGTCAATGGCCGCGTCATTGGCCGTGTACGCGGCTTGAAGGTCCGTTTGACCTCGAGCGCACGGGTTGAGGGCGACATCGTCCACAAAACCATCGCAATTGAATCAGGGGCACATTTTGAGGGTTCTGTTCAACGTCAGGATGACCCGCTGAGCGCGGGTGCTGCAACATCGGGCAAAGCCGCCCCTGCTGGCAAGCCTGCTGACAAAGCCTAATCGCTTACATCACCAGATCGTAAAACGGGCGCCGCATCAAAATGCAGGCGCCCGTTTTCGTATGCCAATTGCCCAAACGGGTGTTGGTCACAGCTCATCTTCTTCCATATAGGGGTCGTGACGCCTGGGGCTAAGGGCGCCCCGATACAGATGCCATGACGCATGCCCCAACACCGGCAGCGCAATCAGCAGCCCCAAAAAGAACGGTAGCATTGCCAGTCCCAGGGTCACCGCAATCAGCCCCCCCCAAATCAACATCACCGGCAGGCTTTGCAGCACAGTCTGAAAGCTGACGATCATCGCCGTGACAAAATCCAGTTCGCGGTCCAGCAACAGCGGCAGGCCCATCACCGTGATGGCATAGATCAACCCCGCCAAAACCGCCCCAACGGTTGACCCAACAGCCAACATCGTCAGCCCGTTCGCCGTCAAGAACACATCATAAGACGTTGACACATTGGTCATCGTTGACAGGCCCATGAACACGGCAAAAATCATATGCCCAACAAAAGTCCAAACCATAAAGATGAACACGACCACGACGATGATTGACGGAAACTGGCGGTTCTTTTGCCGATAGGCCATGCTAAGCAACCGGCCCCACGTCGGGGTCACCCCTTTTTCGCGACAGCGGCTGATTTCATACAGCCCAACCGCCAAAAACGGCCCGATCAACGGAAAGCCAAAGCCAAGGATCATAATCCAATAGGTGTCCCCCGTCAGGCTGGTGATATACCAGATCAGCAGCCCGCCAATCACATAAACCCCGCCAAAGAACAGACCAAACAGCGGATAGGCCACAAAGTCGCTCCACCCCGATTTCAGGGCAGATTTCAGCATTGTAAATGTGACGGTGTAAATATCGGGAACCCGTGACGGCTCCGGTGCGTTTTCGGTTGTCATTCAAAGTCCTCCCAAACCTTGGATGAAGGCTAAAGCGAGGACAACATATTCGGCAAGTGAAATCTGCGGTTGTGTAGGGGGTTAATCCGTTCCTTGGGCCTCGGCGCGCGATTTTCCGGCAACGTCCATCGCCAATGTAGCCGCCATAAAGGCGTCCAGATCACCGTTCAACACGCCTTGGGTATCCGAGGTTTCATAGTTGGTGCGCAGGTCTTTGACCATCTGGTAGGGCTGCAATACGTAAGAGCGTATCTGGTTGCCCCACCCCGCGTCGCCCTTGTTTTCATGGGCCTCGTTGATGGCTTGATTGCGGCGATCCAGTTCGATCTGATACAGCCGTGATTTCAGCGCCTTCATGGCGATGTCGCGGTTCTGGTGTTGTGATTTCTGCGACGAGGTCACCACGATATTGGTCGGAATATGGGTGATACGCACGGCGGAATCCGTGGTGTTGACGTGCTGCCCGCCCGCACCGGACGAGCGGTAGGTATCAATGCGAATGTCGGATGGGTTGATGTCGATATCAATGTCGTCATCCACCACCGGATAGACCCAGATCGACGAAAAGGACGTGTGCCGTTTGGCGGCGGAATCAAACGGCGAAATCCGCACCAGCCGATGCACGCCACTTTCGGATTTCAGCCAGCCATAGGCGTTGGGTCCGCTGATCTTATAAGCGGCGGATTTGATGCCCGCTTCCTCGCCCGCGGTTTCGCTTTGCAGCTCGACCTTATAGCCCTTTTTCTCGGCCCATCGCACATACATGCGCGCCAACATATTGGCCCAGTCACAGCTCTCGGTGCCACCCGCACCTGAGTTGATTTCAAGGAAGGTGTCATTGCCATCCGCCTCGCCGTCCAGCAGGGCTTCCAGCTCTTTCTTGGCGGCCAGTTTGGTTAGTTTGAACAGGGCGTTTTCGGCCTCGGTGACGATCTCCTGATCGTCTTCCATTTCGCCCAGTTCGATCATCTCGACATTGTCAGACAACTCTTGTTTGATGTCCTCATAGGTCTTGATTGCATCCAACAACGCCTGACGATCCCGCATCAGTTTTTGCGCTTTGTCAGGATCATCCCACAGGGTCGGGTCCTCGACCCGCGCGTCGAACTCTTCCATCCGGTGCTTGGCCGTGTCCCAATCCATGCGCTGACGCAGCAAATCCGCTGATTTTTCAATGGCTGCAACGGTATTTTCGATTTCTGCGCGCATGGTCCCTGCCCCTTTTTGTTAATGCCTGATATCAATCGCACAGGTCAGGGGCAAGGTTTGCTTGCGTTGGCTTAACTGTTGCCGACTACGCGTATATCGGCGCCAGAAATATCTCCCGTTACGCCTTGCAATATGGCGACGACATATTCATTTCCGTTGGGACCGTCCAAAGTAAGCTCAACTCTATCACCGTAATTATATGCCGTGATGCCCGTATTTGGCCATCCGGCGCCAACTGTAATGATCAAAGTTTCTGTGCTCACGCTAAAATCGGTGATCGTGACAGGATCATAGTCGATGGCAGGCACAAATCCATTACCATCATAATGGCCATATCCGGTTAAATCTGGATCAAAGCCGGCCCCCACCACAAAGGTATCTGTGCCCGTACCCCCAGTTAAGGTTGTTGTGTCTGTCTCCCCAACAGTCGCGGTCGCCCGCAGGATA
This sequence comes from Rhodobacteraceae bacterium UBA2776, assembly GCA_002352425.1. Lineage (GTDB taxonomy): Bacteria > Pseudomonadota > Alphaproteobacteria > Rhodobacterales > Rhodobacteraceae > Profundibacter. The sequence goes on from DEIK01000059.1 coordinate 22,514, forward strand.
TCGTCACCGTTGCCGCCATCAAGCGTGCCAAACCCGGTTAGATCATCATTGCCGTCCCCACCATACAGCTCGTCCGTCTCGAAACTGATCCCGACAGAATAATGGTATCCTCCCCTAGCAACGAGAATATCATCGCCAGCGCCGCCATGAAGCTGATTGTGACCGCCAGCAAAGCCATCCCCACCAAAAGAATAAAGGGAATCATTCCCGTTCCCACCATGAAGGACATCGTCACCGGAGATGGCACGCAATACGTCGTCCCCGTCGTCACCATACAATTCGTCATCACCAGTGGAGTCATGAAGGACGTCATCCCCAGCGCCGCCGCGCAAAATATCGTCGCCTATCGCACCCCCTTCAGCTGCCCCCGCATAATTGCCGCCAATGAGCTCGTCCTCCCCGTCGCCACCGTCGATGATGTCGCTACCGTCGCCACCAATTATCAGGTCGTCGCCGTCATTCCCGTAGATTGTATCATCACCGGATTCCCCCCGAATGGTATCGTCTTGCGCGCTGCCAATGAGTTCGTCATCAGCATCGGTGCCATCTAGGACAGGATCTTCTTCTGGTGGCGTTTCTTCGTCAGATGAACTGGTAAAAAGCGCGCCAAGCCCCAGCGACGCCATAAAAAGGAGTGCAAATAGTTCCATAAATTTCCCTCGCCAACCAACAAACTAAAATTTTTTAGAGAATCGTTTGTAAAATGTTAGCCGTAAAGGAAGGGGGGGGGGCAACTTAGGATTTGATTAGGTGAAAGGCGTGTGGATCGGCGCCTTAATACAACCCACCCGACGACAACGTGCCGAAACTGGCTTTGCCGCCCAGATTGACCTTGTTGCCACTGGAGGTGGTCACCGTTTTCACGGTCTCGGCTTCTTTGAACAGCGGCAGGTTGGCCCCCATAGCAAAGCCACCGTCAAAGGTGATGCCAAACACCGGATCTTCGCCATCGCGGAAGTATTCCGAAATCACATTCGGGCCTGACGCGTCATCCGAAAGGCGCGCGCCGGTATAGCGGTCGATCTTGATGAAATGGCCACCCGGTGGCACGGCAAATTTGCCGCCCCCATATTTGGCCGTTGCGTGTTTCATAAACTGGTTGAACACAGGCGCACACATCGAGCCGCCGAATGCCCCGCGCCCCAGCGGCCGTGGCGTGTCATAACCCATGTAACAGCCCGCCACGATATTTGAGGTAAAGCCCGTGAACCACACATCTTTGGCGTCATTGGTGGTCCCGGTTTTACCAGCCACAGGCACGCCCAGATTGATACGCCCCTTGGCGGTGCCGCGTTCCACAACACCCTGCATCATCGAACGGATCTGATAGGCGGTGATCGCATCAATCACCCGCTCGCGGTTGGAAATAATCACCGGCGCGCGCCCCTCGGGCAACGTGGTGCGTTGGCAATCCGCACAGGTGCGTTGATCGCGACGATAGATGGTTTTGCCGTAGCGGTCTTGCACGCGGTCAACCAGCGTTGGTTCAATGCGCTCGCCGCCATTGGCGATCATTGCATAGGCCGTGACCACCTTCATCAGGCTGGTTTCCTGACTGCCAAGCGCGTTGGCCAAAAACGGATTCATCCGGTCATAAAGCCCGAAATTCTCGCCATATTGCGCCACCACATCCATGCCGATTTCACTGGCCAAGCGGATGGTCATAATGTTGCGCGACTGCTCAATACCTGTGCGCAGAGGTGTTGGGCCGTAAAACTTGTGTGATGCGTTTTTGGGCCGCCAGATGCCTTGGTTGGTCTCGATCTCGATCGGCGCATCAACCACGATCGTGGCCGGTGTGTAGCCACTGTCGAGTGCGGCGGCATAGACAAACGGCTTGATGTTGGAGCCTGGCTGTCGCTGCGCTTGGGTGGCGCGGTTGAACACCGAATGCTGGTAGGAAAACCCGCCCTGCATGGCGATAATGCGCCCCGAATGCACGTCCATCGCCATGAACCCACCCTGAATTTCAGGAATTTGGCGCAGGGTCCAACGGATAAAGCTGCCATCGTCATCCGCGACCATCGCGCGGATATGCACCACGTCGCCGACCTCGACCAATTTGCCCTTGGGCCCCAATTTTCCCGTTTCCAGACGTTTGCGGGCCCATGCCATATCCTTGGCTGGCACCCAGTTGCCATCCGCGTCTGCGTCAACGCCCTCAATGCCAATACGTGCGCCCTGATCGGTGACTTCCAACACCACGGCGGCGTGCCATTTACTCTCTAGATCGACATCGCGCGCAATCTGCACGTCAGACAAGGCCTCGCGCCATGTCGCCTCATCGACCAATGCCTCAGGCGGCAAAACCTTGCGGGTGCCCCGCCAAATCCCTGTGCCACGGTCGTATTCTTCTAACTTGCGCCGAAACGCGTCAGCCGCAAACACCTGCATCTCGGGATCAATCGTTGCCCGAATGCTTAAACCACCGGAATAAAACTCACCCTCGCCAAAATCGCGGGTCAACTGGCGGCGAATTTCATCGGTGAAATAGTCGCGCGGCGGCAGTGCTTTTTTGAAACTGTCGTAATCGCCGTTTTGAACGGACAACAGCGGCGACGCGACGGCCTCTTCATAGCCAGCTTTGCTAAGATAGCCGTTTTCATACATTTCCTCTAAGACGAAATTGCGCCGCGTCACGGCCCGTTCCACCTGACGCACCGGATGATAACGCGACGGCGCTTTTGGCAGAACCGCCAAATAGGCCACCTCTTGGGGGGACAGTTGCGCCAGTGTTTTGTTGAAATAGGTCTGTGCCGCAGCGGCCACGCCAAAACTGTTTTGGCCAAGGAAAATTTCGTTCAGATACAGCTCAAGAATCTTGTCTTTGCTCAGGGTTTGTTCCAGCCGCGAGGCAAGGATCAACTCTTTGATTTTACGTTCCGCCGAGCGATCCGAACTTAGCAAAAAGTTCTTCATCACCTGTTGCGTGATGGTCGAGGCGCCGCGCAAACGCTTGCCCCGCGCCGCATCAAACGCAGCCTTACCGATGCCCAATACATCATAACCCTTGTGGCCGTAGAAATTCTTATCCTCAGCCGAAATGAACGCCTGTTTCACCAGATCAGGCACATCTTCAATCGGTACGAACAGGCGACGTTCTTTGGCGAACTCATCAATGATGCGCCCCTCGCCCGAATAAATCCGGCTGATGGTGGGGGGGGTGTATTGCGCCAGCGACTCGTGACTGGGCAAATCACGGCTGTACATCCAGAAAATAGCGCCCAGCGTCAGCGCGCCCATAAAGGCAGCGATGGTCAGCCAGCTAAATATAGCGCCGAAAAATGATAGTATCGTTCTGAGCAATGCCCGCTCTCCAGCCAGTGGTTCTGTCAGTATATAGTCACGCAACCGCCTAGGGTCAAAACGTGTTACGTCAAAATCAGCAGAATTGCGCCAGTTTACGCGGCTATTTATGCCTTATTGACGTAAAACTTGTGCTTCGGCGGCATCGGCGGATGCCCATGCGTTCAAGGCATTGCGAATCCCGTCCACCGCCCACCCTCGCCAGACGGGCGACAACAGGTTTTCCAGATCCGTTGGGTCGGACAAAAAGCCAAGCTCGATCAGCACCGATGGGATGTCGGGCGCTTTGAGCACCGAGAACCCTGCCGATTGGCGCGGACGTTTGTGCATTTTGCCAACAGTTTCGCGCATGCCTTGAACCAATTGGTCGGCCAGCTTGTTCGCCCGTGGTGCGGTTTCACGCCGCGCCAAATCCATCAACACATTTGCAATCACATCATCTTGTTCAGCCAGATCAATGCCCGCCAACAGGTCACTGCGCTCATGTCGTTCAGCCAAGGTTTGCGAGGCCGCATCTGACGCCTCGTCGGACAAGGTGTAAACCGTGGTGCCTGCCGCGCGCCCCTGACTAAGGGCGTCCGCATGTAGGGATAAAAACACATCCGCACCCGCCGCCCGCGCAATGCTGACGCGCATCTCTAGCGGCACGAAAATATCCTCATTGCGGGTCATCACCACAGTGAAGCCCCCCGAGCGGGTCAAGACTTCTTTCAATTCGCGTGCAAAGGTCAGGACCAGATCTGCTTCGCTGTGCCCGCCCTGTTCAGCACCAGGATCAATGCCACCGTGACCAGGGTCAATCACCACCACCAGCGGCCCCTCACCCGTGCGCCGTTTGATCATTTCAGGCACATCCGCAACCAGTGGCTGGCCCCATTGCACCCCGTCCGGCACACCGGATTTGGTGGCAAACACCTCGACCTCGACCGCGCCCAACCGCAGTTGAACCGTGGCTTCGCCATCATTGGGGTCCGTCACCATCCCCGCGGCCTGCACCGCCATCGGGCCGGCCAAATCAACCACCATGCGCGACCATCCGGGGCGAAATAACCCGAACCGAACGGCGGTGGCATTGTCGCCACTCAAAAGAGCATCAGCCTTTACCCCGCCCCAATTCACCTCACGAAAATCGACCACCAAACGGCGCGGTTCATCCAATGTAAACACACGGTAAGGCACCGCTTGGGTGATGTGCAAATCAATCTCGACCGCCCCGCGCCCCGCATCCCGAATGAAGGATCGCGTTGGATCAAGCCGCGCCAGCGCCGACAGGTCTTGCGCCTGAACGCTCCCCCCAATCAGCGTAAAAATGATCGCCCAAAATGCCCGCAATTTACTGCCCATCATAAAAGCGCCTGTTTTTCCATAACTATACCGCTCCGCTCTCCATTCGAAAACAACTTCATCATCATTGTTCCAAAAATATCCGCGCCGCAGGCATCCCACCGCTTCAAACAGCACCGCGCTTGGCCATGAAATCCTGCAATCGCGCCAAGCCTTCAACGATATCGGCTGTCGCCCGCGCATAGGAAAACCGCAGCGTCCCTGCCCCGCGCTCATGGTCAAAATCCAACCCCGGCGTTACGGCCACCCCCGCGACCTCCAAAATTTCGGCGGCAAAGGCGCGGCTGTCGTCGGTGATGTCAGAGACATCCGCATAGATGTAGAACGCACCGTCCGGTGGGGCGATTTTGTCAAAACCTGCCTTGGGCAACCCCTCCAGCATCAAGGCGCGGTTGTTTTGATAGACCAGCATGTTGCCCTGTAACTCGTCCTCGCAATCCATCGCATTCAACGCCACGAGTTGGGAGGCGTGCGAAGGGCAAATAAACATATTCTGCGCCAAACGCTCGATCACGCGCACATGATCCTGCGGCACGATCATCCAGCCAACCCGCCAGCCCGTCATCGAAAAATACTTAGAGAACGAGTTGATCACATAGACATCGTCACTGATCTCAAGGGCGCTCACGGCGCGGCCCTCGTATTGAATGCCGTGGTAGATTTCATCCGAGACAAAGCTGATGTCTTGATCCGCGCAGGCGGTGATCAAGCCTTCCATCGCCGTGCGTCCCAACATGGTCCCCGAGGGATTAGCAGGCGACGCCACGATCAAGCCATCCAAATTCAGCCCCGTCAGATCATTGGCCACTGGCTGCAAGCGGTTTTGCGCCGAGGTTTGAATGCCCACAGGCTTCAAATCCAACGCCGACAGGATTTGGCGATAGGACGGGTAGCCAGGTTCGCCCAACCCAACCCGCGCGCCTGCATCAAACAACGTGGTAAAGGCCAAGATGAACGCGCCGGAAGATCCCGGCGTCACCACCACACGGGCGGGGTCCAGCGTGATACCGTACCAATCCTTATAAAGTTGGGCGATACGAGCGCGCAATTCCGGCAGACCCAAGGCGACTGTATAGCCCATCGCCTGATCCTGCATCGCTTGCGCCAAAGCATCACGCGAGTCTTTTGGGGCACCTGTACCGGGTTGGCCAACCTCCATGTGTATTATGTGCCGCCCCGCTTCTTCGGCGGCCCGCGCGGCTTCCATCACATCCATCACGATAAAGGGATCAACGACGCTTCGACTTGATGTTTTCATCCAACACTCTCACACTGTGGCCATATTCACGGGCTTTGTCCCAACTCAACGAATGAAGGTCAATGGTGGTCACTCAAATCAAATGCTTCCTGCTGACGACTGTGCTGTTGATCGCGTCTTTTTCCGCGCTGGCCATGCCCGCCCGCGCCCAAACGCTGATCCGTGATGCCGAAATCGAATATGCCCTGCGTCGGTTGGCCCAACCCGTGTTGCAGGCCGCTGGGTTGAATGCGAACCGCGTCAAAATTCTGGTCATCAAAGATTCCTCTCTGAACGCCTTTGTGATTGATAGCCAACATATGTTCATTCATTCCGGCCTGATCCTGAAACTTAAAACACCGGAACAATTGCAAGCCGTGATCGCACATGAGGCCGCGCATATCGCCAATGGCCATATTTCGCGGCGCTTGCTGAACATGCAATCCGCCAAAACGGCGGCCGGGCTTGGCATGTTGTTATCGGTGGTGGCGGGGGCTGCATCGGGCAATGGCAAGGCGGCGGGCGGCATCGCGGTTGGCACCATGAGCAGCGCGCAGCGTGTTTTGATGTCGCATTCGCGCTCCGAGGAAAATTCAGCCGACCAGGCGGGCGCGCGCTATATGGCCCGCGCCGGAGTCAACCCAAAAGCCATGGTCGAGGTGCTTGATCTGTTTCGCGGTCAAGAATCCCTGTCGATCGCACGACGCGACCCCTATACGTTGACCCACCCGCTGTCGCGTGATCGACTGCGCGCCGTCAAAGGCTATGCTGCCGCCTTTGCGCCGCAAGGCACGGCCGACACCAAATCTGCCTATTGGTACGCCCGTGCGCGTGGCAAACTAGGGGCCTTTATCCGCAACCCGAAATGGGGGTTGCGCGAGGCCAAAAATACCGACTTTGGTGATGTGGCCTTGATGATGCAGGCAGTTGCCCATCACAAATCGCCCAATCTGAAAAAGGCACTGAAGGCTGTGAACGCCTTGATTGCTGCCCGTCCAAAAGACCCTTATGCGCACGAGTTAAAGGGGCAAATCCTGCTGGAATCGCGCCAAGCCAAAGCCGCCTCTACCGCCTATGGCAAGGCGGTTTCACTGGCCCCATCTGAAGCGTTGATTTTGGCTGGTTATGGCCGCGCATTGTTGGCCCAAGGCACTGGCGCCAGTATCAAAAAGGCGCTTGGGGTGTTGGAAAAGGCCCGTGCACGCGATCCGCAAGACGCCCGTATGATGCGTGATCTGGCTGTGGCCTATGCGAAACTGGGAAATAACGGCATGGCCTCTCTGGCCACTGCCGAGCGTTATGCGATACAAGGTCGCCTAAAAGACGCCGGACTTCACGCCACACGTGCTGCGGGGCTTTTGCCACGCGGCTCGGTTGGTTGGAACAGGGCACAAGACGTAATACGCGCGGCCAAGTCCGCATCCAAACGGAGATAACACCTGATATGAAACGCCTAATGCTGTCGGCAACCCTTGCCGCCTTGACCGTTGTGACACCGGCTTTCGCCACGGACCTGATTGATCTGACCGACACCGAGCGCGATGTTTTTCGCGCCGAAGTGCGGGCCTATCTTTTGGAAAACCCCGAAGTGTTGATGGAAGCGATCGCTGTTTTGGAAGAACGTCAGGCCAGCGAGGCGGTCAGCAATGACGCGGCTATGCTGTTGCAAAACAACGACGCGATCTACAACGACGGGGTGTCCTATGTTGGCGGCAATCCTGATGGCGACATCACCATTGTCGAGTTTACCGACTACCGTTGCGGCTATTGCAAAAAGGCACATCCTGAAATCAACGAATTGGTGACATCAGATGGCAACATCCGCCTGATCTATAAGGAATTTCCGATTTTGGGGCCGGATTCGCTGACCACGGCTCAATTCGCGATGGCCACTTTGTTGGTGTCTGGTCCAAAGGCCTATAAAGAGATCAACGATGCCCTGATGGTCATGCGCGGTGCGCCCAGCCCAGAGATACTGAGCGAACTGGCTGCCGAACACGGGCTGGATGTGGATGCTGTGATGGGTGAAATGGAAAGCGAAGAGGTGATGCAGGTCATTCAAGCAAATCGCGCCCTTGGGCAGGCCTTGAACATCTCGGGCACGCCGACGTTTATCGTAGGCGATCAAATGGTGCGTGGGTATCTGCCGCTCGAAAACATGCGCGCCGTTGTCGAAGATATTCGCTCCGAATAGTCTTTCGCGGGGCGGCTCATCGTGCCCTGGCGGGCACTTTTCGCACTTTGCATCTCTCAAACAAAACGGCTGTTGGGCCTTGGTTCGACTGCCGTTTTTCTTTGCCCTTTAGAGGAATGTGAAATCATTTGCGGTGATGTCGGACAGGTTGGTGTTTTCCAGAATGATCACCGTCGCGCTGAATTGGATATGAACCGCGCCACTGATCTGCGTGATATTCAAATCACCATACCCAAAACCGGGCCCGCCAATGATTTCAATTATATCCAAGCCGTCTTGGAAGTCGGTGATGGTATTGGTGTCGTCGCTATAATCAAACGCAAAGCTGTCACGCCCCGCCCCACCCGTCAAAAGGTCGGCCCCGTCGCCACCGCGCAAACGGTCGTTGCCATTGCCGCCGTTCAGGGTATCGGACCCCGCCTGCCCCTTTAGGTCATCATTGCCGTCCTGCCCGTTCAAAACGTCATTGCCATAACCTCCCCTAAGGATGTCATTTCCAGCCCCGCCCAAAAGCCGGTCATGCCCCGCCGCCCCATTCAAGGTGTCCGCACCGTTTTGACCGTACAGTTTGTCATTGTGATCGCCGCCGTTCAAAAAATCATCGCCCGTGCTGCCAATCAATTTGTCGATCCCACCGCCACCATAAAGACTGTCATGCCCCGCCCCGCCCCTCAGAGTGTCCGCCGCCGCATTGCCATTGATCACATCATCGCCCTGATCGCCCCAAATGACGTCTGCACCCGCGCCGCCATTAATGGTGTCATCGCCCCCATCCCCATGAATGGTGTCAGCTTGGTCCAGCCCATTGATGATCTCTGCATAATGGGTGCCGCTTATGGTGTCAGCCGCGTTGGTGCCATTGATTGCACTCAGACTGCTCAAATCAAACTCGAGCATCATGACCTCATAGCTGTCCAGCAGGAACGCCACATCTCCGTCCATGTAGTTACCAAGCGTATAGTTGGTTGAGGTGAGTTCCGCGTCAGGCTCGTCATAATCATGCCAGATCCGCCCGACATTATCGGAGGCATTGTCGCGGTAGTGACCATCAATATCCGCCCCGCCATAGCCTAATACTGTCGCCGTCACGCCGTCTATTTGCGCAAAGACGGCACCAAAACCCAGATCAAACGCCTGATTGTCACCGTAAGTCAGCGCCGAGATGAAAACCACCGCGCGTGCGCCATCACTAAAGGCATGTACATCGTAGTTCGCCCCTGTCGCTCCAACGTCAAAAACCACCATGCCTTGGCTCATCTCCTCAAGCAGTTCAAGAAAATCACCAATCAAGGTGAGCTGATTGGTCGGGCTGGCAAGCGAGGTGTTATGATACTGCATCGACCAAAAATCCATCGCGTCGATGCCGCTGGCGACAAAACTGGAAAACATTTCCAAAACAGGTGCGACTTGGCGCATGCCAGTGTAGTTTTCGCTTAGAAAACTCACGTTCCATTCGGTGATCGCGTAGGTCAAATCCTGATTTGTGTTGGTCTGCCAAAGCGCCATCATGGTGGCAATATCGGCGATGGAACTGTCGATGGCGTCTAGCCCATAGAGCGCCTCGTTAAAGTAGTAATGGCTGACAACCCCGTCGACGGCGGCCAGTTCATCCGCATCAAATTCGGCCAAAACGGCGGCATTGCGTGCCTCCAAATCAATGGCAGGGTTGGTGGCATAGCCCCAGATTTGCACCTCGATGGAAGGCTCTACAAAACCCGTATCATAGCCGTTTGCGGTGACAAATTCGTCGATGGTCTGTTGGATGATCAAGGCCGCAGCACTGGCAACATCGCCGTATTCAGCCGAGGAATTGAAATGCGGCGCAGTCGCAAACTGAGTCTGATATTCATTGCCCAATTCAAACGCGGCCACGCCAACCGCCCCCATCTGGGTCAGAACCGATGTGACAAAGCCCTTCAACGCCTGGGTTTGGGCCACATCAAAGCCACGGTCCGCCCCGATCAACTGGGTCATAGGCACAACGATCGTCGGCCGAATATCCGCCGCAACGCAATGGGCCAAAAACCGATCCATCGCAATCAGGTAGAACCCGACCTCACCGGCATCGTTCGTGCGGTTGCCACGGGCATGCACGACGAAATCGCGGTTTGGGTCGGTGAAATCAAAATACAATTCGGTTTCCGAGCCACCGGGATAACGCGTCGTGGTTAAGTCCATATCTTGTGATGAGTTTATAAAAGCCGAAAGCGGGTGGTAATTGAAGGTCGCATTCACACCAAAATGGTCGGTGTTTACGTCGACTCCCCGCGCAGCTCCGCCGGTTAGTGTTATGTTTTGCATCCTGTCCGGCACCTCATACTTGGGGGAGTGCAAAGGATAGGATCAACACCCTAATGATGTGTTAGGATTTCCGGAAATTTCAGCCTTCGGCGGCCTCTTGAGTTGCGATCTCGGCGTCAATGATCTTGGCGCGCTCCTCGACCTGACCGATGATATGCTCGATCATCTCGTCATTGGACAACTTATGGCTCTGCGCGCCGGCCAGATAGACCATGCCGCTGCCCGCACCGCCACCGGTGAACCCAACATCGGTCATCAAGGCCTCGCCCGGGCCATTCACCACACAGCCGATGATGCTCAAACTCATCGGAGTTTTGATATGTTCCAGACGTTTTTCCAGCGTCTCGACTGTTTTGATCACATCAAACCCTTGGCGCGCGCAGCTGGGACAGGAAATGATATTTACGCCGCGATGCCGCAGCCCCAGTGATTTCAAGATTTCAAAGCCAACTTTGACTTCTTCCACAGGGTCCGCTGACAGGGACACGCGGATGGTATCGCCAATGCCGCTCCACAACAGGTTGCCCAGACCGATCGCCGATTTTATGGTGCCGGACACCAGACCACCCGCCTCGGTGACGCCCAAATGGATTGGCGCATCGGTGGCGTCGGCCAGTTGTTGATAGGCGGCGGCCGTCATGAACACATCTGACGCTTTGACCGAGATTTTAAACTCGTGGAAATCATTGTCTTGCAGGATGCGGATGTGTTCCAGCCCGCTTTCAACCATCGCGTCGGGACAGGGCTCGCCGTATTTGTCCAGCAGGTGCTTTTCCAGTGAACCCGCGTTGACCCCAATGCGGATCGAGCAACCATGATCACGCGCGGCTTTGATCACATCGCGCACCCGCTCGGGCTTGCCAATGTTACCGGGGTTAATGCGCAGACAGGCTGCGCCCGCCTCGGCGGCCTCGATGGCGCGTTTATAGTGGAAATGGATGTCGGCGACGATTGGCACGGTGCTTTCGGCGACGATTTCCTTCAACGCGGCCGAGGATTCGACATCCGGCACAGAGACCCGCACGATATCGGCGCCCGCTTCAGCACAGGCTTGAACCTGTTTGATGGTTGCCGCCGCGTCCGACGTCAGCGTGTTGGTCATAGTCTGCACCGCAATCGGGGAATCACCGCCGATTGGCACTTTGCCCACATGGATTACACGCGATTTACGGCGCTCGATATCGCGCCACGGACGGATCGGATTATGCGTCATTGATCAACCTTTTTGAGGCAGCCCATTTGAGCCATTTCAATTGTGTTCAGGGATTAGATAATCACCAATGTGCGCAGTGGCAACGGCTAAGCATGTCGCTAGTCGTTGATCGGCGCATCAACCGAAAGTTCGGCAACCACTTTGGCCAGTTCTTCGCTCGCCGTCAGGTCGGCCAACTGATAGTTTTCCATGATTTCGGCTTCGCCCAAGGCGACCTTGCTGGCGATCGACGCGCCAACGCCTGCGGGGCCGTAGGTTTTACCGTTCACAGCGAAATAGACCCCACCGGCATTGCCGGTACGCAGGGTCGGTGGCTCTTCGGTTTTGGGCAATACGTATTTGTTGCCCTTTTCCATAACCGATTCAAAAATCACCGTGCCATCCACTGAGCTGACGCGCACCCAAGCAGATTTCACAGCAAATATAGACACTTCTGGCACCCCATCCTCGGTGACTTTGATCAAGGTTGGATCGGCCGCCAAGGGCGTATCGGTTGTCTCGGAAGGCGTATCCAGCCCCGCCATCACACGGCGCAGATCGGCGCCGTTCAAGTTTTCTTCTGGCGCCAAGGTGCCAAAACTTTGTGGGTTCAACGCGGCGATCGGGCCATCGCGGGCCACCATCACGGGCACTTCCAAGGCTTGTGGGCGATACAACCTGTCCAGCGCATCCGGTGTCGGCGCAACAAAGCCCGAGGTTTCACCAACCGAAGCGACCACATCTTCATTGACCGCCAATGGATCAACCGTGGTTGCCGCGACAGGGGATTGCTCAACCGGTGCAAATTGCACCCGCTGTACTTCTTGCAAAACGGACCAACCACCATAGCCAATACCGCCGATCAGCGCGACCAACACCAAAACCGAGCCGATGGCACCGGGTTCAATATGAGCGAACAAGGCGTCGCGTTGTGGCACGAAGGCGGCGTTCGGATCAGACAATGGGTCACGGCGTTCTTGTGGGCCGGGTTTGGCGGTGTGCATCGAAGCGATAGAGGCCTCGGAGGACATGCCATGCGCGGTTTGGTAATCGCTTTCGGTACAGAATTTCTGAAAAGCCCATTCCGGATCCAATGCCAGATAGCGCGCATAAGAGCGCACATAGCCGGCAATAAAGCTGGGGGAATCAAACGCATTAGGATCGGCGTTTTCAATGGCTGCGATGAAAGAGGCTTTGATTTTCAGTTCACGTTGAACATCCAGCAGGGATTTACCAAGCGTGGCGCGTTCACCGCGCATCACATCACCAAGTCGCAGATCGTAGGCATCAAAGCCGCTGGGCGCTTCGGCTTTAACCTCTTTAGACGATAAAAAACGCCTGATCATACACTCTGCTCCACTACCTTTAGATCATCCCCAAATCGGTTGACGATTCGATCTGCGCCAACCTATTGACGAATCCATAGCATAGGACAACCAATTTTGCACGTTTTCAGTCGCCTAGCCGGTTAACTCGGCGCGATTCAGCGCACATTGCGACCATAGGTCATCCAGTGCGCTGACCAGTTTGTCCATCTCGTCCGGCCCATGCACGGGGGATGGCGTAAACCGCAACCGTTCGGTGCCGCGTGGCACGGTGGGGAAATTGATCGGCTGGACGTAAATGCCGTAGTCATTTAACAAACGATCAGACAGCATTTTACATTTCACCGGATCGCCGACATGCACCGGAACGATGTGAGTGCCATGGTCAATGATCGGCAGGCCAAGCGCCAAAAGACGATCCTTTAGGGTTTGGGCTTGGGTTTGCTGTAAAGCGCGTAAATGTGGGTCATTCTTCAGATGTTTTATTGAGGCCGCCGCCCCCGCCGCGACCGCAGGCGGCAGGCTGGTGGTGAAAATAAAACCAGGCGCGAAAGAGCGGATCGCATCAGCCATTTTGGCGGAGGTGGCGATATAGCCACCCATCACGCCGTAAGCTTTGCCAAGGGTGCCGTTGATGATATCAATGCGTCCCATCAACCCGTCACGTTCCGCAACCCCTGCCCCATGCGCGCCGTACATGCCCACGGCATGGACCTCGTCAATATAGGTCAGCGCATTGAATTCATCCGCCAGATCAAGGATTTCCTCAATCGGGCCGAAATCGCCGTCCATGGAATAGATCGATTCAAAAGCAATCACGCGAGGCTGGTCCGGATCAAGTTCTTCCAGCAATTCACGCAGATGCGCCACATCATTGTGACGCCAGATTTTCTTGTCGCAACGCCCGTTGCGAATACCTTGGATCATCGAGGCATGGTTCGATTCATCCGACAAGATCGCCAGCCCCGGGAACAAGCGCGGCAGGGTCGAAAGCGTCGCATCATTGGCGATATAGGCCGAGGTAAAAACCAGTGCGGCCTCTTTTTGGTGCAGGCTGGCCAGTTCGGCCTCAAGCTGTTTGTGGTAAACTGTGGTGCCGGAAATATTGCGCGTGCCGCCAGACCCAGCCCCCGTGGCATTCAACGCCTCATGCATCGCCTCGAGCACATGTGGATGCTGGCCCATGCCCAAATAATCGTTGCCGCACCAAACGGTGATCGGTTGTTCTTGCCCGTCTGGACGCCGCCAGATCGCATGCGGGAACGCGCCTTTGCGACGTTCGATATCAATGAACGTGCGGTAACGCCCCTCGTCATGCAGGCTTTGCAGCTTCTCGTCCAATTTGGCAGTGTAGTCCAATGTCCAACTCCTTGATGTCAGCGGCGCAGAATCACCGCTGGCCCGTCATTGGTCCATGTTATCTGGCGGACGGGCTTGCGAATAGGTTACAAAATGCCGCTGTTGCCAATTTCAGTCCTGAATGACGATTTGGCAGTCTTTGGCCCCGTCCGCAGCACAGGCCTCAAGGGCAGTTGTGGCCGCGGTGTCACCTTTGGACACTGCAAAGCTGCCTTGACGGGGTGAGATGGCCAAGGCCTTTGGGCCTTTGCCGCGCAGGTAGGTTTTCTTGAACGCCGCTGTTGCGCTGGCCGACAAATGAAACGATTGCAGGCTGAATTTCTTGGGCAGGATTTGCGCCACCACAAGGCATTTCGCCCCGCCCCCGCGCAGCCCGTTACATTCCGCAAGGGCCGCCTGCTCGGCGGCCTCGATACTGTGGTGATTTGACGTCGCCACTGTCGCCTTATGGGCCAAACCATGTTTGGGTGCAGCCGCTATCGCGCCGTAGTAAAACACCGACTTGAACTCTTTCATGCCAGCCATTGCATTCAGCGTTGTCTGATCGGCATCCGTCATAAAGTCCTGGGATTGGATCACAAATTCAGATCCTTTGTGCGAAAACAGCATTTTCTTTGCCGATTTGCCATCCAACACGTCGCCCGCCGCCAACGCCGCGGTGACACTCACGGCCATAACGGCCGCCGCTTGCAAAACTACCTTCATCATTTTCTCCCCTATGTCGGCAAAATCTTACCGTGCATCGTAACATCTGACCAGACCCCATAGACAAGCCGCCAACGCCTGATAGGCTCGGCTAAGTTCAAACCACCGGAGCCCCCAAATGACACTCGACGCTGTCCTCGCGAAAATCGACGAAAACCTGCCTCAAGCCACGGATAGACTGTTGGATCTGTTGCGCATCCCGTCCATCTCGACCGATCCGGCCTTTGTGGCGGATTGCGACCGTGCCGCGGATTGGTTGGTTGAAGATTTAAAATCCATCGGCTTTGACGCCAGCAAGCGACCAACGCCAGGCCACCCGATGGTCATGGCCCACGCACAAGGCACTGGCACCCATGTGATGTTCTACGGTCACTATGACGTTCAACCCGTTGATCCACTTGATTTATGGGACATACCACCTTTTGAGCCCGCCTTGGAAAACACCGACAAGGGCATGGTCATTCGCGGGCGCGGCGCGTCTGATGATAAGGGCCAATTGATGACCTTTGTTGAGGCATGTCGTGCTTGGGTGCAGGTGCACGGCAGCCTGCCGATCAAGGTCTCAATCTTCTTTGAAGGCGAAGAGGAATCGGGGTCTCCATCGCTGGTGCCTTTCATGGAGGAAAACGCACAAGAACTTACGGCTGACGTGGCCCTGATCTGCGACACAGGGTTGTTTCAAAGCACGGTGCCGGCCATCACCACACAATTGCGTGGCATGTTGACTGAAGAATTCAGCCTGCGTGGCGCCTCGCGGGATTTGCATTCGGGGATGTATGGCGGGCTGGCGGGCAATCCGATCCATGTGCTGTCCAGCTTGATCGCAGGGCTACATGATGACACGGGTCGCATCACACTTGCGGGATTTTACGATGACGTGCCAGAGCTGTCGGACGAGATTCGCAGCCAATGGCAAAATCTGGCCTTTGATCACGCCAGCTTCCTTGGGGATGTGGGCCTGTCGGTCCCCGCAGGCGAAGACGGGCGCACACCGCTTGAAATGATCTGGTCCCGCCCGACGTGCGAAATCAACGGGATTTGGGGCGGATACACAGGGGATGGGTTCAAAACCGTGCTGCCCGCCGAGGCCCATGCCAAACTCAGCTTTCGTCTGGTTGGGCAACAAGACCCTGACAAAATCCACGCGGCTTTTGAAGCCTATATCAATGCCAACCTGCCTGATGACTTCTCGGTTGATTTCACTGCACATCGCGGCGCGTCGGCCTCACAAATGGCGACGACAAACCCGGTGTTTGAAAAATCCCGCCTGGCATTGTCCGACGAGTGGCCGCAGCCTGGGGCCTATGGCGGCTGTGGTGGGTCGATCCCGATTGCCGGTTTTTTCAAAGAGATTTTAGGCATGGACGCCATGTTGATCGGCTTTGGCAAGGATGATGACGCGATCCATTCACCGAATGAAAAATACGACATGGAGAGTTTTCACAAAGGCACCCGCAGCTGGGCGCGGGTGTTGGCGGCCTTGGCGCAATAAAACCCTTTCAAAGGGTTTTGCCAAATATTTTCAAAATATTTGTCTCGGCTTCAACCGATTGCAATCTGCACCAATTTCGCCACCAGCACCACAAACGGGGCGGCATGCAGCAGGAAATCAAACACATCAATCGGGCGCCTTAAAGTGCCCGCTTTGATCATTTTGAGTTTTTCCCAGATATGCGGCTCAGGCAAGAACGGCGCCAAGCCCAATGTGGCGGCGGCAATCACAGCAAAAGACAACGGCAATTGTTCCAACAAGGACCACATACTCTATTCGTCCTCTGCCCGTTTGCTGTTGCGCGCGAGTTTAGCGATCAACAACAGCGCGGGTGCGCTGTGGAACAACATATCAAACATATCAATTGGCGCGCTCAACTCGCCTGCAGCCAACATCTTTAACTTTTGCCAAAGATGCGGTTCCGGTACAAACGGCGAAAGTCCCAGAAAAATCGCTGCGATCACCAGCGTCTGCGTCGGGATTTTGTCAAGCCATGCCATATAAAGTTTCACATCTGTTCTGGGGGTTGGGGGATAAGTGGCGCGGTTGACGGGACTCGAACCCGCGACCCCCGGCGTGACAGGCNNACTGAGCTACAACCGCGCACTTTAACAAATCATCTTATCAACAATCTGTTTGGGCGTTCTAGGGCTACGGGCGATAGGCGTCAAGCGGTTCCGACAGCTTTTCGCAAAATAGTTTTGGCTGCCTGTAAGATTAATCGCCCAGCTTGATTTGTTGACCGCCGCGCAGGTGATAAACACAGCCCTGCCCGCCCGTTAACGCCGCACTGCCCGCCAAGTCCAGCCCCAACCACAGCCCGCGCAAAATATGCGACGTGACCCCGTGGGTGACAATGACCGTCGGCCCCGTCAAACCGTCTAAAAACGCGCTGCAACGCGCGGAAAGATCAGCATAAGTCTCGCCGGTTGGGTTCGCAAAGTACCAGCCAACGCCCCCGTCGCGCTGTGCAAAGACCTTTGGCCAGCCCGCCTTGATCTCATGCTCGTAAAGGCCTTCCCATGCGCCCAACCTTAGTTCGACCAATCTGTCGTCAGTTTGATAGTCGCAGCCCAGAATTTCAGCCACAATACCCGCCGTCTGGCATGTGCGCCCCTGTGGACTGCTGAACACAGGCAGGGCACGGTTACCCTTAGTCTGCAATATTTCGCCCTGCGCACGGGCATGACGTTTTCCCAAATCGGTCAGCGGCGAATTCAGGCTGCCCTGATAGCGCCCTTCGCGATTCCATTCAGTTTGGCCGTGACGCAATACAAAAATTTCGGGGTATTTGTCGGCCATAGCCTGCTCACATAAAATAGGGGGAATGGTGGGTGATGAGAGGCTCGAACTCCCGACATCTTCGGTGTAAACGAAGCGCTCTACCAACTGAGCTAATCACCCGATCTGTGGCGCGGTTTAGCGCGACTTGGTTGGGGTGCGCAAGCCCCTTTCACACAAAAACGCGCCTCTTTCGGGGCGCGCTATGATTTTTATGACATCCGACCGGATTTGATCAGGATTTTGCGTCCATTTTGACGACCATACCGCCCGCAGCGGCCTTTTGACGGCGCACCTTGGTGACCATAACGGTGGCGTTTGGTTTGTCGATCACGCGTGTGACTTTCATTTTGCCAAATGGGTGCAGATTCAACTCTTCGCCATTGCCCAAGGCCTCGCCCAGAACCGCCAACATCGCTTCGACAGTTGGTTTGGCGTCTTTCTTTTTGATGCCAGAACGTGCAACGACTCGGTCGATCAGCTCTTTTTTGCGCAATGTCGGCACATCCTCAGCAACAGCAGCTACGGAAACCGCTGGTTTTGGTGCCTTTACGGCTTTCACGGCTGTGCGCTTTACCGGTGCCTTTTTCTTAACAGTGGTGGTGGTTTTCTTTGGTGTAGTCGCCATAGCATTGATCGCCTTTTTTGTTTCTAGTTTGGAAACAACATAGCTCTAAAAGGATAATTGCACCAGCATTGAACGCAATCTAGGTGAACATGTACCTATAATGCAAAAAGGGCGCCCGCAAAGGCGCCCTTTCAAAACCATTCGTCAAAGATCAATGCGCTGTTGCGCCTGCATCCCCTGCTTTGTTGGCCAGGGCAGCCTTGGCCGCAGCCGCTTCCTCTGCGGCCTCGTCCCACTCAACCGCGACGGGTTCTGACACCAAGGCATGTTTGATCACTTCGGACACATGTGACACGGGGATGATTGTCAGCCCCTCCTTCACATTATCAGGAATTTCGACCAAATCTTTTTCGTTCTCGGCCGGGATCAACACAGTCTTGATGCCCCCGCGCAATGCCGCCAGCAGTTTTTCCTTCAAACCACCGATGGGCAGGACGTTACCGCGCAGCGTGACCTCGCCGGTCATGGCGATGTCCTTCTTCACGGCGATCCCGGTCAGAACAGAAACGATCGAGGTCACCATTCCGACACCAGCACTTGGCCCATCTTTGGGCGTCGCGCCTTCCGGGACGTGGACGTGGATGTCGATTTTCTCAAACTGCGGTGGCTTGATGCCGATTTGCGGGCTGATTGAACGCACGAACGAACTTGCCGCATCAATGCTTTCCTTCATCACGTCGCCCAGCTTGCCGGTGGTCTTCATCCGGCCCTTGCCTGGCAGTTTCAGCGCCTCGATCGACAGCAGTTCACCGCCCACCGACGTCCACGCCAGTCCAGTGACCACACCCACGTGGTCCTTTTCCTCGGCCAACCCGTAGCGGAACCGTTTAACCCCCAGATAATCCTCAAGGTTTTTCGTTGTAATGACGACTTCCTTTTCCTCATCCCGCACGATTTTGGTCACAGCTTTACGGGCCAATTTTGCGATTTCGCGTTCCAGATTACGCACGCCAGCCTCGCGGGTGTAGGTGCGAATGATCTCTTTCAACGCCTTGTCTTTCAGCGCGAATTCACCTTTTTTCAACCCGTGATTTTTGACCTGTTTGTCGATCAAATGCTGCTTGGCGATCTCACTTTTCTCGTCCTCGGTGTAGCCCGACAGCGGTATGATTTCCATCCGGTCCAGCAATGGGCCTGGCATGTTATAGCTGTTGGCCGTGGTCAGGAACATCACGTCTGACAGGTCATATTCGACCTCCAGATAATGGTCCGTAAAGCTGCTGTTTTGTTCAGGATCCAATACCTCAAGCATCGCCGAGGCTGGATCGCCGCGGAAATCCTGACCCATCTTGTCGATTTCATCGAGTAAGATCAGCGGGTTGGTGGTTTTTGCCTTTTTCAGTGCCTGAATGATCTTGCCGGGCATGGAGCCGATATAGGTGCGACGGTGGCCACGAATTTCGGACTCGTCACGTACCCCACCCAGCGAGATGCGAATAAATTCGCGTCCCGTGGCGCGAGCCACAGATTTACCAAGGCTGGTTTTACCCACACCGGGCGGGCCGACCAAACACAGGATCGGGCCCTTCAGTTTGCGCGAGCGTTGACCAACGGCCAGATATTCGACGATACGTTCTTTGACTTTTTCCAGACCGTAGTGATCATCATCCAGCACCTTTTGCGCCGCATTCAGATCCTTTTTCACCCGGCTACGCTTGCCCCACGGGATGCTCAGCATCCAGTCCAGATAATTGCGCACAACCGTGGCTTCAGCTGACATGGGGGACATATTCTTTAGTTTTTTCATCTCGGCGTTGGCTTTTTCCAGCGCCTCTTTGCTCAGCTTGGTTTCGGCGATGCGGGCTTCCAACTCGGCAACTTCGTTTTGGCCCTCTTCGCCATCGCCAAGTTCCTTTTGGATCGCCTTCATTTGCTCGTTCAGATAATATTCGCGCTGTGTACGCTCCATCTGGCTTTTGACGCGGGTCTTGATCTTTTTCTCGACCTTAAGCACGGACATTTCACCCTGCATCAAGCCATAGATTTTTTCAAGCCGATCTGCCACAGACAGGGTTTCCAACAACTCTTGCTTTTGTTCAACCTCGATGCCCAGATGGCCCGCCACCAGATCAGACAGCTTGTCGCTCTCGACCGCGTCGGCCACGGCAGACAATGCCTCCTCTGGGACGTTCTTTTTGATCTTGGCGTAACGCTCAAACTCGCTCCCGACCGAGCGCACCAGCGCCTCGACGGTATCTTCATCACCAAGCGTTTCTTCCAGCGCCACAGCGCGGGCTTCAAAGTAGTGTTCATTTTCAATATAGTCGGTGATCTTGACGCGCATGCGCCCCTCAACCAGCACCTTGACGGTGCCATCGGGCAATTTCAGCAGTTGCAGCACATTGGCCAACACGCCGACATTATAGATACCGTCTGATTCCGGGTCGTCTTGCGATGGATCAACTTGGCTCGACAGCAGGATTTGCTTGTCGTCCACCATCACCTCTTCCAGCGCTTTGACGGATTTTTCGCGTCCTACAAACAGCGGCACGATCATATGCGGAAACACCACGATATCGCGCAGAGGTAGGACGGGGTAAGATGTGCTTAAATGCTCGGTCATTTTTTATCCTAGTTATGTGGCCGACAACCACAAGCCCCTGATTATATAGGCAGCCTGCCTGTCTCCAGTCTTTGGTCAATAGACGTGGGGGTGCCCCGCCGTGTTTTCAACCATTGACCTGCCATACAGATTTTGGGGCAATGTGCCTTTCTGTGACGGGAGGGGCAAGCGAACAATTGGGTTTTATCATTAAAAAGCGTTGAAATCGTGAAATAAGGGTGAATTTCGTACATTTCAGGGGTGATTTTGTGCAAAATGGCTAAATTGGTTCAATATCACCCTGCGCGCGTTGTGCGTGGAATTCGATCTCGAACTTCGCAAATTCTTTGGCGGCGATCGCGGCCCGCATGCCAGCCATCAATTCCTGATAGTAATGCAAATTGTGCCATGTCATCAGCATTGATGCGATGATCTCTTGGGACTTGAAGACATGGTGCAGATAGGCGCGCGAATAGCCTTGGCAAGTCGGGCATGTGCAGGATTCGTCCAAGGGGCGCGGATCATCGCGGTGACGGGCATTTTTGATATTCAGCACACCATTGCGGGTGAAAATCTGCCCTGTGCGGCCAGAGCGGCTGGGCAGCACACAGTCAAACATATCAATGCCACGTTTCACACCGCCAACCAGATCATCTGGCTTGCCGACGCCCATTAGATAGCGGGGTTTGTCGGTGGGCAGCATATCGGGGGCGTAATCCAAAACGTCAAACATGACTTCCTGCCCCTCGCCCACGGCCAGTCCACCAACCGCATAGCCTTCAAACCCGATGGCTTTCAGCGCTTCGGCGCTTTCCTCGCGCTGATCCTTGAACACACTGCCTTGCTGGATGCCGAACAGTGCGTGACCGGGCCTGTCGCCAAAAGCATCCCGCGAGCGTTGCGCCCATCGCATCGACATCTGCATGGATTTCAGCGCCACGTCTTGCGCCGCCGGATGCGGGGTGCATTCGTCAAAACACATAACAATGTCGCTGCCCAGCAGGCGTTGGATTTCCATAGAGCGTTCGGGCGTGATCTCATGTTCGCTGCCGTCGATATGCGATTTGAACGTCACGCCGTTTTCCGACATTTTGCGCAGATCAGACAGGCTCATCACCTGAAACCCGCCGGAATCCGTTAGAATGGGACGATCCCAGTTCATGAATTTGTGAAGACCGCCAAGGTTGGCAATCCGCTCGGCCGTGGGGCGCAGCATCAGGTGATAGGTGTTGCCAAGCAGGATGTCGGCCCCCGTGGCGCGCACGCTTTCGGGCATCATCGCCTTAACTGTCGCCGCAGTGCCAACCGGCATAAAAGCGGGCGTGCGGATTTCACCACGCGGGGTGGAGATTGCACCGGTGCGGGCCTTGCCGTCTGTCGCGGCCAGATCAAAGGAAAATTGTGTCATGGCGTCGCCATATGCCAAGCTGGGGGGAATTGCAAAGGGCACGCTTCGATTGGCAGACAGAGCGGCGCTTACTAAGGAACACTGGCATGGCTCGGAATCAAGGCGAAGCCGCCGAGTGATCGCCGGCCCGCCCCATCGGGTTGGCGATTTGTGGGGTGTGCAATGACTGGTGAGAGTGGAAAGACGTGGCAGAGATAAAGTGCCGAATTGATAGGTCGTCGCTAACCCGGCGGTCCGTCGCTCGCTCGGCTTGCGTATCTTTTCAGAAATGGGCAGGCAATTTCATTTCGTAAAGGCATTCAAGGGCAGCTCTGCGGACTTTGCTGCCGCTCGACTATTTGGTCACACCGCGTTGCAAGCGCTTGAGGTCGCCACGAACAATCCACCTATGAGCGACGCTAACAGGTATCATGTACGCATGCCCGAAAAAATTGTGCGCCCGAACTGATGATGTGATTGTGACAATGGGACCGTTAGTCGAAATACAGGTCATGACATCGAGATGACGGTCTCGCGCGGTCAGAACCAACGATTTCTCATCAGAA
This sequence comes from Rhodobacteraceae bacterium UBA2776, assembly GCA_002352425.1. Taxonomy (GTDB): domain Bacteria; phylum Pseudomonadota; class Alphaproteobacteria; order Rhodobacterales; family Rhodobacteraceae; genus Profundibacter. Next base: position 45,373 of record DEIK01000059.1, read on the forward strand.
TACTCTACCAAGAAAAAATCTAAGTGGTCCCCGACGGTTACGACCTGCACCGCATTACCACTGAAGCCCTTGATTGGCTTCACACTAAACATGCCTGAAACTACGTCACGTACCCAAAACGCCAGTTTCAAAATAGGTTTAGGGTCTTCCATAATGAAATTCCAAGCCGCAAGAGGAGTAATTTCACGACACAACTGGACACTCTGAGTGTCGAAGTAATCCAACTCCGGTACGGGTTCGAGTATGCGGGCATTGGTATCGGCAAGGTTGATCATGAGCGCACGTTAGCTGCGTCGCAGCATCTGGTAAAGTGGGCTCGAAGCTGTCGTTAGCTGCATTTTTCAGAAACGGCGGCTTAGCCGATTTTCTCATTTTTATTTCGCCTGTCTGGTCTCACAAAATGGCCGAAATATCAGCCCTTAGCGACCATCCGGTCAAACTTGGCCGCGCAGATGAAATCGTTTTGCGACAACCCGCCCGCATCATGGGTGGTAAATTCAACCTCGCAATAACCCCAACCAAAGCGAACATCCGGATGATGCCCCTCTTGGTCGCCCAAGAACGCAGCCAGATTGGCGTGATAGACCGCTTTGGCAAAGCCCTTGAACTCCAATCGTCGCACCAATGCCGCCCCCGAATCCGCCAGTAACCAGTCCTCATGCAACTGATCCATCAAGGCGCTGGCCGCCTCGGCGCTCATGGCGTCAATACTGCCCGTGCAGGGCTCGCAGTGCTTGTCAGCGAATTCAGTCATCACGCAGATCCCTCCGTTAACACTTGGCGCAACTGTTGGCGCAACTGATTGCGCCTTGGCCGCAATTCTAAGTAAATCACCCGGATGGTCCAGCCCATAATATGCAGGCGGCGCCATGGGAATTTGGCAATTCAGCCGCACATTCCGGTTTTTGAAGCTGCGGCGTTTTCGGCTCTGGACGCTGGCGACATCAATCCTTATATATTCAGTCAAGTAATCGCGCGAGGACAACATGACCGCCACTCCCGAAGCCCCTCTTGAGGGCACGCCCCTGATCAAACCATCCAGCACGGATCATGCGCTGTATGAACCCATCGTTGAGGCATGCCGTTCGGTGTATGACCCCGAAGTGCCGGTGAATATCTATGATCTGGGCCTGATTTACACGATTGACGTGTCCGAGGCTGGCGATGTGCTGGTGTTGATGTCTTTGACGGCCCCTGGTTGCCCTGTGGCTGGCGAAATGCCCGGCTGGGTGGCGGATGCGATTGAACCCCTGCCCGGTGTGAAAACCGTCGACGTGCAGTTGGTTTGGGAACCGCAATGGGGCATGGACATGATGTCTGACGAGGCGCGTTTGGAACTCGGCTTTATGTAAATTGCTGATTGCGCGACATTTATGTCGTGTTCAGCATTGCGCGTCGAATTTGCCTTGCCTACCTTTGCGTTAACGACAGTCAAAGGATCAGTATTATGCCCATCAAAACCACCTGCATCGGTGCCTTTCCCAAGCCGGATTACGTACCGATCAAGGATTGGTTCAAGGTGGTCCCGACGGATGCGGATTACAATTCCGATGTGATCGACAATTGGTCAGATGATCCCAAACACGAACCACTGTTTGCCCGCGCCACCCAAGAGGCGGTCCAGACCCAAGTGGATTGCGGCATCGACATTCCCACCGATGGCGAACAACGGCGCGAAAACTATGTGCATTACCAATGTCGCTATATGGGGGGCTTTGATTTCAAAACCCTTGAGCGGCGGGTGCTGCGCAATGGCGCGTATGAATCTGATCTGCCGGCTGTGCGCAGCAAAATCAGCGCCGGGCAATCCGTGCTCCCGCGTGATTATAAACAAGCACAAGGCTTTACCGAACGCCCCGTCAAAATCACCATCCCCGGCCCGATGACCATTATTGGCACGGTCGCGGACTGTTTTTACAACGATGACAAATCCCTGGCCTTTGATCTGGCGGACGCACTGAACCGTGAGGTACTGGCCTTGGCGGATGCCGGTTGCCTCCATATCCAAGTGGACGAGCCACTGTTTGCGCGCAAACCCGATGATGCAATGGCGTTTGGCGTCGAGGCGTTGGAACGCGTGTTCCACGGCATGCCCGACCACGTTGTGCGCACCGCCCACATGTGTTGCGGCTATCCCAACCACATTGACGAGCCGGACTATCCAAAGGCCGATCACAACGTTTATCATCAGCTGGTCACCGCGCTGGACGGCAAGATTGACGCGCTTTCGATTGAAGACTGTCATTGTCAATCTGACCTGTCCCTTTTCGAAAAATTTACAAAAACCACGGCCATTGTCGGGTTTGTCGACATTGCCGTTAGCCAGATCGAAGCGGTGGATCAAATTGTCGCCCGCATGCGCGAGGTTCTGACGGTTCTGCCGGCTGAACGCCTAATGGCAGCACCCGATTGTGGTCTGGGCCATCTGACATTGGAACAAACCCGCATCAAGTTGACCAATATGTGTAAGGCTGCTGCACAGGTTTAATACACCTGATGCTTGAGATCATATGCCAGCTCCCCTATATGTAAGGGGCAAACAGGAGACATACTATGTTCGGCATCCCCGGCAAACAGGCGGTCAGCATGACCCCGAAAGCGATCAAACAGATCTCAAGTCTTATGGCCAAAGACGGTCATCAGGGCTTGCGTATTGGCGTCAAAAAGGGCGGCTGTGCGGGGATGGAATACACCATGGATTTCGTCACCGAGGTTGATCCGCTGGACGAAGTTGTTGAAGATTCCGGTGCCCGTGTGATGATCGCCCCGATGGCGCAGATGTTCCTGTTCGGCACTGAAATCGACTATGAAACCAGCCTGCTGGAAAGCGGTTTCAAGTTCAAAAACCCCAATGTTTCAGAGGCTTGCGGTTGTGGTGAATCCATCAAATTCGCTGAACAGTAAGTGGCGACTGACCCTGAATTCCTGAACCACGCGCTGGATTTATTTTCCGACCTTGGACCTGTGCGCACGGGGCGGATGTTTGGCGGCACCAGCCTCTATATTGACGACGCCATGTTCGCGGTGATCTTTGGCGATGCGCTTTATATGAAAGCCGACAAGCCTTTGGCAGCAGATTATGCCGAGGCCGGTGCAACCCCGTTTGAATACGAAACCAAAAGCGGTATGCGGGTCATTCCCGGCCTTGTATCTTTGCCCGATAGCGCAATGGATGACCCCGAAGAGGCGTTGTTTTGGGCGCGTAAATCCATGATTCCGGCGCAAAAGGCTGCCGTGAAGCGGGCCAAGACTAAGAAAGTCCCGAAATGAGCCTGTCGGAAAATGACATTGAGTTTACCCATGAGGTGTTTGCCCCACTTGGCCCAATCACCAGTCGCAAAATGATGGGCGGCTTGTCGATCTATTGCGACGGGGTGATTTTCGCGATTCTGGATCAATCCGCGACGCTCTACCTGAAGGCCCGCGACGAATTTGCCGCGGAAATGGCGGCGGCAGGGGCGGCGCAATTTGGGGCTGAAACCGGCAAAACCATGTGCTACTGGACCATGCCCGACGATGCGATTGATGACCCCGAAATGGTATTGGATTGGGCAAAACGGGCGCTGCGCGCGTTATAATCGCCGCACATGGCCCATCACGCTTGCCTTAACGCCCGATTTTAGGGCATGTCTTTGCCAACCAACAAAAGGGATGGAACCATGCGTAAAAAATTAGCCGCCGGAAACTGGAAGATGAACGGAACCCTTGGCTCGATGCTGGAAATCGACGCCTTGGCCGAAAAACACCCCGCCCCGACCTGTGATGTGCTGATCTGCCCGCCCGCGACTTTGGTTGCTGCGATGGCGGCGAGCATTGGCGATGGCGTGATCAAGACCGGTGGTCAGGATTGCCACGCCAACACATCAGGCGCCTACACCGGTGATATTTCTGCTGAAATGTTGGCGGATGCGGGGGCCAGTTATGTGTTGGTCGGCCATTCCGAGCGCCGTCAAGATCACAACGAAAGCGACGCAGATGTGCGCAGCAAGGCCAAAGCTGGCATGGGGGCTGGATTGGTGGTGGTTGTTTGCTGTGGCGAAACGGACGATCAACGCGTGGCAGGCGATACTTTGGATGTAATCTCGGCGCAATTGACGGCTTCGATCCCGGATGGTTCCACGGCTGAAAACCTTGTTGTGGCCTATGAGCCAATCTGGGCCATCGGCACGGGCAAGGTGCCAACGCTTGCGCAAATCGGCGAAGTGCATGATGCGATCCGCGCGTTGCTGGAAAACCGGTTCGGCGATGACGTCGGTCAATCGGTGCGTTTGCTTTATGGTGGCTCGGTTAAGGCGAGCAATGCGGATGATATCTTTGCGGTGCCCAATGTGGACGGCGCGCTTGTTGGTGGGGCATCGCTGAAGGCTGATGACTTTAGCGGCATCATTACGGCGCTCGAAAACAGCTAAATCCAAGTGGTGAATTTGGCGTTCAGACGTGGTGCAATTTCCGCGTCTGAACGATTCTACTATTCCGGAATAGTAGAATCGTTCGGTTCAGCAATAATCACAACAGAAACAACAGGTTTCACAGCCATATTTATGTGGTATTACCCCCCTAATTCGTGATTTCCTGAACCCCCATCACTGCGTTTGGCAACACTGTTGAAATCCACGGGATATAGGTGATCATAATCAGGAACACGAACAGAACGGCCAGGAATGGCAGCGCCGCCTTTACGACCCGCATCATCGGCATTCCGGCCACGCCAGAGGTCACAAACAGGTTCAAGCCAACCGGCGGGGTGATCATGCCTATTTCCATGTTCACCACCATGATGATGCCCAAATGGATCGGGTCGATCCCCAGTTTCATGGCAATCGGAAACACCAATGGCGCAACGATCACCAACAGGCCTGAGGGCTCCATGAATTGCCCCCCGATCAGCAAGATAACGTTCACAACGACCAAAAACATAACAGGCCCAAATCCAGCCGACAGCATCGCATTAGCGACCTGTTGCGGGATCTGCTCGTCCGTTAACACGTGCTTCAGGATCAGCGCATTGGCGATCACGAACATCAAGGTGATGGTCAGCTTACCCGCATCCAGCAATGTGCGCTGGGTGTCGTGGTGGAACATCGCCGTCAACAAGGCTTGTGGTTTATTTAACAGGCTGGATTTCCCCTGCCCGTCGCACGCGGCCAGCGGCCCCATATCGCGGTACACGAAGCTGGCGATGATGAAGGCATAGATTGAGGCCACAGCAGCGGCTTCGGTCGGCGTGAAAATTGCCGGGGTCAGACCAGGAATACCGTAAATCCCGACCATGATAATCACGATCAGCATCAGTCCCCAAAACGCGTCCCCAAAGGCTCGCGCGATTTCGCCCCATCCAGCCCATTCGCCGGCTGGCATGTTCTTGACCCGCGCCATCACATAGATGGCGATCATCAGCATCAACCCCGCCAAAATGCCCGGAATGACGCCCGCAAGGAACATCCGGCCAACGGAAACCTCGACGGCTGCGGCGTAAACCACCATCACGATAGAGGGCGGGATCAGGATTCCCAAGGTGCCCGCGTTACAGATCACACCTGCAGCGAAATCTTTAGTATAACCCGCCTTGGTCATGGCAGCGATCACGATCGAGCCGATGGCCACAACGGTGGCGGGGGATGACCCCGACAGGGCCGCGAACATCATACAGGCAAACACGCCCGCAATCGCCAAACCGCCGCGAAAATGGCCTACACATGCGATGGAAAACCGGATGATGCGTTCCGCCACACCGCCGGTCGACATAAAGGACGAGGCCAGAATGAAAAACGGGATCGCCAGCAAAGTGGCGTGGCCTTCAAAGGCGGAAAACAGGGTTTGGGCAACAGAAGCCAGAGATGAGTCTGAAAAGATCAACAAGAACAGGACCGAGCTCATGCCCAGCGACACTGCGATTGGCACGCCGATCATCATCAGACCGACCACCATGGCGAAAAGCAAAGCGACGGTCATTGGGCGGTCCCCTGATTTGATTGGCGCATTTCTGCGAGTTCGTCTTCGACTTCGTGGCTCGCGATGATGCAATCCACCTCGCCTTTCCAGATCGCGATTGCGACTTGGACAAAGCGAAACAACAACAGCGCCATTGAAATCGGCAGCACCATATAAGGGACCATGCGCGGCAGTTTTTCGTATGCCGTGCCGTCGTTAAACACGTCCGCCATCCAGTTTAAAAACACAGGGTGCGGGATGTCATTGGTTTCAAACCAGCCCTGCCCGCGGAATTTTTCCTGAAACCCTGTCGGGAACCAATGGCCTTCGGTGCGGGGCAGATTGGCAAAGTTGGCCCAGTAATCCCATGCGCCCTTAAGCAACAGAAAAGAAAAGACAATACAGACGGCAACAGCCATCAACGCAAAGATACGGCGCATCGGTTTTGACAAGATGTTGATCACCGCATCAACCCCCAAATGGGTGCCCTTTTTAACCGCGTAAGGCGCGCCAAGCAGCACCAACCACCCGAACAAAAACACAGTGAGCTCTAGCGCCCACAGAATGTTAGAATTAAAAACGTAGCGCGCAATTACATTTGCAAATGTCAGCAACGTCATGATCCCGAGGATGGTCGCGATCAGCGTTTCCTCGATGCGGTCAATGCTGCTTGATTTTGGATGCTCTGGCATCACAATCCCCCCTATCGTCCAAGGTCGCGCCCGAAACGAGACCAAAATGCGCGCGGCCCTCTTGGCGGGGCCACGCGCGCTATCTTAGGTCATCAACTTACATTTTTCCGTTGATGGCTTGTGCCGCGTCGATCGCATCTTGACCAACGTCGCCAACGAATTTGTCCCAAACAGGCATCATCGCATCAACCCAAACTTGACGCTGGGCTGCATCCAGCGTGCGGATGGTGCCGCCCGCATCGATGATGGATTGTCTCGCGGCCTCATTTACGGCGAATGCTTCGGCGTTCCGTGTTGCGGTGACTTCTTTTATGATCGTCAAAAGTTGGTCACGCACGTCAGCATCAAGGCTTTCCAGCCAGTCAACATTGGTCACAACAAGGTAATCAACGATGCCGTGGTTGGTTTCTGTGATGCCGTCCTGGACCTCAAAGAATTTTTTGCCGAAAATGTTGGACCACGTGTTTTCCTGACCGTCAACAACACCTTGTTGCAGACTGCCGTAGACCTCGGCAAAGGCCATTTTCTGGGGCGAGCCGCCGATGGCTTCCATTTGAGCAACCAAAACATCCGATGACTGCACGCGGAATTTCAGACCGTTGGCGTCTGTTGGGACGATCAGCGGTTTGTTGGCGGACAGTTGTTTCAGACCATTGTGCCAAAACGCCAAACCTTGCAGGCCGCGGTTTTGCATTGAATCAAGCAACGCTTGGCCCGCTTCGCCGGTTTGGAATGTGTCGACAGCGTCCATGCTTGAGAACATGAATGGCAGGTCAAACAAACGGAATTTTTTGGTGAATTTTTCGAACTTGGACAAGGATGGAGCGGCCAGTTGGACGTCGCCTTGCAGCATGGCTTCTAGAACTTTGTTGTCATCATAAAGTGTGGAGTTCGGGTAAACTTCCATNNGGCCTTGCCGTTCATTTCGGCGTTCACACGCTCAGCCAGCAATGTGGCAGCGATCCCCTTGGGGTGCTTGTCCGTGTTGGTGACATGGGCGAATTTGATAACAACTTCACCGTCTTCGCAGGATGCGCTGGCGGCTTGAGCTGTAAAGGATAGAGCCACGGCGGTGGCGGCAGCTGTGAATAATTTCATTAGGGTTTCCTCCCGAGTAATTGAAACGATGTATTCATGTATGCCCAAATCACAGGCACGCCCCGCGATCAGACCCCAGCACAATCCTTGGCTCAATGGGAAAACTCACATCAGTGTGAAGACAGCATTTTGCTTTCGTCCCAAATGGTTAAAGCAGGTGTGACTATAGAATCAGCAATCAGGTGGCGGGTTTCCACACAGGCCAAAGGTCGATCTGTGTGGCTTTCCGCACAGACCTAGCGATATCCTTCGGGGCGAATCTCGTATTTGGCCAACTTGTCGTAAAAGGTTTTGCGCGGCAGCTTTAGTCCGCGCGCGGCCTCGGTGGCATTGCCGCCATACCGACGCAGGGCCTCGGACAACAAAGAGCGCTCGACCTGGGCCAATTGTTCATTCAGGCCCAATTCGGCTTCTTCTTCCCCCTCGCCCAAACCCATTGCAAATCGCATCGCTGCGTTCATTAAGGCGCGCGCATTACCGGGCCATTCCTGTGCCATCAAGCGGGCAATCAGCGCAGGTGTTATGTCGGGGGGCGTTAGCGCGGCCTGCTCGCAGGCGATCGCCACATAATGGCGAAACAGCACGGGGATGTCTTCGGGGCGCTCGCGCAGGCTGGGAATGCGTACACTCGTGACGGCCAACTTGTAGTATAAGTCATGGTTGAACCGCCCCGCAGCCACCTCTTGTGCCAAATCAGCATAGCTACCAGCCAAAACGCGGGTACCGCTGCTGGCCTCTAGGCTCTCCAATAACGCGAACTGCACCGAAGGCGATAAAGCCGCCACCTCATCCAAGAACAAGCTGCCCCCATCAGCCCCCTTTAGGGCTTGGGCCAAACTGTCAGTAGAAAGCGAGGCCGCAGCGGTTTTGACAAACGGTCCATTTGCGAGTTGCGACAACAGATGGATGACTTCGGCAACTTTGGAGGTGCCTGAGCCAGGTGCCCCCGAAATCAGCACCTCGGCTCCGGTGCGCGCCACGGCCCGCGCATTGTTGCGCAATTCTTCGGATTGGGCCGAGGTTCCAAACACCATCCGCGCCGCTGCATCGCCGGTTTCCAACTGCTGTTTCAACTGGCGGTTTTCCAACACCAAGGCCCGGTTTTTTTGAGCGCGTTCAACCACCGCCAACAATTCTTTCAGGGCGCATGGTTTTTCAAGAAAATCAAAGGCGCCGGCACTGATGCCTTTGACGGCCATCGGGATATCACCCTCGCCGGTCAGCAGGATCACCGGCAGACCGCTATCAATGCTGCGCACGTAATCCAGCAGGGCAAAGCCGTCCTTGCCGGGCATTCGGATGTCGCTGACCACGACGCCATCGAAATCAGGGCTAATGTGGTCCTTGGCCTCGATATAGCTGCCCGCAAGGATCGGTGACATCTCGGCCAACTCCAGCGTTTGACCAAGGGCTTCGCGCACATGGGCGTCGTCGTCGACCAGTAAAACCTGCGTTGTCATGCCGCTTTCTCCATCACTGTCCGGGCCAGTTCAACCGTGAACACCGCCCCGCCCTCGGGGTGGTTTCGGCCGCGAATATCGCCACCGAAACTCTGCACCAATCCATAAGAAATGGACAGGCCCAAGCCCAACCCGTCGGCTTTGCCAACCGCTTTTGTGGTGTAATAGGGATCAAAAATTTTCTCGGGCGACTCGATACCAGGCCCCGTGTCGCGCACCCGCAGATGGGCCTTGTCCCGATCCGCCTTAATGGCAATTTCGATGCACCGTTCTGAACTGCCTTCCATCGCGTCAATGGCGTTGGAAATCAGGTTGACCAGTACTTGTTGCAAGCGCACCTCGCCGCCTCGCACGAACACCGGCGCGGTTGGGGTTTGCCATGTGAGCGTGACCTTGTCGGCCAAGAACCGCGCCTCGGACATCTCCAACACGGCCTCGACCACGGCGACGATATCGACGTCTGACATCGGTTCGGATTCCTGTTTGGCGAAGGCGCGAAAGTTGCTGATGATACGGCCCATGCGCCGCGCTAATTCGGAAATCCGTGCAAGGTTCTTACCCGCCACGTCGATTTTGCCGCGCTCAAGAAAGGTTTCAGCGTTCTCGGCGAACGAGCGAATAGCCATCAAGGGTTGGTTCAATTCGTGGCTGATGCCAGCCGACATTTGCCCCAGCGCCGACAGTTTTCCGGCCTGCACCAATTCGGCTTGGGCTTGACGTAACTCCTGAGTGCGCTCGTTCACGCGGGTTTCGAGTTCGGATTTGGCTTTGGCTTCTATTTGCAGCTGTGTGGCCAGCGCGCGGCGACGCTCGGTCACCCAAAACAGGATCGCGCCAAAGGCCAGCAAGAGTGCCGCCACTGTGGCCGCTTGCAACCATGCCAAACGCTGGGCTGGGGCCGTGTCCAACAGGGTTTCACCCGTCATGCCGATGATTGGCAAGGGTTGAACCAGGTGGAGAGCTTGTTGCGGGATGTAGGGGCCAGAGTTCAGCGACCAGACCTTGTGGCCATTGAACATGCGCACGCTGTCGGGACCGAAACCACCCGTTTGGGTGCGACTGCGTAACACCAGTTCCGAACGGTTGGCGACAAAGATCACATTATCCGCGTCGGTGAAAAACACGGCGTGCGGATCGCCGCGCCAATCGGATTCTTCGATCGCCTCCATGTCGACCGCCACGACCACTGCGCCAAGCGCCTTTTCGCCCTCCAATATCGGGGCGGCGAAATAGAAGGCGCGCCGATTGGTGCCGGAGATACGGGCATGGGCCGTGCCCAATGCGCCACGCATGGCGCGCTCATAGTGGGGGTGGCCCTTCAGCGGTGTGATGGTTTGTGGCGTGGATGAGGCCAGCACCATGCCATTCGTTGAAGCCAACAGGATTTCAACCGCGCCGGTTTTATCGGCGGCTGTCAGCAAGACGTCCGAGGCTTGTGTGGCTGCGCCCTGCCCTTTGGCAAGATTTACCATTTGGGGGTGATCGGCCATCAACACTGCAACTTGGCGAAAGCGTTGCAATTGCCCAACCAAACGATCCGAGGCCAGTGACAGGTCGGCCTGCCCTCGCGCCGCCAATTGGCTAAGGGCTGCAGAATAGGCCAACCAGCCCGCTCCACCCGCCAAGCCAATGACAACGAGTAAAAACAATCCAAGGGCTGCGGCGCGATATGTGGAAAAACCGATCATTGCGACGGATTGTAAAAAGCTGTGCTTGCAAAGGCCATCCCCTTTGGTGAAAATCACCAAATGCAAATCGTTCACCAATGCCCGACTGACCCCGATTTTGTTCAAAACCCCTATCCGTTTTATGCGCAATTGCGCGCACTCGAGGGGGAGTTGGTCTGGTGGGACGACTATGGCATGGCATGTGCTGCGGGCTTTGATGCGGTGAATGCGATCCTGCGGGATCGGCGGTTTGGCCGTGAAATACCGGCAGATTTGGCAAAACCTGTGCCCGAACGGCTGAAGGCGTTCTACAATATCGAGGCGCATTCGATGTTGGAGCTGAATCCGCCGCGGCACACGCGGTTGCGATCCTTGGTGTTGCGGGCGTTTACGTCGCGCCGGATCAAGGCACTGGCGCCTGAAATTGAGGCGCTGTGTCATGACTTGATTGACGGATTTCCCGCAGGCGAAGTGGATTTGCTGGCCACTTATGCGCAAAAACTGCCCGTGATCATCATTGCGCGCCTATTGGGGGTGCCCGAGGCGATGGCGGATCAATTGCTGGTTTGGTCCAACGCGATGGTTATGATGTATCAGGCCGGACGCAGTTTTGCCGACGAGGATGCAGCCGTGGCAGCCAGCGCCGCTTTTGCCGACTTTATGCACGGCTATGTCACGCAACGGCGCAATACGCCCGCCGATGATTTGATCAGCCATTTGATTGCCGCTGAAGAGGATGGCGAAAAACTGTCGTCAGATGAGTTGATTACCACATGCATTTTGCTGCTGAACGCAGGGCATGAGGCGACGGTACACAGCATGGGAAATGGCGTTAAGGCCTTATTGGAGAACAAGGTGCCGGTGTCGGCGCTGGCTGCGGAGGGGATAGATGAAGCCGTGGAGGAAATCATGCGTTATGATCCGCCTTTGCATATTTTCACCCGTATCGCGACCGAGGATTTGGAGCTGTTTGGCCACAAGATTGAACGCGGTCAAACTGTCGGCTGTTTGTTGGCCAGTGCCAATCGTGACCCTGCGGCCTATGAGGACGCCGATTTGTTCAAGCCTGCGCGTTTGATCAAAGCCAATACTTCGTTTGGGGGTGGGTTGCATTTTTGTGTCGGGGCCCCGCTGGCGCGGCTGGAGTTACAGATCGCACTGCCAATCCTGTTTGCGCGTTGTCCGGCGTTGCGATTGGTAGAAACGCCGCGTTATGGCGATGTCTATCATTTCCACGGGTTGGAACGGTTGGATGTTGCCTATTAGGATTGTGCCGCGGCGCAGGTATTTAAGACAGGAAGCAGGGGCGGGTTTGCGTCTGGACCCGCTTGGGACAACAGCTTATAGCATTGCCAAATCATGCCGCTTTTTGAAATGCGGTTTTTGTATTGTTAAGGATGAATGATCATGTCGGATGCGCCGAAAAAACCTGCACTGCCCAATGCCCAAACTGTGACCGAGGTAAAGCACTGGACGGATCGTTTGTTTTCGTTCCGTGTAACCCGTCCGCAGTCGTTGCGGTTTCGCTCGGGCGAGTTTGTGATGATCGGGTTGATGGGGGACAATGACAAGCCGTTGTTGCGGGCCTATTCTATTGCGTCGCCCAGTTGGGACGAGGAACTGGAGTTTTACTCGATCAAGGTTCAAGACGGCCCGCTGACGTCAAAGCTGCAACATATCAAGGTTGGGGACGAGATTATTCTGCGCCCCAAACCTGTTGGCACATTGGTGCATGACGCGCTGCTGCCGGGCAAACGGTTGTGGTTTTTCGCCACAGGCACAGGCATTGCACCCTTTGCGTCATTGATGCGTGAACCAGAGACCTATGAGAACTACGACGAGGTTATCATGTGCCACACCTGTCGCGATGTGGCCGAGTTGGACTATGGTCGCGAGCTGGTTGAGAGCCTGGCGGATGATCCATTGATTGGCGAGATGGTCGGTGGCAAGCTGCGCTATTTCCCGACCACCACCCGCGAGGAAAGCCCTGTAATGGGCCGGATCACCACAAAACTGGAGGACGGCAGCCTGTTTGAGGCGTTGAACGTACCGCCGATTTGTGCCGAAAATGACCGCGCCATGGTTTGTGGCTCGATTGGGTTGAACATGGATTTGAAGCGCATTTTGGAAGGCTTTGGTCTGGAGGAAGGGGCCAATTCAAAGCCTGCAGAATATGTGGTCGAAAAAGCCTTTGTCGATTAAGGGCGATTGCAACTGGGACTATTGATCCCACACGGTTGTTTCATCTATCGCAAATAAAAAATGCCGCGCAAGTGAACCTTGCGCGGCATTTTGTTTCGTAAGCGTGAAGCGTTGGGGTTAGAGACCCAGCGCGCCTTTGACTTGGTCAATCGCGGCTTTGATCAATTCAGGATTGTCACCTGCTTTTTCGATCGCGGCTTTCAGCATAGTCTTCTTAGCCAGCCCCAAGTCGGAACCGTCAACCATTTCGCTAACTTTGGCAGCGTCAAAGCCTTCGGCGCTCAAAAGTGTGTCAGCCATCGAGGCTGGAGCAGCGGCAGCTTCTGCTTCGGCTGTTGCAGCAGCTTCAGCAGCGGCCTCAGCGGCGGCGGCTTCTGTTGCGGCGGCAGCTTCAGCAGCGGCTTCAGCGGCGGCAGCTTCTGTTGCGGCGGCAGCTTCAGCAGCGGCTTCAGCAGCAGCGGCTTCGGTTGCGGCGGCGGCTTCAGCAGCGGCTTCGGTTGCGGCGGCGGCTTCAGCGGCAGCAGCTTCGGCGGCTTCGGTCGCGGCGGCGGCAGCCTCGGCAGCGGCGGCCTCGGTGGCAGCAGCAGCTTCGGCAGCGGCGGCTTCAGCGGCAGCAGCGACTTCAGCGGCTTTTGCAGCGGCAGCTTCTTCAGCGGCTTTTGCTGTATCAGCCACATCGCTGGCGGCCTCTGTTGTTGCTTCGGCAGCGCTGTCAACGACATCGCCCATGTCTTTATCTTGTGCGTAGAAATACGCGCCGATGCCCGCAGCGATTAGCAATGCGGCAATGATCCATGTTTTGTTCATCTTGTTCACCCTTTAAAAATTCTGTTGGGGATTCCCCCCAAGACTGTCGCGGATATGACAGATGTAACTGCCGGATTAAAGCGTACTTTGGCCATTAACGCGCTTTATTGCCGATGGAATGGTGATAAACACCTTGTAAGCGCCGCCCAACCCGCCTATTTTTCGCAAATACATAGCTATTCACAATCAAAGGATCAAA
>DEIK01000059.1:59489-60853 GCA_002352425.1 Rhodobacteraceae bacterium UBA2776
TCCAACGAAATCCGCCTGATCGGCGCCGACGGCGAAAACGCAGGGGTTGTGACCCCGGCGCGTGCTATGGAAATGGCTGACGAAGCTGGTCTTGATCTGGTTGAGATTTCACCAAACGCCAACCCGCCCGTTTGCAAGATCATGGATTTCGGCAAGTTCAAGTATGAGCAGCAAAAACGTGAATCCGAAGCGCGCAAAAAGCAAAAGATCATCGAAGTCAAAGAGGTCAAGTTCCGCCCAAACACGGACACCAATGACTATGATGTGAAAATGCGTAATGTTTTCAAGTTTCTGGGCAACGGCGACAAGGTAAAAATTTCCTTGCGGTTTCGGGGGCGTGAAATGGCGCACCTTAACTTGGGCCGTGAATTGCTGGAACGGATTGCCGAAGACGTCAAAGACGCTGGCAAGATCGAAAGCATGCCCAAGATGGAAGGTCGTCAGATGATCATGATGATCGGTCAGATACCCAAGTAACCCGCTGACACATGAATTTCCCAAAGCCCTCGCAATTTGCGGGGGCTTTTTGGTTTAGGGGCGACCTGCAACCCTGCGGTCCCCGTTCAGCCATTTCCATGCATCCGGAATGTCAAAGGCCAGTGACACGCCGTTCACAACCAGTAACACCCATAGTGGCAGGGCACGAAAGCTGTGCCAGATGTCCAGGATCAATGTCATTTATGGGGTTCCCTTTTGTCGATACCACTTTGCGCGGTGAACCTATGGCGTCAATGGCCGCTCCGAGCTTAATCCGCCAGTTCTTTAAATGGAGTCCAATGTCGGCTATTGAGGTATGAATTCCAGCCAACCTGCTGCCCCAGCAACGGCATTAAAACCTAAGAACAATCCTAACGCGATGAGCCAGTGAATGAGGGTCTTGCGACGTTTTCCCTCTCTTGGAAACCAACTGAAATTACGCAGCCAACCGAGAATGACGTCCATAAACATAAGTGCGAATAGGAAGTGGCGAAAAAACAGGTAGAAAAACAAGATTGCGAGTATGATACCAGCTGCGGCATTCGTAGGAACGATTTCCCAACCACTGCCGTTGGTTGAGGTGGTAAATGTGCTTTCCATCTGTCCGGCCCTTTTGTCTCTTTTCTAACTGAACGACCCGCCGTGACAAGCGCAAAGAGACCAGCTCATTTTCGGGAACCCGGCATTCAACCCGCGACAACAAACGCTAATAAAATCCGCGAGCAGGTCCTAACGGAATGTCGCGCCCGCATTTTCACACAATACCACCTTACACCAGCGGCTTTCGCAAGCATTCGGTCAGTTGCGCCATAATCGAGATCGCAATCTCAGCCGGAGATTTACCACCGATGTTTAGGCCGACAGGTGCATGGATACGGGCGATTTGT
>DEIK01000125.1:0-732 GCA_002352425.1 Rhodobacteraceae bacterium UBA2776
GGAACAAGGGCAAGATTTGGATTGGTCATAGGGGCTGCTTTCAAGGTAATTATTTTATCAGTGTTGTAAGATTTGGCTTAAGAACAACTTGGTTCTTTCGTTTTGCGGATTGCTGAAAAACGCCTTCGGCTCGTTTTCTTCGACGATCTGGCCTTGATCCATGAATATCACCCGGTTTGCGACCGCTTGGGCAAACCCCATTTCGTGCGTCACACACAACATGGTCATGCCTTCTTCGGCAAGTTCGATCATCGTATCCAAAACCTCTTTGATCATCTCGGGGTCAAGTGCGGATGTCGGTTCGTCAAACAGCATAATTCGCGGCTCCATACACAGGGATCGCGCAATTGCCACGCGTTGTTGTTGACCACCAGAAAGCTGGCCGGGATATTTGTTGGCCTGATCCGGAATTTTCACCTTTTCCAAATACGTCATCGCCGCGGCTTCGGCATCTTTCTTTGCAACTTTGCGAACAAGCATCGGGGCGAGCGTGCAGTTTTCCAGAATGGTCAGATGTGGGAACAGATTAAAATGCTGAAAACACATGCCAATCTCGGACCGGATTTTATCAATGTTTTTGAGGTCTGAGGTAAGCTCAACACCATCAACGGCAATCAAGCCCTCTTGATGTTCTTCCAAGCGGTTCAAACAGCGGATCAGTGTGGATTTTCCAGACCCCGAGGGCCCGCAAATTACAATCCGCTCACCGCGATGCACCTGAAGGTTAATGTC
>DEIK01000125.1:744-1542 GCA_002352425.1 Rhodobacteraceae bacterium UBA2776
CCATACCACTTGCTCATGCCCTTAATGTCGATGACAACCTCATCACTGACGGCCATTTTGCTGTGGTCAACCTCTCGGTCTATTGTTGTTTCTGACATGTTACACTCCCGTTTTTACTGGATTTAGGATTGCCGCCGCATCCTCAACCTGCATCAAGTAAGGCGATGTCATGGCGGTGGCGAGCGCGTGGTAATTAGGACTAAATTCAATGTCTGATCCAACGACCAGATCTGCTGCTTGTGTGATATCCGCAATAATGTGGTCGCTGGAAAACCCCATTACCTCGACGCCCGGGGTGAGCGGGGTCAGGCCGCCTAACTCGACATCAACGGCCCCCAAATTTAGCACCGCCAATTTGCGCAGGCCCGTTTTGGCAAGCGACGTTTTTTGTCCCAGCGCGTTAAGGCCACGCTGTCCGGTGTCTTGAATGTGCCGCTGCCAAACCTCGAGAACCTGCGCGTGTATCTTAAAACAATCTGTGCTGGTCCCCTCAATCTGCTGGCTAAAGGCGGTTTCATGGCCCAACAAAAGGCTTTCACCTAATCGCAGGTGGTTAACTTCAGGTGGCATTTTTCCTTTTGACAAAAGATCTATCGCGCTTGAGTTTCCCGCCGAAACATAACGCAGTGGCCGCCCGATTTTCGCCTCTGTTTCGCGTGCTAAACCCGCCAGCATTTGCATGTTTTCTTCATCTGGAAGTATACCGATATTGCAAGCAAGGTTCGTGCCAATACCGACGATGCTGGCATTCTCAGTCGCTTGAACTTGATCAACCAGATTTGACAAATCCGCGGGCGG
>DEIK01000125.1:1596-3627 GCA_002352425.1 Rhodobacteraceae bacterium UBA2776
ATTTCGGCGGTTTTCCCGATGGTTTTGCAAGCCATTGCCAAGGCACGGATTGTACTGAAATCCGACAACAAAAAGATATCGGCAAGCTGGGCCGCATCCACGATCTCGGCAAAGGTCGGGGCGCGGATCAGCATGACGGGCGCGGTGATGCCCCCATCACGCAGCCGACGGATATTACCCAAACGGGACTCTGCCAAAGCAGGAATACCCGCATCCAGCATCGTTTTCGCAATTTCCGGGTTGCCGCCAGTCGCCTTGGTTACACCCGCAAGTTCCACGCCGTAGCGTGCGCAAAGTGTTCGCAGTACTGTGCAGTTCTTGCCTAAAAGACGCAAAGAATATGACATGCGCGGCTCTTTGCTGATCGAAGGTCCAAGTGCAAGTTGATGTGGAACGACTGTCTCAAGCATCGATATCATCCAGTGGAAAGACCGGCCGGCGTAGGTTTTTATACGCCCGCAACGCCACATCTGGTGTGCATAACCCACCCGCATCCGTGACAAGAACCTGACTTGCGATCGGCTCAAACGCACCGCGAAAATGCTGCATGGATTTGACCACGACGATGGCCTTTTCGGACGGTTCAATACCGACTGCACGAAAAAGGTTCTGGTCGTGCATCTGGAACGGCTCGGTTGTGATCATCACATCAATGCCATGCGTCTGGAAACAAACACTTGGACCAAGCGCGCCGCTTACACCTGCAAGCATCGGGCCTTCATAGGTGAAAAATCCATCCGACACGCCAGTGACAATCCCTGTCAGTTCCAGAGGGCCGCCACCAACAGAAGTGTCGGTTTTTCCGCCGATCTTTAGCGTAACCTCAGCCCCAAGGCCTGCTTTGGTCAAAACGTCAGCCGCCTCGGGATCACACAGCGCACCCAATGCAGCATTGTTCAGCCCGGCATCGATAAGAGCGCCAAGAATTGCAGTGCAGTCGCCGTATGCGCCCGAGCCCGTATTGTCCGAAAAATCGGCAACAATAACAGGTTTGCCATCTGGCTCATGTGATTGCAGGTTTGCGATGCAGTCCACCAGCTTTATCGGCGTATCCCAGATATCGCGGTAGCCCCAGATGGTATCACAAACCCGACGGGCGGCATTTTTAGCGTCCTCGTTAGAAGCAACTTTGGCATCATATGTGACCAAAACACTGGGACCAGCAGCCGCTACGTCGGCATCCGTAAAGCCTGCATTCACGGCAACGTTGGTAATACCGGGCGTCTCCATTTCTTGCGCCGCATGTTCAAGTATCCGGCACATCGGGCCGTCATTTGTTGTGCGCCCGTCATCGCAGCCGACAAGCATTGGCGGACGAGCGATTGCCACTTTGGGATCAATTTCATCCGCCATTGTTTTCTGAAGCAAATCACAGGCCTCGATCGCACATTCGAACATATCCACATGAGGGTAGGTTCGATAACTGATGGCGATGTCGACTAGCCCCGCCATTTCGTCAAAAATATTGGCGTGTAAATCAAGCGTTATTGCGATCGGAATTTTTCCAACCACGGATCGAACAGCCTTTAGGAGTTGGCTTTCGCCATCCTGTGCGCTTTGCGTTACCATTGCGCCGTGCAATGCGATGAAAAACCCATCAAATGGCCCTTCTGAGCGCAGTCGCTCAAGGATGGTGTTGGTAATTTCCAGACGGGTGTCCTCAGTTATAGGCCCGCCAGGTTGTGCGTGAGCTGCTACGATAGGGATCAAATTCCAACCGTGGTTTTCGGCGGCTTTGATCGCCCCACCAATTTCTGATCCGGTGCCCTTAAGGGCTTCTAAAATAGCGTGCCCGCTCAAATAACGACTTGCCGTAAATGCGTTTAGTTCCGTACGTTTCACAGTGAACGTATTGCTTTCATGCGCAAATTCTATAACGCCAACCCGAAATGACATGGCTTAGCTCCCTTTGCGCGCAGCCCGTGCGCAAAGGTATTCCATGATCAAGGATGCACCCAGCAATGCCGTAATACCCGCCGGATCATAGGCAGGCGCGACTTCGACCAAATCCATCCCAACGAAATTCACATC
>DEIK01000066.1 GCA_002352425.1 Rhodobacteraceae bacterium UBA2776
TGGCGTAGGCCTGTTCGGCCGAGCTGATGCCGCCAACGCCGATGAGAGGGATGTCGCCCTCGGTTAAAGCGCTGAGTTGGGCAAGGACGCGGGTGGATTTTTCAAACAGTGGTGCACCAGACAAGCCGCCCATTTCGGATTTGTGGGCACTGGTTAGCCCGTCGCGCGACAGCGTTGTGTTGGTGGCGATGATAGCGTCAATCTTGGTGCTGCGGGCAACATCGGCGATTTCTGCAATCTCAGTTTCGGTCAAATCGGGGGCGATTTTCAGGAACACTGGTATCGGGCGTTTGAGCGCGTCTCTTGTTTGCATCACGCCGTTCAGCAGGGCTGTTAGCGCGTCTTTACCTTGCAGGTCGCGCAGCTTTTCGGTGTTGGGCGAGGACACGTTGACAGTGGCAAAATCCAAATGGGGGGCGCAATGGGCCAGCACGGTTGCAAAATCGGCGGCGCGGTCATCGCTGTCTTTGTTGGCCCCAAGGTTCAAGCCGATCACCGCGCCTTTGGGGCGGGTGGTCAGCCGCGCGCCGATGACCTCCATGCCGTCATTGTTGAAGCCAAAGCGGTTGATCACGGCATGGTCTTGCGTCAGGCGAAACAGCCGTGGCTTGGGGTTTCCAGGTTGCGGGCGTGGGGTTGCGGCGCCGACTTCGAGAAAGCCAAATCCAGCGCGGGCCAGAGGCGACAACGCGGTGGCATTTTTATCAAAGCCAGCGGCCAGCCCGACAGGGTTTGGCAGCGACAAGCCAGCGATCTTTGTTTGCAGGCGCGGTGTGGTGTAGGTGCCAGCAAGCGGCACCAGCCCGCTGTTCAGCGCCTTGAGCGACAGCCCGTGGGCACGTTCCGGATCAAAGCGGTGCAGAGCAGCAACGCCAAGGCGTTCAAGCAGGTTCATGTCATTTCTGGGGGGAAGATATGGGCACCATTTTCAAAGGGCAGGGGTTTGGCCCAGAGCGCTTCGGAGCGCAATAGGGTGCGGTACAAATGTGGGAAAAGGTCGTCGCCACGCGACGCCTCCCATTTTATCGCGTCACCCAATTGATCCGTTTCAAAAGCGACCAGCATCAACCCATCCACGCCGGAAAAATACTTGGCCGCCGTTTCGCCAGCCTGCGCGGCGGTTGAAAAATGGATATAGCCATCGGCCAGATCAATTGGCGCGCCAAGGGTTTGTCCGTCGGCGTCAAGCGCGGCCCATTCTGGGCCCAAGAATATTTTGTAGATTTGCATGACAATGACATGCCGTGTCGCAACGTAATCGTCAAGGCTTTGACACTTGTCTGTTACATTGCCACGATACAACATGATTCAATCGATCCATCAGGGGGATTTTCGATGCTTACACGTATGATTTTGAAAACGACCGCGGCCGCTGCAGCCTTAACATTTGGCGCAGGCATGGCCATAGCTGACTATTCGCTAACCATTTTACACACCAATGATTTTCACTCGCGGTTTGAGCCCGTTAGCAAATATGATTCGGGCTGTTCCGAGGAAGACAACCTTGAAGGCAAATGTTTTGGCGGCTCAGCACGTTTGGTGACAGCCATTGCCGAGGCCCGTGCGCGCAGCAACAACAGCATTTTGGTTGACGGTGGCGATCAATTCCAGGGCTCGCTGTTTTACACCTACTATAAAGGCAAAGTTGCTGCCGAAATGATGAACAAAATGGGCTATGATGCGATGACCGTGGGCAACCACGAGTTCGACGACGGGCCGGAAGTGTTGCGCGGTTTTATGGATGCGTTGAACTTTCCAGTGCTGATGTCCAATGCGGATTACTCCGGCGAAGAAATGCTGGCGGGCAAATTGGTCAAATCCATAGTGATTGAACGCGGTGGCGAAAGATTGGGTCTGATTGGATTAACACCACAAGACACGGATGAGCTGGCAAGTCCCGGTCCGAATGTGATTTTCACCGATCCAGTGGGTGCTGTTCAGGGCGAAGTTGATAAGTTGACCGCAGAGGGTGTGAACAAAATCATCGTTTTGTCGCACTCGGGTTATGTGGTGGACCAAAAGGTTGCTGCGGAAACCACGGGTGTGGATGTGATCGTTGGCGGTCACTCGAACACATTTTTGTCCAACACATCAGATCGCGCCAAAGGGCCATATCCAACGATGGTTGGCGAGACAGCGATCGTGCAGGCCTATGCATATGGCAAATTTCTGGGCGAATTGAATGTGACCTTTGATGATGCGGGCAACATCACGCAAGCCGTGGGTGAGCCGCTGTCTATGGACGGTGAAGTGGTCGAGGATGGCGACACCAAAGCACGGATTGGCGCGTTGGCTGTTCCATTGGAAGAAATCCGTCAGCGCGTGGTTGCAGATGCTGCGGCTGCGATTGACGGCAACCGCGACAATTGCCGCACCAAAGAATGCGAGATGGGCAATCTGGTGGCCGATGCCATGCTGGATCGGGTCAAAGATCAAGGGGTGAGTATTGCGATTGCAAACTCTGGTGGTATCCGATCGTCCATTGATGCGGGTGAGGTCACCATGGGCGAAGTGCTGGGTGTGCTGCCGTTCCAAAACACCCTGTCGACATTCGAGATTTCGGGGGCTGGTGTGATAGCCGCGCTTGAAAACGGGGTGTCACAAGTGGAAGAGGTCAAGGGCCGGTTCCCACAGATTGCGGGGATCAAGTTCACTTGGGATGCCTCTATTGCGCCCAATGAGGGCCGTGTTGTTGAAGTGATGGTTTCCGAGGGCGACAGTTGGGTCGCGATTGATCCGGCCAAGACCTACGGCGTTGTAACCAACAACTATGTGCGTGGCGGTGGTGACGGATATAAGATGTTCGAAACCGACGGTATGAATGTTTATGATTTTGGTCCGGATTTGGCTGATGTGATGGCTGAATATATGGCCGCTCAAGGTAATTACACAGCCTATATGGATGGGCGTATTACGCAGAAATAGAGTTCTGTAGGTATGAATTTGGAAAAGGCGCGTCTGAGAGGCCGCGCCTTTTTAGTTTCTGGTGTTAAATGGAGACCCCTAGCGGGGCCGCTTTGTATCTCGGTCCCTTTGGGACCTCGGGAATGCCTGCGGCACAGGTGTTTTTGATAAGAAGAAGAGGCAAGATATGTGTGGACGTATGGCGACATTGTTACCAATTGAGGCAATGGCAAAGTTGTTTGCTGCACTGCCTGCCAATGATTTGCCATTTTCGCCGAATTACAACATTTGCCCAACGGATGATTTGTCGGTTGTGGTCAGTGAGCAAGGGCGGCGGCTGGTTTCGATGCGTTGGGGGTTTGTGCCGCATTGGTACAAAACCGTCAACGCTGGCTCGTTGTTGATCAACGCGCGCGCCGAGACTTTGGCAGAGAGGCCCGCGTTTCGGGAAGCCTGTCGGGTGCGGCGTTGCTTGATACCTGCCACCGGGTTTTATGAATGGGCCAAGACGGCGGAGGGTGTTCGTTTGCCTTGGTTTTTTGAGCGTAGGGATCAGACGCCTGTGGTTTTTGCTGGTATTTGGCAGAGCTGGGACAAGGGGGGTGCACCTGTTCGCAGCTGTGAAATTGTCACCACGGCTGCGAATGAGGCGATCAAAGGGATACATCACCGGATGCCGTTGGTTTTACCGCCGCAAGATTGGGCATTGTGGTTGGGAGAGGCTGGCACAGGGGCGGCGACGTTGATGCGACCAGGCCCCAATGACGCGTTGCAGTTCCACCGGGTTGGCACGGAGGTGAATTCAAACCGTGCTTCGGGGCCGGAGTTGATAGAGCCATTTGAGGGCTGATGGCCGAGGGCTCAAATAAGGGGGAATAATCTGCCAGCCTTGCTTGACCATCGTCGGGCATTGACTTAGATACACACTGGCTTTGGCGGGTATGGTGAAATGGTATCATACGAGTTTTCCAAACTTAAGGCGCGGGTTCGATTCCCGCTACCCGCTCCAAAGCGCATCCCGAAAAACCCAGTTGATTTTGTTATGGCGCACGTCACAGGCTACGTCTGTGGGTTCCGTTAGGTTTGTTTTATCGGCGGACAATGGGTTCGCTCAAGCCCAAAGGATCAAACCAATGTTTAGCAAAATCATATTGGCCACAGTAAATTTCAATTCCCAGCACGTCGTTTCTAGCCCCCGTACGGGCCCTTGCAGATAGTGTTTCTATCAACGGCACTATCGTTCAGCGCGATGCCGACGGTAGGGCGGATCATCGAATCAAGACCACGACGCGGGATCATCGTACCTATCGCGACAACGAGGTCGCACCAGCAGAGCGTGGCGCACAAGTAACTGATATTACATATAAAAAACTATCGTTTGGGGGCGCCTAAGTTGTTCAAAATGGGGTGTCGTTCGATCCATGCCGCCGATTGTTCTGGCAACACATACCACTATGTGGCGATGGATGATGCGGCCCTGTTTGCGGCCAAAATGAATGCATTTTCGGGTGGGATCGACGTTAAATTTGTTGGCATCACGGCGACCACACCTTCGATCACGAAAACGGCGGTTTTGCCATCAGTGGCATCAACCACATATGTAGTGCCGCGTACCGAGGCGATGGCGTGGGGTGTCAGAATTCGCAATGGCCCTTTGCCCGCAGGCAGAGTGATTAAAATCGCATTGCTGTTCAGTTGAATGTGCTGCGGCGCACCGGTTGGCTCGGCAACCTGCGGTGGCCGCGCCTCCAGCTCGACTGCGGCTTCGGCCTCGATCACCAACCCGTTTTCGCAGGTGTAAACGACGCGATCAGGATCCGTAAGATTGGACTGGGCACCCCATGATGCCTTCGGCTAAGGCAGGGGGCATACCGATGAAAAGACTTGCTACAAAGTACTTGAATAACTTCATTTTGTGCTCAGGTTTGAAAAACTGAATTCGCGGATGGCTTGAATAGAGTACGGGCAATCTATGGCACTGGTGGATTGGAATAACAATCCGACCATGATCCAAAGCCGGTGCGGCCAATTTTCTTGGACGACAATCGCGCCAGCTGCGGATTCTGCGTGGCACTTATCACCGTTAGCGCCGCGGTTTTTGGTTGTGGTACATTGATCGTCAGCCTCAGGGCTGTCCAAATCGCAGCTGGTCGTTTTGCCGCCAACGTGGCAGTTGACGGTGCCGTCACCAAAGGAGGTTGTGTTGCCCGGTGTCAAAAGACAGTCTTGCAACGGTTCAGATGCGCTATTGATCTCGGGTTGATCGTCATTATCCTCTGCAAAGGCTTGCAAAGGCTTGCGAAGGCATGGCAAGGAAACCAACGGCAACCAGCATTGCGAGTTTTATCGTTGTTTGAAGAGGGCTGAAACGGTTTGTCATTGAATGTGTCATGGTCTGTTCCAATCTGTTAAGTGTTGTGGCGGTTGTGGGCCGATAACCCGTTGATAGTCGCAAAAACCGAGCCTGCCTGTGACGTGCGTCACAGGCCTGACCTCGATGCATGGTGTGTCGTCAATCCGTGTCAAAACCGGCTTTCACCCGGTAATTGCGCCTGTGTGGCCATCCACCGCTTGTTGTGCGCGGCTCAAACCAGTATGACGCAACCCAAATGTGGGAATAGGGACGGGCTAGATGGCGCAACATGATTCAGCCGAAATGGAAGACCGCGAAAAATCAAAGAGGGTTGGGGCCTTATCTGGCCTGATTCCGTTTTTGCTGCCGTACAAGCATATGGTCATTCTTTCGGGCTTTGCCCTGGTATTCACGGCCGCAATTTCGCTGATCTTGCCCTTGGCTGTACGTCGTGTTGTTGACGGGTTCGCGGCGGATAATGCGGCCCTTCTGGACCAGTATTTCAGCGCAGCATTAGGGATCGCAGCAGCCTTAGCGGTTGGCACGGGGTTGCGGTATTATCTGGTCACGCGGCTGGGTGAACGTGTGGTTGCGGACATCCGCAAGGCTGTGTTTGAACGGGTGATCACGCTTAGCCCTGCGTTTTATGAACGTATCATGACGGGGGAAATCCTGTCGCGGATCACCACGGATACCACTGTGATCCAGTCGGTGATTGGCTCGTCTGTTTCGGTGGCCTTGCGCAATGTGTTGCTGTTTTTCGGCGGTATGGTTCTGATGCTGTTCACCAGTGCCAAGTTGACTGGCCTCGTGTTGTTGATCGTGCCTGCTGTGATCATTCCGATCATCGTTTTGGGGCGTCGGTTGCGCAAACTTAGCCGCGAGAACCAAGACTGGATCGCAGCCAGTTCAGGTTCGGCCTCCGAGGCACTGACCTCGGTGCAAACCGTGCAGGCCTTCACTCAGGAGGTTGCCACGACGGATGCTTTTGACACAGTGACTGAAAAGGCATTCACGGCTGCGCGCAAACGGATCGGAACCCGTGCGGTGATGACGGTTATCGTTATTTTCCTTATTTTTTCAGGGGTTGTCGGGGTGCTGTGGGTTGGTGCGCGCGATGTGCAGACCGAAGTGATGACGGCAGGTCAGCTGGTTCAGTTCTTGATCTACGCCATTTTGGTGGCTGGTGCTGTGGCGGCATTGTCGGAAATCTGGGGCGAATTACAACGGGCTGCTGGGGCGACGGAACGGCTGGTTGAACTGTTGCACACCGAGGATACGGTGCTTGATCCGGCGGCGCCAAAGGCGCTTGATGTCAGAGCTGAGGGAGCGATTGAGTTTACCGACGTCACTTTTGCCTACCCTGCGCGCCCCGATCAGGCGGCGCTAAAATCGACGAATATTTCGATCAAACCAGGGGAAACCGTGGCGCTGGTTGGCCCGTCCGGGGCGGGTAAATCCACCACGATCCAACTGTTGTTGCGGTACTATGATCCGCAGCAGGGCAGCATCAGCATCGACGGTGTCGATTTGCGTGATATGGCGCGCGGCGCGTTCCGCCAAAATATTTCGGTGGTGCCACAGGATCCGGTAATTTTTGCCACTTCGGCACGGGAAAACATCCGTTTTGGTCGCCCTGGGGCCACCGATGCAGAGGTTATGGAAGCCGCAAAAGCCGCCGCTGCGCATGACTTTTTGACCGCCTTGCCAGATGGGTACGAAACCTATGTTGGTGAACGCGGTGTGATGTTGTCGGGTGGCCAAAAACAGCGCATCGCTATTGCACGGGCGATCTTGCGTGACGCACCTATCCTGTTGTTGGACGAGGCCACGTCGGCGCTGGACGCAGAAAGCGAACGTGCGGTGCAACAGGCCGTTGAGGTCATGTCGGCAGATCGCACCACGATGATCGTGGCACACCGTTTGGCCACCGTTAAAAAGGCCGACCGCATCTTGGTTTTTGAAGATGGGCAGGTGGTCGCGGATGGCAACCACAACGAATTGGTTGCCGCGGGCGGGCTGTATGCACGCCTCGCCAAACTACAATTCACCGATGGCTACGCTACGGAATAACGATTTTTCGACTGAAACGCTTGCACAAATCCGCATTTGCGCGCACCCTCTTTTTTAAAACATCTTGCCAACGAGCAAGGAAGGGGAGGACTATATGACACGTTTTGCGACACTGGCCGATTGTCAGGCCATCGAAAAAGAAGGCCCTTGGGAAGATCGTGATCTGCCCAAGACCATGTATGAGTTTCTTACAAATACCACCGAGAAATTTGGAAACCGCAATGCGCTGAGTTATCAAATCACCTCGGGCGCGACGGACAAGGCCGAAACCCTATCATGGCGTAGTTTGCATACCAAAATAGTGCAAGCCGCCAATATGTTCCGCGGCATGGGCATTGGTGAGGATGACGTCGTTGCCTATCTTTTACCAAACGCAAACGAGACTATTTTCACCTTGTTGGGGGGGATGATTGCGGGCATCGTCAATCCGATCAACCCGTTGTTGGACGCTGAACAGGTGGCCTCGATCCTGCGTGAAACCAATGCCAAAGTGTTGGTCACAATGAAGAGCCTGCCGGGGAGCGATGTGGCCCAAAAAGCCGCCGAAGCTGCGGCAATGGCGCCGAATGTCAAAACCGTTGTTGAGGTGGATTTGTTGCGCTATGTGTCACCGCCGAAAAGCTGGATCGCCAGCATGATCCGGCCGAAAAACCCTGTGGTACACAGCGCCCAAGTGGTCAATTTCACCAAGGAAATGGCGCGTCAAAACACAACACTGGACTTCCCGGATTCCGAAGGGGATCGCATTGCCGCTTACTTCCACACAGGCGGTACGACGGGGATGCCAAAGGTTGCGCAACACAAATATTCCGGAATGATTTACAATGGTTGGCTGGGCGAAACCCTGTTGTTTGATGAAAATGACACCTTGATTTGTCCACTGCCACTGTTCCATGTTTTCGCGGTGCATGTTGTGTTGATGTCTGTGATTGCCTCGGGATCACATGTTGTGTTTCCAACCCCGCAGGGCTATCGCGGCGATGGCGTGTTTGACAACTTCTGGAAATTGATCGAGCGTTACAAAGTCACCTTTGTAATCACCGTTCCAACCGCCATTTCAGCGCTGATGCAGCGCCCGGTGGATGCAGATGTGTCCAGCCTGAAAATCGCGTTTTCTGGATCTGCGCCATTGCCGGTCGAACTATACAACCGATTTGAAAAAGCCACTGGTGTGAATCTGGTCGAGGGTTATGGGTTGACCGAAGCGACTTGCCTTGTGGCGATCAATCCAACAGATGGCGAAAAGAAAATCGGCTCGGTCGGGCTGCCATTCCCCTACACCGACGTGCGGATTTTGAATTGTGATGATGCTGGTAATATTCTGAATGAATGTGAAGTCGACACAGTCGGCGAGATTTGCGTGTCCAACCCTGGCGTTGTTGCAGGTCACACCTATACCGAAGCTCCCAAAAATGTGGGTCTTTTTGCCGATAAAAAATACCTGCGGACAGGCGATTTGGGGCGACTTGATGCCGATGGCTATTTGTGGATTACAGGCCGCGCCAAGGATTTGATCATTCGTGGCGGGCACAATATTGATCCGGCCGAAATCGAAGAGGCTTTGGCAGGGCATCCCGCCGTTGCCTTTGCGGGTGCGATTGGTCAACCCGATAGTTTCGCAGGTGAATTGCCTTGCGTTTACGTTGAGTTGGTGGATGGGACCGAAGTGAGCATTGATGAATTGATGGCGCACGCCAATGAGCATGTGCATGAGCGCGCAGCTCGCCCTAAGTATTTGGAAATAATAGATGAATTGCCAAAAACTGCTGTGGGAAAAGTGTTCAAACCTGATTTGCGGAAAATGGCGATCACGCGGATTTATAACGCAGCCCTTAGTGAGGCAGGTCATGCCGCCGAGGTGGTCCGTGTGGTGGACAGCAAAAAGCGCGGGTTGGTGGCACAAATCACCAAAACTGGCACGGTGGATGAAGAGGCTGTGCTACATTTGCTAGGCGAATTTACCCGTCCGTGGGAATGGGTCGAATAGTTTAGCTTAACTAACGACAGAATCAAAAAAGGCGGCCTCGCAAAACTGGGGCCGCCTTTTTCGTTTATGTGTTTACCAAATCAGTTGGTGCAGGGGATATCAATAACCACCACTTCGGCCCCACGGCGCGTTTTGATCGTGCAGGCTTCTTGCTGCTCAACCCGTACAACCTCGCGGGCTTCGATGCCCAACAGTTGGTTTTGGTCAACCTCAATTGGTCCAACATCTGCGACGTCACCTGTGCCAACCAATGCCAGCGACAAACGGCCAGATCCTTGAGCCTGTGCCAGTGCGGCGACCTGTTGAGGCGTAGCCTCGACTGTCACGGTGCGGGCAACTTTGGTATTGCCGATGTCGTCATTGGCGGATTGGTCAATCGCAACCAGACGCACAGCGGTTTCAATCAGTTTGGTGATGTTGCCATTGGTGTCGCGGCCAGGTGTTGAACCGGTCCAGAAAACATCAACCTGATCACCAGGACGTAGGAAACCCGATACACCACTGCTGACGTCAACTTTGATAGCAAAGGCACGCATACCGGCTGTGAGGCGCGATGTAATGCCAGCGTCTTTGCCGGGATCTGTCACTTTTAGGGTCAAAACGGGTTCACCGACTTCCATTGTCCGCAAAACAGAGCGCAGTTTGTCGCTGTCTTTGGGGAACAAGGAAATACCTGGCTTGCCATCTTCGATTTCGGCAGGTGGGTGGGTGTAGATTCCCTCGGGAAGTGAATCAACAGGCCACATGACCAGTTTGACGTCATCTTTGGTAAGACGCTCGCCGTACTTTATTTTGCGTTTCACAACAAAGACTTGCACGGTATCAACCATGCCGTCTGCAATTGCCTGAAGCTTGGCGGTTTCGGCCTGTGACGTGCTGATAAAGCCTTTGGCCATGTAGACAGCAAATCCTGCCAATGCCAGGCCGGCGATCAGGACTAACCCAAATACCATACGCATGATGTATCCTTTCGTCTCATATGCCCTCTGCGCTCGACTGCCTCGGGGCTTGATAAATTCTCTTTCGCCATCATGCTTTTGAAATGCGGCGAAAAAGTGAACAAAAGACGGGTTTTCTAAGGAATGTTGCCAAATCTGGCATGTATTGTTTTGAAAACCCTAGTCTTTAAAATATGCTGCTGACCTCGCGGTCGCCAATAAACGTACCGATGCTTGTCGATTGCTCAGTCGTTGTTGACCCGATCAAAAAGATGACGGCCAGTCCGAGAAACGCGATGCCTGCGGTCAGAACAACCCAGTCCACTGTGATTGCGCCCTCTTCAGATTTTACAAATTTTGCGATTGTATTAAGCATTTTTATTCTCCGTGTTTTAACCTGTATGTTTGTATTCATGGCCTTAAATTAGCTAAGAACTGTGTCCAGAATGAGGAATGTCAGAGGAAATCTGGGGACCAATTTGGTGCCATTATTTGGCTTGCGTGCCGGTTTGTTCGGCTCCTTAAACGCAAAAAAGCCGCGCCCGGTGAAGGGCACGGCTTTTGTCATTTCAATCTGTTCAGATTAGAAAGTGGACGAGATTGTTTGGCTTGTCATCTTGTCGCTGATTTTGTTGGTCAGCGTTTCGGTGCCGCCAGAAACAACAGTCATAACAGCAAGGCCCAGACCAACGATTGCGGCTGTCAGAACAACCCAATCAACAGTTACGGCGCCAGATTCATTGCTTACGAAGTTTTTGATCATGTTAGTCATTTTGATATTCCTTTTATGTGTGTTTTCTAGCGTTGCTTAGAAAGTGGACGAGATTGTTTGGCTTGTCATCTTGTCGCTGATTTTGTTGGTCAGCGTTTCGGTGCCGCCAGAAACAACAGTCATAACAGCAAGGCCCAGGCCAACGATTGCGGCTGTCAGAACAACCCAATCAACAGTTACGGCGCCAGATTCATTGCTTACGAAGTTTTTGATCATGTTAGTCATTTTGATATTCCTTTTATGTGTGTTTTCTAGCGTTGCTTAGAACGAAGA
>DEIK01000013.1 GCA_002352425.1 Rhodobacteraceae bacterium UBA2776
CCGAACCAGGCAAAGAAGCATGCAAAAAAGGCAAACCACGTCATGTGGAAAGTCCTGATCTGCACCATATTCACCTTGAAGAAATTCCCCCAAAGGCTGGTTGCTTTGTTTTGTAATTCCATTTGCTGTCCCCTTTTCGGAAGGGACACAGCGCTACTTGTATATAACTCAAGCCGAGTCCCCAATGGTTTTTGGATAGCGGCATCATCACAGCGATAAGTTGACACAGATCAAATAGTCATTTTTTTTATTTAATATTAATGCCTTACCGACATTTATCATTCACAATACTGTATTGTTTCACCTTGATGCGATACAATTATCCGCTCAGATCTTGACATTTGCCGCACTTTTGATTGATATATGTCAATCGTCCTCAGTTGAGTCTCTCCATGCGCAGCACTGATATTCCAGCCATCCGCAGTCTTCCTTTGTTCAAGGAAATGACTGATGACAGTTTTGCCGAACTGGTGCGCGGTGCCTATGTGCAAACCTTCCCGCAAAACATGGAGCTGATCGTCGAGGGCGACCCCTGTGATTTCCTGCACATCGTTGTGGATGGCAGTGTCGAGCTGTTGGCTGGGTGGGGAGGCCGCGAAACCACTATGACGGTGCTGCGCGCAGACGCGACCTTCATTCTGGCCGCCGCCATTCGTGACGCGCCAAACCTGATGTCAGCCCGCACGCTGGAACGCTCGCGTGTCATCATGTTGCCCGCCGAAGATGTACGCCAAGTTTTTGAGCAAGACCACGCATTCGCCCGTGCCGTGGTGATGGAGCTGGCCCATTGCTATCGCGGCGTGATCAAGAACGTCAAAGGCCTAAAACTGCGCACTTCGATCGAGCGGTTGGCGAATTACCTGCTGAAATGGCAGAAAAAAACCGGCGGCAATGCCAAATTCATCCTGACAATCGAAAAGCGCCGCCTTGCCTCGGTTTTGGGCATGACACCAGAAAACTTGTCGCGCGCCATCAAGGCCTTACGACCATATGGTGTGATCATTGACGGGCAAAACGTCGAGATTACCAAGCCGGATGATTTGAACCAACTGGCCAAACCAACCCCGTTGATTGATGATCCTAGAAGCTAGGATGCCTTTGCCGGCAACGCTCATTCATACCAAATTGGTTTGACATCACCACTGTTATCTAGAGCATCACCGCCTTGGGGCCTTGTGCCTGCGCCAAGTTCCGTCGGCCATTGTTACTGATGGCCTCTGCCGTCAAACGGCGGCTAGACATCTTTGTGGCCCGTGCTATCATTTGAAATGCGCAACTTTTTCGGCGCAGGCCTACAATTGCCCACCGCCAAACAGTCCCTTTTTTCGTAAACTGGAGTACATGTTATGACCCTGTCTCGCCGCACCACCCTGACCGGACTTGCCAGCTTGCCACTTCTCTGCGCGCCCTCACTGCTGATGGCCCGCACCAAATACAAAGATCG
This sequence comes from Rhodobacteraceae bacterium UBA2776, assembly GCA_002352425.1. Taxonomy (GTDB): domain Bacteria; phylum Pseudomonadota; class Alphaproteobacteria; order Rhodobacterales; family Rhodobacteraceae; genus Profundibacter. Next base: position 1,445 of record DEIK01000013.1, read on the forward strand.
CGACCCCGTCGATTTTGGCCGCCGCGGCCCGTCGTCCTTTGCGGTTCATGGCATTGATGCAGCGCGCTTTCAGGGGCAAATGAACTGGCGACAGGTCAAACGGCAGGGCGTCAAATTTGCATGGCTTAAAGCGACCGAAGGCGGTGATCTGGTTGATCCCGAATTCAAGGCCAACTGGCGCGCTGCCAAACGCGCCCGCGTCCCCGTTGGCGCTTATCATTTTTATTATTTCTGCACCGACCCTGAAACACAGGCCAAATGGTTTATCAAAAACGTGCCGCGCCTAAAGGGCGGGTTGCCGCCTGTGCTGGATCTGGAATGGAACCCGTTTTCTCCGACCTGCACCCTGCGCCCCCCCGCCGCCGAAGTCCGCCAATTGGCCAATCGGTTCATCCAGATTGTTGAGCGTCACTACAAAACCAAAGTCGTCGTCTACACCGCCCCCGACATGTGGAAACATAGCGACATCGCCCGCCTGAAACGCGAATTCTGGCTACGTTCCACAGCCAAACACGTCGAAAAACGCTATGGGGCGCAGGGCTGGCACTTCTGGCAATATACGGCCACCGGTATTTTGGACGGGGTTGAGAAAGAGGTCGACCTCAATTGCTTTAACGGCACTGAGGCACAGTGGAAACAATGGCGCAAAGCGCGGGCTGTGGGGTGAACCTTGTAAATCTTAGCAATCAAAGACGAGACTTAGGATGAACACCAACTCGCTGACCGATTTCTTAACCTCTTGTGCAGACGTGCTACTGCTTGACGAGGCAGAAATAACAGTCGAGAGCGTTGGTAGCGATGGGGACACACCACTCCACGTGGCTCTTTGGCAAGGTAGAACGGAAATGATTCCGCTTTTGATTGAAGCTGGTGCTGATGTTGATGCGGTTGGCGACATGTCCGAAACGCCGCTTCATGTCGCTGTAAAACAGCAAAACCTTCCAGCGGTAAAAGCAATTCTCAGTTCAGGCGCAAACCGCCATCTCCTGTCTGAGTTTGGTCAAAGCGCGAGAGGTATGGCGATGGGAATGGGCGGCGAAATAAGAAAGGCTTTTGCAGGAAACTGACATTGGTCACCTCACCAAAGCAATGGCAACCTAACCTGTATAGGCAATCGTCCGATGACTTCACCTTGATACTGGATGGTGATGCTCGAATTAGAGCCACAGCCGATACAACATCTCCCTGTTCGCCCCCCGATCTTTCGTACCCTCAAGAAATGGGCAAACGGCGCGAACACCACCGTTTGCGACTCATTTGGAGTTCATACGGCAGCTTTTCGGCTTTCATCCAGATAGATTTCGCGCAACCGTTTGGCCACCGGACCGGGCGTTCCATCGCCCATTTGCGCCCCGTCGATTTCGACCACCGGCATCACAAAAGCACTGGCAGATGTGGTGAACGCCTCGTCCGCGCTTTGGGCTTCTTCAATGGTGAAACTGCGCTCGACGACTGTCATCTGTGCTTCTTTTGCAAAGCGGATCACAGCCGCGCGGGTGATGCCGTGCAGGATGTCGTTTGACAGTTTCCGCGTGATGATTTTGCCGTCCTTGACGATATAGGCGTTGTTGCTTGTGCCCTCGGTCACATGGCCATCCTCGACCAGCCACGCATCATCGCATCCGGCCTTTTTGGCCATCATTTTGGCCATCGACGGATACAGCAACTGCACCGTTTTAATGTCGCGTCGCGCCCAGCGGATGTCCTCGACCGAGATGATTTTAGTACCGCGTTTTGACAACGCGGAATCGGCCAAATTGGGCACATCCTGTGTAAACATCACGATGGTCGAGGGCACTTTTTCAGGGTCCGGAAACATGAAATCCCGATCGCCTGCTGACCCGCGGGTGATCTGCAAATAGACCATTCCTTCGTTGATCCCGTTCAGCCGCACCAGCTCGCGGAACACCTCCAGCAGCGCGTCCATTTCGATCGGGCTGGCCATGTCCAGCTCTGTCAATGAGCGCTGCAAACGCACGGCGTGGCCCTCAAAATCGATCAGCTTGCCATCAAGAACCGATGTGACTTCGTAGATGCCATCCGCCATCAAAAACCCGCGATCAAAGATCGAAACCGTGGCCTCAGCCTCGGGCATATATTCGCCGTTCACATAGACAGTTCTGCTCATGGTCTTACTCCTGTTAGCCCCAGAGGGCGGCGCTGGGCGCATGCACGCCCGCATCATCAAATACCAACGGTACGTCACGGTCTTCGCGCAACAACAACGGCCCATCTAGGTCTGTATAGGCCACGCCCTGCGCAATCAAGGTCGCAGGTGCCATCGCCAGTGACGAGCCAACCATGCAGCCCACCATCACGCCATATCCCAACGCCTCGGCCGCGCGGCGCAACTTGATTGCCTCGGTCAAACCGCCGGTTTTATCCAGCTTGATGTTCACGATGTCGTATTTGCCCTTTAGCTTTGGCAGGCTGCTTTGATCATGGCAGCTTTCGTCGGCGCAAACCGGCACGGGCCGCTCCATACCGATCAGGGCTTCATCTTCACCCGAGGGCAAAGGTTGCTCGACCAGTTGAACACCGAGACGCACCAGGTGCGGGGCCAATTCGGTGTAGACCTCGGCGGACCAGCCCTCGTTTGCGTCGACGATAATTGCCGATTTGGGTGCCCCGCGCCGCACAGCCTCTAAGCGCGCCATGTCGTCCGGTGTTCCCAGTTTGATTTTGAGCAACGGGCGAAAAGCATTCTTTGTGGCCTGCTCTTGCATCACTTCAGGCGTCGCCAAGGACAGCGTGTAGGCGGTGATCTCGGGGCCAGGTTTTGGCAGGCCCGCCAACTCCCAAACCCGCTTGCCTGCCTGTTTGGCCTCCAGATCCCACAAAGCACAATCCACCGCGTTACGGGCGGCCCCAGCAGGCAATGCGTGCTGCAAATCTTGGCGGCTGATGCCGATAGGCAAGCCTTCGATTTCGGCCGTAACTGACTCCAGTGTTTCACCGTAGCGCGCATAGGGCACGCATTCACCCCAACCGGTCACGCCGCCGCGCTTCACCCGAACGGTCAGCACTTTGGCCTCGGTCCGAGAACCCCGCGAAATGGTGAACACTTGCGCCAGTTTAAAAACATCCGGCGTCACAGAAATGGTCATAGTATGTCTCCGATTATTCCCGAGCGAGAAAAGCCGAAAGGCTTGCCGAGCGCCAGCCCTAAATCGCGGCCAGCGCATCCACCAGACGCCCAGCGCCCTGTCGGAACGGATCAACCGCAGGCAGCCCCATCCGCGCTTCGACTTCGGCCAGATAAGACAATGCTTCGTCCTCGCCAAAATGCTGGGTGTTCACAGAAATCCCGGCAACCTGACAGGCGGGATTCACAATCCGCGCAATCGGCAATGCGGTGTCGCGCAATTGCTCTAATGAGGGCAGCGTGTAATCCGGTAAACCCCGCATATGGGTGCGTGTCGGCTCGTGCGCCAAAATCAACGCATCCGGCTGACCTCCGTGGATCAACGCCATTGTCACACCGGAATAAGACGCGTGAAACAGGCTACCCTGTCCCTCGATATGATCCCAATGATCCGCATCATTGTCCGGCGTCAGATACTCAATCGCACCTGCCATGAAATCCGCCACAACCGCGTCCAACGGAACCCCGTGACCGGTGATCAAAATGCCGGTCTGGCCGGTCGCGCGGAACGTCGACTTCATGCCGCGTTTGTTCATCTCGGCATCCATCGCCAGCGCGGTATACATCTTGCCCACCGAACAATCCGTGCCAACGGCCAACACCCGCTTACCGGTGCGTTTTACACCGTTCGCAATCGGGTAACCAACCGATGGCACCCGCACATCGTGCAAGGTCCCGCCAAAAGTTTGCGCCGCCGCCATCACAGGGCCCTCATCGCGCAACAGGTTATGCAACCCACTGGCAATATCAAACTCCATTTCCAATGCCTGCACCATCGCGTCACGCCACGCCTGAGAGATCACGCCACCACGGTTGGCCACGCCAATAACCAAGGTTTTGGCCCCCGCTGCCTTGGCCTCGGCCAGCGACATATCCGTCAATCCAAGGTCCGCAGCACAGCCCGCCATCCGGTACTGGCCAACCGAATTTTCCGGCCGCCAATCCGCAATGCCTTGGGCCACTTTTACGGCCAATTGATCCGGCGCATCGCCGAGAAATAGTAGATATGGTGTCTCGATCATGATTCTGTCCTTGAATTATCCAGCCTGATAATGCGAAATCACCGTCCGTATTGTATTGTTAAGTTCGCAGGAAATTACAGAAAATTATGAAGATTGATCGGGATATCCGCTAATTTTTAGAATTATCTTGCGCAAATTTAGCGTAACTCAATAGATTTCATGGCCGGGCTAGCAACACTCATTCACCCGGTTTCATATCTTGCGAACGACTACGCACTATAATATCAAAACCGCAACACATCCCGAAACATCATTACGCATAGGTCCAAACATGAGCTTTCGCCTGCAACCCACCACCCCCGCCCGCCCAAATCGCTGCCAGTTGTTTGGCCCTGGATCACGTGTTGAATTGTTTGCCAAAATGGCAACTTCGGCAGCAGACGTGATCAACCTTGACCTGGAAGACAGCGTCGCGCCCTCTGACAAAGACAGCGCCCGCCAAAACGTGATCACCGCGATCAACGACATCGACTGGGGCAACAAAACCCTAAGCGTGCGGATCAACGGGCTGGATACGCCATGGTGGTACCGCGATGTGATCGACCTGTTGGAGCAAGCCGGCGAGCGGCTGGACCTGATCATGATCCCGAAGGTTGGCTGTGCCGCCGACATCTATGCGGTTGACGCGCTGGTCACGGCCATCGAGGCTGCAAAGGGGCGCAAAAAGAAGCTGGGGTTCGAAGTGATCATCGAGAGCGCCGCGGGCATTTCCCACGTCGAAGAAATCGCCGCTGCCTCCCCTCGCCTGCAAGCCATGTCACTGGGGGCTGCCGATTTTGCCGCCAGCATGGGGATGCAAACCACCGGCATTGGTGGCACGCAGGAAAACTATTACATGGCGCATGAAGGCGGCAAATACTGGTCCGACCCATGGCACTGGGCACAGGCCGCCATCGTCGCGGCGTGTCGCACCCACGGTGTGCTGCCGGTTGACGGCCCGTTCGGGGATTTCTCGGATGCCGAAGGGTTCTACGCACAGGCGCGTCGCTCGGCCACGTTGGGCATGGTCGGTAAATGGGCGATCCACCCAACACAGGTCGTGCTGGCCAACGAGGTGTTCACACCCTCCGATGAACAAGTCGCCGAGGCGCGCGAAATCATTGCCGCGATGGAACAGGCCAAAGCCAACGGCGAAGGTGCCACCGTCTACAAAGGCCGCTTGGTCGACATCGCCAGCATCAAACAGGCCGAAGTCATCGTGCGTCAATCTGAAATGATCAACGGCAGCTAGCCCTTCTCCTTGCCTAAAAGCAATTTGTATTAGATGGAATCAGAACACGCCCCAAGAGCAGGTGTGTTCTGATGCTTTCTCATTTCTTGAATGCAAAGCGCTATGTACCTCCGCCGGAGGCACCTAAAGATCATGCGCCGCGCAGCGGCTCCGCTAGGTTTGGGACACGGGCTGGCGCAGGATGGTTTTCAACTTCTCTGGGGCGACCTTGCGCGGGTCCCCCAGATAAATCTCGTGATGCAACCCCCGCATGGCCAACCCGTTTTCTGGAATGAACCGATTGTGCATCTCCGCCAAAACAGGCCCTTCCTCATCGTAGGATCCAATATGCAAAACCTGCACCACCAACCCCTCGCATAGGCCCTCCAAACGCACCTGCCGCAAGGTTGCCTCGTCCGTGGTTGCATCGCGTTTCTTGGCAGTCTTTGCCACCACGTTTTCCAACACTTGTGCCATATCCGCTGCCGTGACCCATTCGGGTTGACGGATCATCATCGTCCACTGCCATTGGTCTTTTTTACGAGAGGTGAAGCTGCTCATATCATCCGCCCACCACAG
>DEIK01000068.1:0-3171 GCA_002352425.1 Rhodobacteraceae bacterium UBA2776
GGCCTAGAAGTCCAGGTTTTCCACATTCAATGCGTTGGTCTGAATGAAGTCGCGACGCGGCTCTACCACATCCCCCATCAACTTGGTGAACAAATCATCCGCTTCGGCGAAATCATCGATTTTCACCTGCAACAAAATCCGTGCCTCTGGGTCCAACGTGGTTTCCCACAGCTGGTCAGGGTTCATCTCGCCCAAGCCTTTGTAGCGTTGCAGAGACAAGCCTTTTTCGCCCTCGATCAGAATAGCATTCAACAGATCAATCGGCCCGAAAATTGGGATTTCGCGGTCTTTACGCACCAGTTTGGCGGGTTTAGCATAGACCTCCTGCAGGCTCTCTGTCATCGAACCCAGCTTGCGCGCCTCGCCCGAACGCAACACGCGCCCATCCAAGGTGCGCACCTCGTCCACGCCGCGCAACATGCGGGCCAAGCGGATGCCGTGGTCTTGGGTCGGCCTGCCTTTCCAACCGCGTTCGTACTCTTCGGCGATCAGGTCGAGACGGGCCGCGACTGCATCCGCCACGCCTTGCAAATCGGCGTCAACCTGGCCAGCGATGAAGCCACCCGCGATGGCAGCCTGCTCCAGAATGTGTTGTGGATACAATGTTGGGAAAGCTTGCAAAACACGACGCGTTTGGCGGGCTTCTTCGACCACGCGCAGCAAATCTTGGCCCGACATTTCCAAGCCGGACTGCATGCGCAACGTCGCGCCTTCGATGCCTTGGTGCACCAGATAATCGTCAAGCGCGGGTTGATCCTTCAGATAAACTTCGGACTTGCCGCGGCTCACCTTAAATAGGGGGGGCTGGGCGATATAAAGGTAACCGCCCTCAATCAGCTCAGGCATTTGCCTAAAGAAGAACGTCAGCAACAAGGTGCGGATGTGGGCGCCATCAACGTCGGCATCCGTCATGATGACGATCTTGTGGTAACGCAATTTGCTGATGTCAAATTCTTCGCGACCAATACCAGTGCCCAGCGCCATCACCAGATTCCCGATTTCCTGTGAGGCCAGCATACGATCAAACCGCGCCCGCTCTACGTTCAGGATTTTACCACGCAATGGCAGAACTGCCTGTGTCATCCGGTCACGACCTGTCTGCGCTGATCCACCAGCGCTATCGCCTTCCACCAAAAAGACTTCGGTTTTGGAGGGGTCTTTTTCAGAGCAATCCTTGAGTTTGCCAGCCAAAAAATTCACGTCCATCGCGGTTTTGCGCCGCGTCAGTTCGCGCGCCTTGCGGGCGGCTTCGCGGGCGTGGGCGGCTTCAACGATCTTGGAGACGATCATTTTGGCCTCATTGGGGTTCTCTTCAAACCACTCGGCCAGCTTTTCGTTCACCAGTCCTTCAACCGCGGGGCGCACTTCGGAGGACACCAGCTTGTCTTTGGTTTGAGACGAAAATTTCGGGTCAGGTACTTTGACGGACAAAACGCAGGTCAAACCTTCGCGGGCATCATCCCCCGTAAAGCTGATTTTTTCCTTTTTGGCGATACCGCTGGACTGTGCATAGCTGTTGATCGTGCGGGTCAATGCGCCACGAAAACCGGCCATGTGTGTGCCGCCATCGCGCTGGGGGATGTTGTTTGTGAAGGGTAGTACATTTTCATGATAGCTGTCATTCCACCACATCGCGACCTCAACGGTGATGCCGTCTTTTTCGCCGGAAAAAGAAATTGGGTCGGGCAACATCGCAGACTTTGAACGATCAAGGTAGCGCACAAATTCCTTCACACCGCCGTCATAAAACAGCTCGGTCCGCAGGTCCTCGGCAGGGCGTTCGTCTGTTAGAATGATCCGCACGCCGGAATTCAGGAACGCCAATTCACGCAGCCGGTTTTCCAGCGTGGTAAAGCTGTACTCAAGGTTGGAAAATGTATCAGTCGACGCCATAAACCGCACTTCGGTTCCTGTCTGGTCGCCGCAATCGCCAACCACCTCCAGCGATTTGGCTGTATCACCATGCTCGAACCGCGCGATGTGTTCCTTGCCGTCGCGCCAAATGCGCAATTCCAACCATTCAGAAAGTGCGTTCACAACTGAAACGCCAACCCCGTGCAGGCCACCAGAGATTTTATAGGAATTACTATCGAATTTACCACCAGCATGCAGCTGCGTCATGATCACTTCGGCGGCAGAAACACCCTCTTCTTCGTGGATACCAACGGGGATGCCACGGCCGTTATCGGACACTGAAACCGAAGAATCCGCATGGATAATCACATTTACGGCGTCGGCGTGACCGGCAAGCGCCTCGTCAATGCCGTTATCAACGACCTCATACACCATATGGTGCAGGCCAGAGCCATCATCAGTATCGCCGATATACATCCCAGGGCGCTTGCGAACCGCCTCTAAGCCTCTGAGAACCTTGATAGAATCTGCCCCGTATTCTTCGGGACCTTGCTCATTATCTGACACGCGTATTTTCCTTGTTCATTTCAGGAATTTATACCGGATACGGACGGGGATGTCACGCAGATCAGGCAAGAATTACAGGGTTTGACGCGCAATCACAGAGGAGATTGCGTCAGCTTCGCCGACCTCAAGATACATTGCCCGTTTTCCCAGTGCGTCAAACAATTCCGCACCCGTGCCGGTCATCCACGCCTGCGCTCCAAGCGCACAGATTTCGTCGTAAAGTGCGGCGCGACGGTCTGCGTCCAAATGAGCAGCAACCTCGTCCAATAGCAGGATCGGTGGTGCGCCAATTTCGGCCTTTAAGGCCCGCGCGTTCGCGAGGATCAGCGACACCAGCAACGCCTTTTGCTCACCGGTCGAACAGTCCCGTGCAGGTACGCCCTTGGCGGTGTACTCAGCGAAAAGGTCCGCCCTGTGCGGCCCGATGAGCGTGCGGCCCGCCAACAAATCACGGGGGCGGCTTTCGCGCAGGGCCGAAGTCAGCATGTCGGTGTCTTCCAGCATGTCCGAGCCTTCGGGGTGGATCAAGGTGAGGGTCGCCGTCGGGAACGAAGTTTCAGCCGCCGTTTGTGCAGCAACAAGCTGCGTCAGGGCAGCGTTGCGGTTGGCGTGTATCTGTACGCCCGCCTGTGCCAGCTGAGTTTCCAGCGCATTGTACCAAGCACCATCTCGCTGGTTGTCCTTTAGCAAGCGGTTGCGTTCGCGCATGGCCTTTTCATAGGTCAGCACGCTCGCGGCGTGTGAAGGCTC
>DEIK01000068.1:3264-41559 GCA_002352425.1 Rhodobacteraceae bacterium UBA2776
GATGCGGGCCACACGGCCCAGCGCCACTTGTGTGGCTGATTTGCTGTCGATGCGCACGTTGCGCGACGCTCCACCCTCGGACCATGTTTCGATCTCGTGCATCTGGTGCAGGCTCTGCATCACCGCAGAGACCTTCCAACCGACAGCCTCGGGTTTGCGGGTGATTTCATCGGCGGTGGCGCGGCGCAGTCCGCGGCCAGGCGACAGCATCGACACGGCCTCGAGGATGTTGGTTTTGCCAGCGCCGTTGGCGCCATAAATCGCGACGGGGCGATCATCCAGCGCCAGATTCAGGGTCTTGTGGGATCGAAAATGAGAGAGCGTTAGCTCTTTTATGCGCAGCTGCGTCAAACGCGCATCGGCATCACAACATAGACCGCCGAGGTATCATTGCCTTCGCGCATCAAGGTCGGATCACCACTTGAGTTGAACATAAAGACCGCATTTTCACGGTCCACCTGACTGGCAATCTCCAACAGGTATTTCGCGTTAAAACCAATCTCCAACGCCTCGTCCCCATAGGCAACTGCCAGTTCTTCCTCGGCAGCGCCGCTGTCGGGTGCGTTGACGGACAGCACCAAACGGTCCTCGTCCAGTGACAGCTTCACAGCACGCGAGCGTTCAGACGACACGGTGGCGACGCGGTCCACGGCCTTGGCAAATTCGGCGGCGTCAACCTCAAGCTTCTTGGTGTTTCCAGATGGAATCACACGGGTGTAATCGGGGAAAGTTCCGTCGATCACCTTGGATGTCAGGGTGATTTCCGGTGTCGCAAAGCGCACCTTGGTTTCCGACACTGAGACGGCGATTTGTACATCGTCATCATCCAACAATTTGCGCAGTTCGTTCACAGTTTTACGCGGCACAATGACACCAACCATTTCGGCAGCGCCATCGGGCAGGTCAGCATCAACGCGGGCCAAACGGTGGCCATCGGTTGCCACACAGCGCAGCATTTTGCCGCCCTCAGCGTCGGCCACATGCATGTAAACGCCGTTCAGATAGTAACGGGTTTCTTCGGTCGATATCGCGAATTTGGTTTTATCGAACAAACGGCGCAGAACCGACGCCTTGGCCGAAAAGTTGGCGGCATATTCAGACGACGCCATCACGGGGAAATCTTCTTTGGGCAATGTGGCGAGCGAGAAGTTGGAGCGACCTGCCTCGATCGTCAAGCGGCCAGATGCGCCATCGTCCGTCAGTTGTACCAAAGCACCGTCGGGCAGTTTGCGCACGATCTCATGCAGCATGACCGCTGAAACCGTAGTTGATCCGGCGCGCTCCACCTGGCCAACAATTTTGTCGACCACTTCGATATCCAAATCCGTAGCGCGGAAGCTTACAACCTCACCTTCGGCCTCGATCAGGACGTTGGCAAGGATCGGAATGGTGTTGCGTCGCTCAACGACGGACTGCGCTTGCGAGACAGCCTTTAGCAGTGCTGCGCGTTCAATGCTGATTTTCATTCCGTTGCTCCCTAACGTGTTTTGGGCGAGTGGTTGGGGCGACGAAACTACCTGATTTCACGCCCTTCTCAAGTCTTTTGTGGAATGTCCGCTGGATTAACTGTGCCGTCAAGGGCTTAGGGACCTCTCAGGCCTCCAAAGCGCGGCGCAACAGCTCTAAATCGTCGGAAATCTGGCTATCCAGCATTTTCAGCTCTTCGATCTTGCGTACCCCATGCATGACGGTGGTGTGATCACGACCGCCAAAGCTGCGTCCGATTTCGGGCAGGGAACGGGATGTCAGCTGTTTGGACAGGTACATCGCGACCTGACGTGGCCGCGCAAGGGTGCGCATCCGGCGTGGGCCAATCATGTCGCTGAGGCGAATGTTGTAGTGTTCGCTAACTTTGCGCTGAATTTCGTCGATGGTGATTTTTCGGGCCGAGGCGCGCAAGATATCGGCGAGGCAATCCTGCGCCAGTTCCAATGTGATTTCACGCCCGACAAGCGACGCAAAGGCAAACAGACGCGTTAGCGCACCTTCAAGCACACGCACGTTGGTCGAAATACGGTGGGCAAGGAACTCAAGCACGCCATCAGCCAAAACCAGATCACTGTTTTCGGTGCGATATTTGTCAACTTTCTGCTGCAAAATGCCGAGCCGCAATTCATAATCTGTGGGATGCAAATCAACCACCAGGCCGGATTGCAGGCGCGATTTGATCCGCTCTTCTAGGTTCTTGATTTCACCCGGGGCGCGGTCGCCTGAAATGATGATCTGCTTGTTCATATCGACCAGCGCGTTGAAGGTGTGGAAGAACTCTTCTTGGGTGCTGTCCTTGCCGGCGATGAATTGCACATCGTCGACCATCAGAACGTCAACCGAACGGAACACTTCTTTGAAGTCCATCATTTTACGTTCGCGCAGGGCTTGCACAAAGCGGTACATAAATTGCTCGGCCGACAGGTAAACCACATTCAGGTCAGGGCGACTGATAGAAAGATCATGCGCGATGGCGTGCATCAAGTGGGTTTTGCCAAGGCCAACACCGCCATAGAGAAACAGCGGGTTGAAGGTGACGGTGCCGCCTTCGCCAACGCGTTTGGCAGCGGCATGGGCCAGCTCGTTTGGTTTGCCGACAACGAAGCGATCAAAGGTCAGGCGACGGTCTAGTGGCGCGCCGGGTAGCTCGGTTTTGTCTTGGGCTGTTTCGATCTGCTTGGAGGCCTTTGGTTGGGCGACAGGCGCACGTTTGGCCAGCGAAAACTCGATGCGACTGACCGGAGTCGCCGCAGAGTGCATCAGGTGCTTGATTTGGTCGGCAAAATTGCGGCGCACCCAGTCACCGATGAAATGGGTTGGTACTAGAAACGTGGCAACGCCATCTCGTAGATCGGAAAACTCCAACGGCTCGATCCAAGTCGAATAATTGTTCGCGCCAACGGTTTCTTGCAACTGCTGTCGGACTTGGCCCCATAACTCGTTTGTCATTTTCATTAACCCGTTTCAAAATTTAATCACAATATAGACGCACCGGAATAGATATCCGGCATCGCCACAAACTCGTTGCGTTTCACATTCGATTATTGATGGCCCAAAGGCCATTGCGCCCAACTAGAGCACAACCAAATCTATGGCTTTAGGACACCAACACCCGATCTTTTGCACAAAAATCCCGAGTACAATCTACCCATAAGGCTGACTTATATTAGCAGCAAAGCAGAGCCATTCGGCCGTATGTCTTCCCCATCACGATGTGAATCGCTTGGCTAAACTAACAATGTAAAATGGACTCGCGCAACAGAACTTCGAACTTGACTCAAAGATAGTGAAATCGAATCTGGCGAGGTACGTTTTTATCCAATAAAAACGGGAAAACGCGCGCGCGGGTGGAATCAAAAAGACGCGAGCATCACACCCGCGTCTTTCGAAATTTCAAATTTTTCGCAAGTTATCCCAGCGATTTTACCCGCGAGGACAGGCGCGACATTTTGCGCGCAACTGTGTTCTTGTGGAAAATGCCGCGGCTAACGCCACGCATCAATTCAGGCTGAGCCGCGCGAAGTGCTGATTTGGCGGCTTCCTGGTCGCCCGATTCGATGGCTTCTTCTACTTTGCGCAGGTACGTGCGTACGCGCGAACGGCGGGCTTTGTTGATTTCAAAGCGGCGTTCGTTTTGACGCGCGCGTTTTTTTGCTTGGGGCGTATTAGCCATGTGTCCGGTCCCTTTCAGGGGTCAATTACTGTTATCTGTGCAAGATCCCCGTCCGGGTTATATCAACCGGTCGTTCCGGCCAGAGCGGGCCTCACACGCATGTATGAGCGCCCTATAGAATAGAATCATCCGAAGGGAAAGCAAAAACATCCAAAATTTGCGCGGTTATTTCGCGCGGAACTGTGCTTCACGTTTTTCAAGGAAAGCGTTCATGCCCTCGGCTTGATCTTCGGTGGCGAACAGCGAGTGGAACAAGCGGCGTTCGAACAGCAGTCCTTCATTAAGGGTGGTTTCATAGGACCTGTTCACAGCCTCCTTGGCGGCCATTGTGGTCAGCATTGATTTCTCGGCGACCTTTTGCGCCGAGGCCATAGCTTCGTCCATCAATTTCTTGGCAGGCACCACGCGGCTGACAAGGCCCGAGCGTTCAGCCTCGTCTGCATCCATAAAACGGCCCGTCAGGTGCATTTCCATTGATTTGGATTTGCCAACAAAGCGCGTCAACCGCTGGGTGCCACCAATACCGGCAATAACACCGAGGTTGATCTCGGGTTGGCCGAATTTGGCTGTGTCCGCCGCAATGATAAAATCGCACATCATCGCCAATTCGCAACCGCCGCCCAGCGCATACCCTGCAACAGCCGCAATCACGGGTTTGCGGGTCTTTAACAATTGGCCGACTTCTTCGCCGAAATAATCGGACATGAACATATCAACAAAGCTTTTGCTGGCCATTTCCGAAATATCAGCCCCCGCCGCGAATGCTTTTTCCGAGCCGGTGATGATGATGCAGCGCACCTTTTCGTTTGTTTCAGCCGCTTTCAGGGCATCGGACAATTCGCCCAAAAGTTGCGCATTCAAAGCGTTCAAGGCTTCGGGGCGGTTCAGCCGGATTAGGGCGACGTGGTCTTCGGTTTCAACGATGAGTGTTTCATAAGCCATGGTGATTTTTTACCGTGTTGTTGCTGTTGGGATCGATTCAGTATCAGCCCTGTGCGTCTGATCAAGTTATCTTTGGCATTGCGCACAATAGAAAGTTGATCGGCCTGCCTGCACGATTCGCTGGATTTTGCTTTTGCACCCGTTGGTTACACAGGGTTCTCCTTCGCGGCCATAGGCCCTAAAACTGTGTTGGAAATATCCCAATTCACCATCAGCTTGGCGATAATCCTTAAGCGACGAGCCACCCGATTCGATGGCTTCTCCCAGAACATCACGGATGATCGGTACCAATGTACGCACCTTGGCCGCCGACAATTGGCCCGCCTTTTTGGTGGGCGATACCCCTGCCCGCAGCAAGACCTCGCAAACATAGATATTGCCAAGCCCCGCGATGATGCGTTGATCCAACAGCACGTTCTTTATGGGGCTGTTTTTGTCCTTTAGACGTCCAACCAGATAGGGTTCATCAAATTCATTGCCCAAGGGTTCGGGCCCAAGGCTCGCCAACAGTTTATGCGCGGGCATGATTTCGGTGGGGGCCATATCCATTGCCCCAAAGCGCCGTGTGTCATTGAACACGACACGCGCGTCGTCCTGCATGTGGAACACCACGTGGTCATGTTTTTGAGTGTCGGCATGTTCGCCTGTCGAGATCATCATGCGGCCAGACATGCCTAAATGAATCAACAGGGTTTCCCCCGAATCCAAATCGGCCAGGATGTATTTGGAACGTCGCCGCAACCGCTCAATCATTTTGCCGGTCAGCCGTTCTGCCATCTTTTCGGGAAAGGGCCAGCGCAAATCGGGGCGACTCACATCGGCGCGCATGATCTGCTTGCCCTCCATAACAGGGATTAGCCCGCGACGGACTGTCTCAACTTCGGGTAATTCTGGCATAGGGCGTTGCCTCTCATTGTATCGCACGGCAGGGGTATTATAAGGGGTGCACGCATTAAGGACGAAAAGCCGATGAGCAACAACACCGAAAAGACCACCCATTTTGGGTTCAAGACCGTGGATGAACGCGACAAAGCCGGCATGGTGCATGGCGTTTTCTCTAATGTCGCCAGCAAATACGACGTGATGAATGACGCTATGTCGATGGGTATTCATCGTATCTGGAAAGATGCAATGATGAATTGGCTGGCGCCGCGTCCGGGCCAAAAACTGTTGGATGTGGCGGGTGGAACAGGTGATATTTCGTTTCGGTTTTTGAAACGGGCCGGGAATGCCCACGCCACGGTGCTGGATTTAACCGAACCCATGTTGATCGAAGGCGCCAAACGGGCCGAGGCTGCGCAGATGGCTGGCAATCTGAATTGGGTGGTGGGCGACGCGATGGCCCTGCCCTTTGCCGACAACACATTCGACGTTTACACCATTTCCTTTGGCATCCGAAATGTGACACGGATTGCCGATGCGTTATCCGAAGCCTACCGCGTGCTGCGCCCTGGTGGGCGGTTGATGGTGTTGGAGTTTAGCCAAATCCCCAACGACATGATGCAAAAGGTCTACGATCTTTATTCATTCAACATCATCCCAAAACTGGGCCAGATGATCGCCAATGATGCCGACAGCTATCAATATTTGGTCGAATCAATTCGCAAGTTTCCTGATCAGGACACTTTCGCGCAAATGATCACGGATGCAGGTTTTGACAATGTTAAATACCGCAATATGACGATGGGCATTGCGGCGCTACACTCCGGTTGGAAAATTTAGTCAATGCGTGGACCTCACAATATTCTACGCTTGATCCGTACCGCCGCCACATTTGAGCGCACGGGGGCGTTGGGCGTCGTGTTGAACGCGATGGATGCACCAACCCCGATCCGTGTTTTAACGCGGGTGGTTGGTTGGCCGTTACGATGGCTCGGACTAAAGGGCGATCCCGAGATGCCACCAGTAACGCGGGCATTGTCGGCGCTTGGGCCAGCCTATATCAAATTTGGTCAGGTTTTGTCGACGCGCCCCGATCTGGTGGGCGATAGTTTGGCGCTTCAATTGCGGGTTCTACAAGACAAGCTGCCGCCATTTCCGCGCGATGTGGCAATGGAAACCGTTGCATCCGAGTTGGGTCAACCCGCCGATGAAATATTCAGTGAATTCAGCGAAGCCGTTGCCGCCGCTTCAATCGCTCAGGTGCATAAGGCGTATCTGATCAGCAATGGCGAGGAAGTGGCGGTCAAAGTATTGCGCCCGGGCATTGAGCGCGCGTTTCGCAAAGACATTGATGCGTTTTACTTTGCGGCATGGGTGATCGAAACTTTGTCACCGTCGTCGCGCCGGCTTAAACCCCAGATCGTGATCGAACATTTCGACCATGTGGTTGCGGGTGAATTGGATTTACGCAGTGAGGCTTCGGCCTCATCTGAATTTGCCGAAAACACCGCAAATGACGAGCTGTTTCAGGTGCCGCTCGCGGATTGGGAATTTTCGGGCAAGCGGGTGATGACGCTTGGCTGGGCCGATGGGTTGCCGTTGGGCGACAATGTGGCGCTGGATGCCGCAGGGCACAACCGGACGGTTTTGGGTTCACGTGTGTTACAGCTGTTTTTGAGCCATGCGCTGCGGGATGGGTATTTCCATGCTGACATGCACCAGGGCAACCTGAAGGTGGCAGCGAACGGCAATATCATCGCTTATGATTTCGGCATTATGGGGCGGATTGACGAATATACCCGCCGTGTTTATGCGGAAATTTTGATCGGGTTTATTCGCCGCGATTACAAACGCGTGGCCGAAGTACACTTTGAAGCTGGCTATGTCCCAAACGATCAGGACGTGGACGAATTCGCCCAAGCCTTGCGTGCTGTGGGCGAGCCGATTTTCGGCATGGACGCATCACAAATGTCGATGGGACGGCTATTCCACTATCTGTTCGAAGTGACCGAACGCTTTGGGATGGAAACCCGCACCGAGTTGATTTTATTGCAACGCACCATGGTTGTCGTTGAAGGGGTCGCGCGTTCGCTTGATCCGCATATCAACATCTGGGAAGTCGCCAAACCCGTGGTCGAGGAATATATCAAAACCAATTTGGGTCCGCGTGCAATCTTGCGTGATCTGGTTAAAACGGCGCGTGTATTGGCGCGGTTCGGGCCAGAGCTGCCCAAACTGGCCGAGGCGGCTTTGATGCAGCAAACCAGCGCAAAAGTCACGCCGCCACGCGCACCACGGTTGCGCCCTGTGCTGTATATTATGCTGGGGGCTGCGGTTACCGCCGGCGGCTTTGCGCTATCGTTGCTGCTGGCGTCCTAGCTGCCTGCCCGCAATGCTGACACGTTGTCAGCGTTGATTTCCGAGCCGCCCTCCAAGACCAGAACAGTTGCCCCATTCTGGCTTTTGGCTTCAACAATTTCGGTGTAAATCTCGGCGTAATTTACGACCATAAGTTCGCCACCTGAATAGCTTTCGACTTCAAAAGTGTAAAAACCCGTTTCAAATGGATTGCTGTCATCGTCTACTCCCGCCCATTCGATATCATCTGTCGAAGGGGGGAAGTCCTGACGCTGGACCTCGTTGCCATCCTGATCAAGCACAACCAAAACTGCACGGTCAGACCCCGCCGCGGGGTTCGGTGAAATACTGATCGGACTGCCGTCAAAATGCGCGGGGACTGCGGCGCGGGCCTCCAGCCCGATCCAGCTTGCGTATTGGGACATCCCCATCGCGCCCATTTGGGCACCAAGTGCAGCCAGCAATTCGTTGGTTTTTACCTGCTGCTCCACGCCTGAGAATGTCGCAAGCTGCGCGGCAAAATCATCTGAGCTCATCGGGTCAAGTGGATCTTGGTTTCTGACCTGTGCGGTCATCATTTTCAAAAATGTGTCATAGTCCGAGTTGACGACGGCCTTATCAGAGGCGGCGGTAGCTTGCGCTTGTGCGGCGGCTTGGGATGTGGCGGCTGAATTGACTTGCATGGTGGTACTCCTTTTAGAGACGTAGATCGAGACCCGCTGAGGGCTCTAAAGACAATTGGACGGGGGCAAGGGGGTTCGGCTGGGCGGGGGCGGATTCTGACTCCGTATTATCTTGGTTGTCAGACCCATCATTTTGCGCCTCATTCTGCCCGTTTTGGGAGAATGCGAAATTGACGTCCTTATACCCCAATTCACGGAATTCCTGTGCCAATGTTTCGATGTGGCGACGCAACAAATCCATGGTTTCACCCCGCTCGGCCATGACTGCGACATGGATGCCACCGTCCGTGGTTGTGAATGTCAGACGCACCCGTCCCAATTCCTCCGGATTGAGAGCCAGCTCGACGGGACGATCTGGCATTTGTCGGGCCACATCGACCAGTTGTTGAGCGACATGGCGCATAACCTCTGGTCGGTTCAAGGTCGCGTCATGGCGCAGGACCTGGAGGCTGTCGGACCCTTTCAATTCGATCGGCAAAAATTCGGGCATAGCGAGAGGTTCAAGCGCCTCGGAGGAGATAGCTTCAGGCGTCAATGTTATCGGCGCCATAGCAATGGGCGGCACTGTTTGTTTGGTGTCGTTACCGGTTGATACAGGGGCTTGCTGTGCGGCCGTTGGATGGCTGTCCCATTTGGCGACGAACCGATCAACGGCGATTGGCACAGGGGCTTGCGGGATAAAACCACCTGACGCGCGGTTTTGTTCAAGCGGTAGCGCACTTTCAGCAGGTGATGTTGGGGATTGTTTGGCCTGCCTTTGGGGCATTATCGTGGGCGTTTTGGCTGTTGCTGTTGCGGCCTGCAACGGCGCGGTGGTTGATGGAGCCATACCATCCTGCGCGACATTCAGTGGGGGACCGCTTGGCGTCGTAGCCGTTATTTGCGTGGCCTTGGCCAGTGCTGTCGGCGGCTGGCCGACCGCGGGTGGTGTAACGTCAGCAGTAAGTGCCGATAGCGGTGTTTTCACTGGCGAACTCCAGGCAACCGGCGTCATCGGTTGATCTGCGGTTGACGTCATAGTTGCACGAGGCACCGGACCTTGAAGCGGCCCCGTCACGGGATTGGATGCAATTGATCTCGCGTCCAAGTTTCCCTTTACGGTTTGCTGGTCCGGCGTAGGCTGTGTCAGTAAAACCCCTGGGGCAAGGGTGGCATCCACACGCGGCAACAGCCCACCCAAAGATGCGGTGGGTTTCGGGGGCATTACATCAGCATCATAGGTGTTGGTCTGAGCTACAGTTGAGGGAACAATTGACGTATAGTGTCTAGTGGCCCCGCCTTTCTCGGTAGACTTGGCCATTGGGGGGGCCGCAAAATCGGACTGGAACGGCGCGGTTTTTTTGCTCAACAGCGACACTGTCGCGGCAGGGCGTGGCACGACTGTTGGCGCATCCATTGTCGCAGCTGTCCCCCTATTCGCTGGCAATACTGCAGATCCGTTCACAGGCGCGGCAACCTGTCCTTTTTCCATCGTGGTCTGGACGGGTGCATCAATGACAGACTTTGATGCGATTTGCGGTTCAGCATGCCGTGGGTCTTTAGGAGGGATTGGCGAGGAAGGTGCCATTTGGCGTGAATCAATAGGCAAAACCGGTTGCGCAATATTCGCGCTGCCCTGCGTTGCTGCCTGCGGTTCAATTATAGGAACGGGCAATGAAATCGGTTGTAATGGGGTGGCGGACGAGTGACTTTGTGAAGCCAAAACGACATCGCCAGCGACACCCATTATTTCGGCAGGTCCCGAATCAGTTGATGTTTCGGGGGCCGTAATAAGGGCGGGAAATGCCGCTGCAAAGGCCATATGGTCCGTTTGTGATTTTGGCTGAGTTTGAGGCGTCAACGACGGGTTGGTCATCGGGACCAAGGTCTGCGCATCAGTATCTTCAGCCGTGACAACGCTCAAGAAGCTGGCCTCAACGGTGTTGCTTTGAACCGTGCTTACGGTTTTTTCGACTTCGCCAGTGATGGGCGTCAATATGTCGGTCGCTGGTATATTTATCATGTCAAATCCGGGAATTCTTCCTCAGTTGCCACAGTTATGACCGACAGTGGTTACCAGTTCTTTACCCAATCCATGCAAACTGCAGGAAACTAACTCTAATTAGAAGTGATCTGTCATGACCCCTATTGCACTTGATTCGTCCCAAATTAGCCCAGTTCAACAACCCTCCATTGAAAAACGTGATGTCGCGTTATTTCAGGCTGCGCAGGACCTGGAGGCATCGTTCTTGGCTGAAATGTTGAAATCTGCAGGATTTGGCAAGGCGCGCGATGCCTATGGCGGCGGGGTTGGTGAAGAACAGTTCGGATCATTTTTACGACAAGAACAAGCCAAAGAAATGGTGAAGCAGGGGGGGGTCGGACTGGCCGAGAGCCTATTTGAAGCCTTAAAGGAGCGTGCAGATGCCCAATGAAACATTTCATGTGATTGACGCCTTAGAAGACCTGCTGGACCAAGAACGTGCCGCGATCATGGATGGCGCGCTTGAGGACATTGGGCGGATCGCCAGCGAAAAGGAACGCGTTCTGGAGCGGGGGGAATTGGGCGCACCAGACCATAAGTTACTGGACCGGTTACGACGCAAGGCGGCGCGAAACCAACAACTGCTGGCAGCAGCGATTCGCGGGGTCAAGGCGGTTACGGCCCGGCTGGATATGCTGCGCAATGGCCCAAGCGATATGAACACTTATGATCGCGACGGACAGCGCACGACATTGAGCAGTCGCCAACAAGGTGCGCTACATCGGCGGGCCTGAAGTGTCGGCGCTTTAGCTTAAATGCCATGTAAATGGACGGGCACTGTTAGGGCGCTGTTAGTATTTAGATATCAGGATCGGCATTGCATCTTGTGAAAGGTGGCGCGGATCGGGCCAAGCCCCAAATCCGCAATCGTCAGAAAGACGCCGAATGCCATCCTATTGGGTGGTCATGTGTAAATCGGTGCAAAAGCGCCGCATGAAGTAAGGAAAATACTATGTCTAGTATTCTGACAAACACCAGCGCCATGGTTGCGCTGCAAACCCTTAAATCAATCAACTCCAACTTGGGTGGTATCCAGAACGAGATTTCGACGGGTAAATCCATTTCATCCGCTAAGGACAACTCGGCCATTTGGGCGATCTCCAAAGTGATGGAATCCGATGTCTCCGGCTTCAAAGCGATTTCCGACAGTCTTTCACTGGGTGAATCATCGGTTGCCGTGGCGCGCCAAGCTTCGGAAACTGTGACCGATTTGCTGACCGAGATGAAAGGCAAAATCGTTGCCTCTCAAGAAGAAAATGTTGACCGTAGCAAAATTCAAACTGACATTTCAGCTTTGCGCGATCAGATTTCGTCGGTTATCGGCGCGGCCCAGTTCAATGGTTTGAACATGGTCAAAGGCACGGATGACGTCAATATTCTGTCCTCACTTGACCGTTCCAGCGATGGCACCGTAGCTGCGTCCAGCATTACTGTGGCTCGTCAAGATCTTACCACGGAAAAAGGTACCTTTGGGGCTGGCACATCCTTGGCTGCAAACACAACAGCCAGCGCTGCAGCCGTAGCAAATACCGCGAACACCGCTGTCGTTACGCTGGCGACAGGTTGGGCCGCAGCAGATGTCGCGAATGTTTCGGTGGCAGGAGTCGACTTGGCCTATACACTTGGCGCTGGCGAGGATGAAACAGATGCAGCTGCAGCACTTTCAGGACTAATCAATGGTCTTGGTCTGGAGGGTATTACGGCTACGGATGACGGTTCTGGCGAGTTAACCATCAGTTCGACACGTGCCTTTGAAACTCTTGATGTTACATCTGGCGAAACAACAGCGGGTGCCGGTACGGCTTTGATCACCGCCTTGAACGGCACGACGGGTCTAACTGATACGTCAGGCACTGTTGATGAGCGCGCCGAAAATGTTGCTTTCTCAACATCTGCAGCTGTCAACGAAGGCGACAGCTATAAGGTTACTGTTGGGTCTTCTTCCTATGACTACATCGCTGGCAAAGGCGAATCGATGGAAGATGTGGCGAAAGGGTTGAAAATCGCCGTTGACTCGGCTGGTGTGAGCGACATCACAACGAAAGTTGTCAAAGATGCTACCAGTGGACAATGGTCGTTGAAAGTCGACAACAACGGGTCCAGCCTGGGCTTCTCGGAAACAGGTAATGCCGATGGCGTAGCCTCGGGTGGCTTGCGCGGATTGGAAGCCATTGATGTAACTACAGGTGCTGGTGCCACCAGTGCCTTGGACAATATCGAAACCATGATCAGCAATTCGATCTCTGCTTCGGCCGCGTTTGGTTCGGCACAGGGACGGATCGAAACCCAGAATGATTTCATCGGCAAACTTACGGATTCATTGAAAGCTGGTATTGGTTCGATGGTGGATGCGGACATGGAAGAGGCCTCGGCCCGTCTGCAAGCCTTGCAGGTCCAGCAACAACTGGGCGTTCAGGCGCTGTCAATTGCAAACCAAGCACCGCAATCGGTTCTTTCGCTCTTCCGATAGGCGCATAGATCGGGGCGCCGGAACTGGCGCCCCTTTTCTCTCGCGGTAAAACCCGCGTTCTAATGCCCCCTGTCATTGAAAGGTAATGACATGAACGCTCTGAATATGGCCAAAACGGCCTACACGAATACAGCCTCCCCTACCCGAACCCCCCGCGGCATCGAATACGACGCATTTGCCCGCATTACGCACCGCATGAAAGCCTCTGCATCAGACGCCAGCAAGTTCAGCGTCCTTGCCGCAGCGCTGTACGAGAACAAGAAACTTTGGTCCATTTTAGTGGCCGACATTTCCGATCAGGCCAACACACTTCCAAAAGAGTTACGCGGTCGGATTTTCTATCTTTACGAATTCACCTCACAACACACGAGCAAGGTTTTACGCAAAGAAGCCTCTGTCGATGTGTTGGTGGATATCAACACCGCCGTCATGCGCGGGTTGCGCAGTGAAGTAGGTGTATCATGAGCGGTCTTGTTCTGAAACTTGGTCCCAAAGAACGGGTCTTGATCAATGGCGCGGTGATTGAAAACGGGGATCGGCGCAGCCGGTTGTCCATCGTCACTCCCAATGCCAACATATTGCGTTTACGTGATGCTATCCATCCGGAAGAGGTAAACACACCTGTACGCCGGGTTTGTTACATTGCCCAATTGGTGCTGTCTGGTGACGCCGAAAAAGAAGACGCAAAACTGCAACTTTTGCGAGGGATCGAACAACTCAGCCAAGTGCTATTGGATCACGATAGCCGTGCCATTTTAACAACCGCCTCGGATGAGGTCCTAGACGGTCAATACTATCAAGCTTTGAAAGCTTTGCGTGAACTGCTTCCACGTGAAGAAAGGTTGCTTGCGGCGACTGCGGTCTGATGTTTCAGCCCGTCGTGCCCTTCGGCGGTTTTGCCGGCTGGTCCTTTCTGACCCGTACATTGGACAATCAGAAAGAGGCCTACGCAAAATCGCCCGAGGTCACCCGTGAGGTGGCCTATTTCAAGGAAAATATCAGCAAGGTCGAGACTGCCGAAGACCTAATTGCCGACCGAACACTTTTAAAGGTAGCCCTAGAAGCCTTTGGGTTGGGCGAGGATATTAACAACAAATTTTTCATTCGCAAAGTGCTGGAGGATGGCACCTTTTCGGAGGATGCTCTGGCCAATAAATTGTCGGACACACGGTACTTGGAATTGTCCAAGGCATTTGGTTTCGGTGATTTTCCAGTACCAAATACTGTGCTTAGTGATTTTGGTGAAAAAATCACATCCGCTTTTAAGGAGCGCCAGTTTGAGGCGGCAGTTGGCGATCAGAATGCAGATTTTCGGCTTGCCTTGGGCATCAGTCGCGATCTGACGGAAATTGCCAGCAAGGATCTGCAAGAGGACACCTTGTGGTATACCGTTATGGGCAATGCGCCATTGCGGGCTGTGTTTGAAACCGTGTTTAATCTGCCAGATGCATTTGGCACCCTTGATTTGGACAAACAGCTTGAAACCTTCAAGGACCGTGCGCAATCAGCATTCGGGGATGAAGGCATCAAGCAGTTCGCCTCAGCCGAACAACAAAAGAAGCTGACGAGATTGTTCTTGCTGCAATCTGAAGTTCAGGCGTTGAATGTGAATTCTGGTGGCAGCCAAACCGCCCTCACCTTGCTGCAAAATTCGACCACAAATTGGGGCCTGCTATAGACCCAATTAGATGACCAGCCACGCGGGATTGGTTGGTGCGTTTTTCTCGATCGGCGGCCAGTGCCGCCTTACGGTCCTTTGCGGATATTGTCCGGCAACCACGTCGCCAATTCAGGCCAAGCCACCAGGATCACCACCATCAGCAACATCAGGCCAACCATCGGTAACGCCGTTTTCGAGATGTAGGAGATCTCGTGTTTGGTCATGCCCTGTAGAACGAACAGGTTAAACCCGATTGGCGGTGTAACTTGAGCCATTTCCACCACCACAACGATGAAGATACCGAACCAAATTACATCAATGCCTGCCTGCCGTATCATCGGTTCGACGATGGCCATGGTTAAAACCACCGAAGAAATTCCATCAAGGAACATGCCCAACACGACATAGAAAACCGTCAGCGCAGCAATCAGCACGACTGGCGACAGTTCCATACCATCAATCCAAGCTGCCAAGGCACGCGGCAGACCCGTAAACCCCATTGCGAGCGACAAAAAGGATGCGCCCATCAAGATCAACGCGATCATCGCGCTGGTGCGGGTCGCCCCCATCAAGGAGGCTGAAAAGGTACCCCAGTTCAACGAACGCTGCATAGCCGCCAGACTTAGCGAACCGATCACGCCAACCGCTGCGGCCTCGGTCGCGGTGGCAAGTCCCATATACATCGAGCCGATCACCACCGTGACCAGCATTAGTACGGGGATCAGGAATTTGGATTCGCTCAACATGGTTCCTAAGCTCATTGAGGGCTCTGGCTCAGGGCGATCGCCCTTGGAAAAGAAATGCCAGCCAAAAATGTAAAGCGTGAACAGCCCCGCCAATACCAACCCCGGAATGATGCCTGCCATGAACAGTTTGGTGATGCTTTCGTTGATCGCCACACCGTAGACGATCAACGTCAAAGACGGTGGAATCATAAGGCCCAGCGTCGCCGCGCCGGCCAATGTGCCGATGATCATATGCTCGGGGTAACCGCGTTTGCGCAACTCGGGGATCGACATTTTGCCAACCGTGGTCAAGGTCGCGGCAGACGATCCTGACACGGCGGCAAAGATCGTGCAGCCCGCAATATTGGTGTGTAACAACCCGCCCGGCAACCAGCGCATCCACGGAACAAGACCGCGAAACATGTCTTGGGATAATCGGGTTCGATACAGTATTTCACCCATCCAAATGAACAGCGGCAATGCGGTCAGCGTCCAAGACGAGGCCCCTGTCCAGATCGTGGTGATCATTGCATCGCCGGCAGGGCGCGAGGTGAACAGTTCCATTCCCACCCAAGCGACACCCATCAGAGCTAAACCGATCCAGACGGATGAGCCCAAAAGGGCGAACAGAACAAGCAAAAATATGACGGTTGCGTAAAGTTCGCTCATTCGACGCCCTCCCCGATGATGCTGGTTTCACGATCGACCAATAGGCGGGTCAGATAGTCCCACACGGCGATCGCCAACAAAGCGCTGCCAATCGACATCGGCAATTGCGGCAACCAGACGGGTGTATAGACCCAACCGAATCCGCTGTTGGCCCATAAATCGCCCCAGTTCCAGGGCGCAGTTGCGAACATCTGGAAAAACGTCAGTACCACTTCGGGCACGAAATCTTGTCCCTGGGTGCGGTCATTTAACATTTCCGACATGAAATTGGTTTTGATCGCGTAGCGCGCGAAATATGTGGCGGTGATAGCGGCGATCAACATCGCGGCACCGTCCAGCCAGAATTTGACAAAACTGTTGATGTTTAGCAGGATCGACACGCGGATATGTGCGCCGCGTGTCAGAGCATGGGCCAGTGCAAAAAACGAAGTGGCGGCCATCGCATAGCCTGCGTATTCGGTTGAACCCGGAAAGACCCAACCACTCCACCGGGCGATCATTTGGGCGACGATCAACAGCAGGATCATCACCATGAAACAAGCCGCCACAACGCCGGAAGCTAAATAAACCCTGTCGAGGAGGCGCCAAACCGGACGTAGCAATCGTCCCATCTGGTCCCGCCGAAACAGGCAGAGTGCCGCCAATGCCGCTGGCATCACGAACAGCCAAACCCACAATGGCAGGCCTAAATAATCTTGCCAGTCACGCATATTGTTGCCCCTTACCCCGCAAGTGCATCGCGGCCCCAATTAACCATGAGGCCGCGACAATCGTGTCTTTTTAGTTCGCGTTATAGGCGTCCAAAATTGCTTGCCCTGCGTCACCAGTTTCTGCCAACCAGTCAGCTTGCATTTTCGCGCCGATGGTTTGCAATTCAGCCAAGAACTCTGGCCCAGCGTCCGTCACGGTCATACCGTTGGTTTCCAGTTGCTCGAAATACCAGTTCGCCAATTCGGCTGATTTGGCGGCGCAATCTGCACCGGTTTCATCCGCTGCTTTTTGGATTTGGCCCTGAACAGTTGCATCCAGGCCATCCCAAGCACCCTTGTTGACCATCACATAGTTGCGCGGCAGCCAGGCATTAACCTTGTAGTAATGTGAAAGATGTTCCCACACTTTGCGGTCATAGCCGGTTGATCCGGACGAGATGAAGGCTTCGGCAACACCGGTTGCCAAGGCTTGTGACAATTCAGCTGCTTCGACTTGAACCGGCACCATGCCCAGACCTTCGGCGAAGGTGGCCGTTGCGGTATTGTACGAGCGGAATTTGACGCCTTGGGTGTCAGCCGAGGTTTTGACCTCTTTGTTGAAATAAAAACCTTGGCCCGGCCATGGGCAGGTATATAGCGCCACCAGATTGAGGTCGGCAAGCTGTGCATTCACCGATTCCTTGGCTGCGCCCCACAATTTTTCGTTGTCCGCATATGTGGTTGCAACGAATGGCAGGTTGTCCCAACCCAGCAATGGGGCTTCATTGGCGTGGGCCGACATGAACCGCTCGCCGATATTAACTTGACCAGTTTGAACGGCGCGTTTGATTTCACCGCCTTTAAACAGCGAGCCGCCGGGATGTACGGTGATCGTCATTGCGCCACCCGTGTATTCGCCAACGCGATCAGCAAAGACCACGCCCATTTCTGAATGGAAATTGGTGGCGGAATAGGCCATCGGCATATCCCAGTTTTCGGCCAATGCCGCTGTGCCCGCAAACGCAAGCGCTGCTACAAGTGTTAGGTTCGTGACTTTCATTTTGTTAATCTCCCTGATTTTGAAAGTTTCTTTTCTCTATGCTCCCTTGGCAAATCTGTTGGGCGCAAAGGGGGTCGTGTCTATGTTCATCTGGTTGCCCGTAACCATATCAGCGATCATGCGGCCCGTTTTTGGGCCGCCAGTCAGGCCAATGTGGTGGTGCCCAAAGGCCGTGAAAATGCCGGTGCTTCCGACTTCGCCTACCAATGGCAGGCTATCGCTGGGGGCGGGGCGAAACCCCAGCCATTCTTCTTCGGTTGCCGCGTGCATCGTTGGAAAAATCTCATTCACCTTTTTGCGCATCAAGCCGAGGGCGGCTTTGGATTTCACATCCGTCATCCCGCCAAATTCGACAACACCTGCGCAGCGTAGACCTTCATCAGTCGGTGTGGCAACAAATTTTCCAGTGGTCACCATCATCGGTGCGTTCGGGCGGACGTTTGGGTTTTGGTAAACGATGTGATAGCCGCGCTCGGGTTCGAGCGGCACATTCAAGCCCAGTTTTCCCATCAACGGCTTGGACCAAACGCCTGTGGCAAGCACAACGCTGTCGCATTCCATGCGCCCTTGATCGGTGTCGATGGCCGAAATACTTTCGCCGCTGACGTCGAAATCTTTGACCTCGGCGCGGATGAATTTACCACCCTCGGCCTGCAGTACTTTGACCAGGTCTTTGACGTAGCCCGCAGGATTTAGGATAAATCCGTGGTTCTTCATCACCGCTAACAGATCAATATTCGGCGCCAAAATGGGTTCCGCTTCTTGCACGGCAGCCCCCTCAATCAGCTCCGGTACAAAGCCAGCGTCGCGACGCAACTCCCAAACATATGCATCCGCATCAAAGGCTGCGCGGTCGGGGTAGACGAAACTGTACTCGCTCTCTTGCACCCATTTGGTGGCATCGGTGCCCGCCGTTAGAGCTTGATGCTGTTGCAGACTATCACCAACAATCGTTGTCAGGCCACGCGCGATGCGGCGCGTGTCTTTGTCATTAGCGTTTGACATATAACGCGCCATCCAGGGAACCCGTTTGGGCAGATATGACCAACGCATAAACAGCGGAAAATTTGGATCAAGCAACAATTTGGGTGCCTTTGCCAGCAACCCCGGCGTCGTCACGGGCACCACAGCGCAGGCCGCTAAAATGGCACCGTTGCCATA
The DNA here is from genome assembly GCA_002352425.1 of Rhodobacteraceae bacterium UBA2776. Classification (GTDB taxonomy): domain Bacteria; phylum Pseudomonadota; class Alphaproteobacteria; order Rhodobacterales; family Rhodobacteraceae; genus Profundibacter. The sequence goes on from DEIK01000068.1 coordinate 22,248, forward strand.
TGACGCGCCCATGCCCGGCTCGCCTTTGTCAATAAGCGTCACCTGATGCCCCGCACGGCGCAACCAGATCGCGCTAGAGGCCCCGACGATTCCAGCCCCTATGACAATGATGTTTTTAGCCGCCATATGTTACCCCATCCAGCGCCGCACGGGCGCATTGCTGTCTTCCAGCGCTTGCGTGACCACTTCAATCAAAGTTGGCCCATCGTGTTCCAAGGCCTCTTGCAAAACCTGTTCCATATCTGCCGGATTTTCAACCCGCCATGATTTTAGCCCGTAGGCTTGTGCAATTGCGACATGGTCGGCCGGTTTGAAGTCAACATTGTAGTAGCGCGCGCCGTAACTTTCGGCTTGGCTGGCTTTGATCCAGCCAAAGTTGTTGTTGGCCAGAACGATGAATGTGATCGGGGCACCGGCGCGCATGACGGTTTCTAGCTCGCCGCAGGTAAATCCGAACGATCCATCCCCCATCAACGCCACCACCTTGTTGTCCGGTTTGCCATACCACGCCCCCAGTGATGCCGCGAGCGCGTAGCCCAAAGCACCATGTGCGCGGTTGGTGATGAAATGACGGCCCTCGCGGGGCAATTCATAGTAGGCCGAAAAATAAGGGCATGAGGTGCCGGGGTCCGAGACTATGATGGCGTCGTCCGGCAGTGTTTTCATCAGCGCATCCATCAGGCGTTCTGGGCGGATCGGAACCTCGCCGCTGTCCGCATGTTGGCGAAAGACCTCGAACTTGCGTCGTTTAATATCAGCCACAGCTTTGGCCCCGCCGAAAACCTTGTCCTTGGTCGCAGGCTCGTCCAGCACCGCGTTGACCTGTTGCAATGATAGACGTAAATCACCCACCACGCCGACTTCGGTTTGGTAATTTGCACCGATCACCATCGGGTCACTGTCAAAATGCACCACGCGGGTGCCTTGCACCGGTGCCTCCCATCGCGAAGTGGTGGTCGAACCAGCGCGCACCCCCATGAAGATCACCAAGTCAGCGGCTTGCATCATTTCCCATGTTTCATCCGTGCCACCGTTTGAGCCGACAACGCCCAGCGCCAAAGGGTGGGTTTCAGCCAGTGAGCCCTGACCCGACACCGAAGTCGCGACGGGAATGTCCAGCCGTGTGGCAAGCCGGTCCAGCTCGCTCATCGCGTCGGCAATCACCAGCCCGCCACCGCACACAATCAGCGGGTTTTCGGATGACATGATGGCGTCGACCGCCGCCTTGGCGACACCCGTTTCGGGGCACTGCGGATAAGCAGGATAGGTTGCAGTTTCGGGGTCCGCCCAAATGTCGGATGGGTCCACCGGATCATGCTGCACATCATAAGGTAGACCAATATGCGTGGCCCCCGCACGCCCCGTGGTCATCGCCCGAAACGCAGTACGTATCATCCGCGGAATATGGTCAGCCCTGCGCAAAACTGTGTTCCATTTTGTCAGGGGACGCATCAACGCTTCTTGGTCAACCTCGGTCAACGGGTATTTACCGTAAGAGCCGACCGAAATGTCACTGGTAATCGCCAGCACCGGGTATGAGCTTTCCGAGGCCTCGATCAAACCTGGCAAAATGTAGGTCGCACCGCCGCCAGATGGCCCTTCGCAAACACCAACCCGCCCCGTTACACGCGCATAAGCATCCGCCATATAGGCCGCGTTGCGTTCATCCCTAACCAGCACGTGTTCGATGCCGTGATCAAGCCGGTGCATGGCGTCATAAAACGGCAATGTGGTGTCGCCGCAGAGACCGAAAATATGTTTCACGCCCTGCGCTTCCAACATACGGACCATCGCCTCAGCGCCAGATAGGGTATTATTCACAACAATTATCACTTTCTAAGCGGTGATTCTTGGTGCAAGTATAAATTGTATACAGCACAGTATTCAATATTGAACTGATATCCAACACCCCCTATCCTTTGTGTGACCTGTCCAAACTGGAATCTCCTGCGTTATGAAACAAAGCAACGTCGACCGTGTTTACACCCAGCTGCGCGGGCTGGCGGCCAATTTTGAGTTCAAGCCAGATGCACGGATCAACGAAAGCGCGCTTTCCGCACAGCTTGGCACCAGTCGAACACCGTTGCGCGAAGCGATGAACCGGCTGGTGGCCGAAGGGTTTTTGACGTTTCAAAGCGGGCGCGGCTTTTTCTGTCGCTCGCTCAGCCCCTCCAAGGTTCTGAACCTTTACGAAGCGCGGGTCGCAATCGAAGTCGAAGCCGTGAGATTGGCCTGTAAAAGGGCATCCGATGAAAATTTGAAGGCCCTAATAGACGATCTGGAGCGCCAGGCAAGCAACAGCCAAGCGGCTGAACCCGAAACGCGTCTGGAACAAGACGAGGCCTTTCACATGGGCGTTGTACGTCTGTCGCAGAATACCGAACTGATCCGGGTTTTGGAAAATCTGAACGAGCGCATCCGCTATGTCCGTTTGATCTATTTAAAAAACCGCAGCCAACCAACGGCAATGATTCCACCGGCACATCGCAAGGTGCTGGATGCGCTAGTTGCGCGTGATGCAGAAACTGCCGCGCAAGCCATGCGCGCCCACATCGGACGACAGCGCGAGGATGCGGCGGAAGCGGTGCGCATCGCTTATTCACAACTCTACGTGCCTAATGCGGGCGATTTTACAGAAGGGACAAAATAGATGGGCACGGAATTTGGGGGCAAAACAGTCTACGGAGCCACGGTCGGCATCTTGATGTTAGAAACGCAATTCCCGCGCATTCACGGCGACATTGGCAATGCATGGACGTGGGATTTTCCGGTGCATTATCGCGTTGTCCAAGGGGCGACACCGGACAATGTGGTGCGGGGTGATCCACATGTCATGTTGGATCACTTCATCACCGAAGGGCGCGAACTGGTGCGCATGGGGTGTGACGGGATCACCACCAATTGCGGGTTTTTGTCCTTGTTGCAAGATGACCTAAAACAGGCATTGGGCGTCCCCGTCGCCACATCGTCCCTGATGCAAGTGCCGATGGTGCAGGCGATGTTACCAGCCGGCAAACGGGTGGGTGTGATGACAATCTCAAAGGCCACTTTACGCTCCGAACATTTGATTGCTGCGGGCGCACCGGCTGACACCCCCGTGATCGGAACCGACCAAGGCAACTGTTTCACTCGCGATGTTTTGTCGGACGCTGAAAGCATTGATTTTGCAGCCTGTCGGCAAGACAACTTGGATGCCGCCGCGATGCTGGTTGAGCAACACAAAGACATCGGCGCAATTGTTTTGGAATGCACCAATATGTCGCCTTATGCCGCCGACATTCGCAAGCAAACCGGCTTGCCCGTGTTTTCAATCCACTCCTTCGTAAACTGGTTTCAGGCAGGGCTATTGCCCAAGAGATTTGCCACTGAATTGGATGACCCGCGCAGGTTTTAGTGATTGGAAATGCGCGGGTTAACCGACTTGCCAACTTTCAATTGCCCTTTAAAATTTTACAAAAACAACGATCAAGGAGAGATTAAGAATGCCCGATATCGAATATTTCTACTCAGCCTATTCTGCCTTTGCCGATCTCGGCGCAAAACGTTGTCAGTCTGGCCTTTGCAATGATGCAAGCTCACAGGGCGGAACATGCGGATTTGGCCGATCGTGCAGCTCTGGCCGCGCTTGCTACTTCGGTTGGTCAGGCGCCGGAAGAGCTGTTTGATTTGGCGTATACAACCGAAATGAAATCTGTCTACGCGGCCGAGGCGATTGAGCGGTCAGTGTTCGGGTCACCCACCTATTTTGTATCGTGTGATATGTTCTATGGGCAGGATCATCTGGATTTTTTCGAGTATGCCCTTAGCCAACCGTTTGCACGCAAATGCTCCTAGGCAATCACCGTGCGCGGACCTGTGCGACTAGCTCCTGAACCTTTGGGCCAACCGTGCCGACAATTTCCATAACCCCCATTGCATTCGGGTGGATGTTGTCGGATTGCATGAACTTGGCTGGCGGGAGTTTGTCCGCCCCCGACAACAACGCTGTAAAGAAATTCTCCTGATAAAGCGTGCCAAATTGCGCGGCCAACTCCGGATACATCACCTCAATCTGTGCTTGATACTGCGCTCCAAAATTCGAAGGTGCTGGCATGCCAACCAGCAGAACAGGCAGACCGCGAGCGGTTGCGGCTTCCAAAATTTTGGTGAGGTTCGCGCGACTTGAAACAGGATCTACCCCGCGCAAAATATCATTTCCGCCAAGGATCACGATCAACGCCTGAACCTCCGGCGTCAGGGTCCAATCCACCCGTGCCAACCCGCCCGCCGTGGTGTCGCCAGATACCCCAGCGTTCAGAATACGGACCTCTTCGCCCCGTTCTGTTAGCCAGCCTTCTAGCTGCGGCACAAAGCCGTTTTCACGTTCCAATCCATAGCCCGCAGTCAAACTGTCGCCAAGCGCCGCAATGACAACAGGCTCGGCCAAGGTCACAGTTGGAAAGACTAGGAAAAATATCACCGCCAACCGCTTGAAGCATCTGCGAAATACCCCATATACAATTGCTACAGCATCACAAAGAATGGCGGCCATGACTGACACAATACTTGCGCTCAAAGACATCCGCCTTAGCCTTGCGTCCAACGCTGGTTTGGTTGAAATACTGCATGGAATTTCACTGGACGTCACTCGCGGTGAAACCTTGGGGATGATTGGGCCGTCGGGGTCTGGCAAATCGTCGCTCCTGATGTTGATGGGCGGGCTGGAACAGGCCACCGGTGGTGAGGTACGCGCGCTAGATCATAACCTGACCAATATGGACGAGGACGCGCTTGCCCGCTTTCGTCGTAATCATATGGGCATTGTGTTCCAATCTTTCCACCTAATTCCGACAATGACCGCACTGGAAAATGTCGCCACCCCGCTGGAACTGGCGGGTGAGGCCGACGCGTTTGAACGGGCCGAGGCTGAATTGCGCAGTTTGGGTCTGGGCGCGCGCATTGACCATTACCCGTCGCAAATGTCGGGTGGGGAACAACAGCGGGTGGCGTTGGCGCGCGCTTCTGCGCCGCGCCCTGAAATTCTGCTGGCAGATGAGCCCACAGGAAATCTGGACGAAATCACTGGAGCGTCGATCATTGACGCGATGCTGGGGCTACGCGAGCGGCATGGCACCACCATCGTTCTGGTCACCCACGCCGCCGATCTGGCTGCGCGTTGCGATCGCATTGTGCGTCTACGGGATGGGCGGATCGACTCTGACACGCGCCAAAAGGCCGCCGAGTGAGCCTGTCTGTCGCAACCCGAATTGCGCGGCGCGAATTACGCGGTGGGCTGCGTGGTTTTCGCATATTTTTGGCTTGTCTGTTGCTGGGCGTCGGCGCGATTGCCGCTGTTGGCACGGTGCGGGTCAGCATCGAGCAAGGCCTACAACAAGAAGGCGCAACACTATTGGGCGGCGACGCCGAAGTTTCATTCACCCATCGCTCCGCTGGGGACGCAGAACAAATTTGGCTGGCTGACACGGCGCTAAAAATGTCCGAGATCATCGACTTTCGCTCGATGGCTGTGGTGGAAAACGGGGCCGAGATTGAAACCGGTCTAACCCAGATCAAAGCTGTTGACGCGGCCTATCCATTGTATGGCACGGCTGTTTTGGAACCCGACATCCCGCTGGCTGATGCGCTGGCTGTGAAGGGTGGCGTGCCTGGTGCTGTGATGCAGCAAATCTTGATTGATCGGCTTGGCTTGACGATCGGCGACGTGTTCCAACTGGGCGCGCAGGAATTCCGCCTGTCCGCTGCGCTGATCCGTGAACCGGACAGTGCTGGCAGTGGCTTTGGTCTCGGCCCGCGTACCATAGTAGCCACCGAGGCATTGGCGCAATCCGGCCTGATCCAACCCGGTTCTTTGTTCGAAGTGCATTATCGGATGTTGCTGGCGGAAAATGCTGATCTGGATCAGTTGAAGTTCCAAGCCGAAGCGCAGTTCAGCACCCGCGGTTTACGCTGGCGTGACAGCCGCAACGGTGCCCCCGGCATCCAGACCTTTGTGGAACGGATCGCCTCGTTTTTGGTGATCGTTGGCCTTGCGGGCTTGGCGGTTGGCGGAGTTGGTGTTTCGGCGGCCGTACGCTCGTACCTGAGTGGTAAAACGGCCACCATTGCCACGCTCAAAACTCTTGGGGCTGACGGGCGGACCATTTTTCAAGTCTATATGATCCAGATCGGTGTGTTGACCTTTTTGGGAGTTGGCTTGGGTATCGCGTTTGGTGCCTTGGTTCCGCTGGCGTTTTCCTCGCTGATTTCGGCGGCCCTGCCAATTCCCGCGGATTTCTCCCTGCACTTCGAGCCGCTGTTTCAGGCCGCGATCTACGGGTTTTTAACGGCAATCCTGTTCACGCTTTGGCCCTTGGCCAAGGCCCGCGATATTCGCGCCGCCAGTCTATTTCGCGATGCTGCCGGACGGATCACCGCATGGCCCAAACCGCGATACATCTTGATAACAGGGCTGGTGTTGGTCGCCTTGATCGGCGTCGTTGCTGGGTTTTCCGTAATCCCGACACTGGCGCTCTGGGCGACGGGCGGCATTGTTGCATCGCTGTTCCTGTTGTTGCTGGCCGCGTTGGGGTTGCGCAAACTCGCTGCCCGTTTGGGTCGCTCAAAATGGGTGCGCGGCAGGCCGGCATTGCGTCTCGCGTTTGGTGCAATTGGTGGACCAGGCAGCGAAGCGGTGCCCGTGGTTTTGTCGCTGGGACTGGGCCTCACCGTGCTGGCCGCTATTGGCCAAATCGACACCAATCTGCGCAATGCGATTGCGCGTGACTTACCTGCTGTGGCCCCTGCCTATTTCTTTGTCGACATTCAAAAAGATCAGCTGGAGGACTTTCTGAAAATTGCCCACGCGGACCCGGGTGTGACAAAAATTGACACAGCACCTATGTTGCGCGGCGTGATCGCGCGCATCAACGATGTCCCCGCCTCCGAGGTTGCAGGGGACCATTGGGTGATCAGGGGGGATCGCGGTATCACCTATGCGCTAAACCCACCAAAGAATTCGCATGTCACGCAAGGCGAATGGTGGCCCGCCGATTACACTGGCCCGCCGTTGATCAGTTTTGCCCAAGAAGAGGCGAACGAGATTGGCCTGAAAATCGGGGATGAATTGACCGTGAACGTGCTTGGCCGTGATATCACGGCGCGCATTTCCAATTTCCGTGCGGTCGATTTTTCCGATGCCAGCATCAACTTTGTCGTCACCATGAATCCTGCCGCACTTGCGGGTGCGCCACATTCGTCGATCGCCACGGTCTATGCCTCTGAGGAGTCTGAGGCCGGATTGCTGCGAAACCTGATGCGCGTCTTCCCCAACATCACCGCCATCCGTGTGCGTGATGCCATCGCACGGGTTTCAACAGCATTGAACGGGATCGCCGCAGCGACATCATATGCGGCGGCGGCCACCCTGCTGACGGGGTTTGCCGTATTGATCGGGGCCGCTGCAGCTGGGGAACGCGCCCGTACGTTTGAAGCAGCGGTGCTGAAAACAGTTGGGGCCTCAAGGCGACGTATTTTGATCAGTTTTATGTTACGTTCGGCTATGTTGGGCGCAGCTGCAGGGCTGGTTGCCTTGTTCGCAGGGGGCGTGGTGGCGTGGGGTGTGATCACCTTTGTGATGGACTCCAGTTATCAGTTTGATGCGATCTCGGCGTTGACCATTGTTGCGGGCGGGGCGGCTGCAACGCTCTTGTCTGGGTTGGCTTTCGCGTGGCGACCATTGGCGGCGCGTCCGGCTTCTGTGCTGCGGATGCAGGAATAGCGATCATTTGCAAAGCCGTTGATTGCGTGCATGATGGGGTGATCCCAATGAAAGGCGCGCGCAATGTTCCGACACTTCCTAACCCTAATCACCGCTACATTTTTTGCCACTTCGCTTGCGGCGCAACAGGCCGCCGATGATGTTGCCCCCGAAGCCGCGACCGACACTGTGGTGGTGGCACATTCGGATGAAGTGCTACAGGCATTGGAGGCGAAAGCCGCTGGACGTCCAGTAGAGGCGCAGAACTGGATGGTATCAGCAGCCAATCCACTGGCCGTCGAGGCGGGTGCGGAAGTCTTGCGGGCTGGTGGCAGCGCGGCTGATGCGATGGTCGCCGTGCAGGCCGTTTTGGGGCTGGTCGAGCCGCAGTCTTCTGGCTTGGGTGGCGGCGCATTCCTTGTATGGTACGACGCGACAAGCGGTAAAGTCACCACGCTGGACGGACGTGAGACAGCCCCCTTGGCAGCGCATCCCCGTCTATTTCAAGATGCCGATGGCCAGCCACTCAAGTTTTTTGACGCAGTGGTTGGCGGGCTTTCGGTCGGCACCCCCGGGACACCTGCACTGATGGAAGATGCGCATCGGCGTTGGGGGCGTGCGAATTGGGCCACGCTATTTGACGATGCGATTAATTTGGCTGAGGGGGGATTTGAAACCTCGCCACGGCTTGCAACACTGATCGCAAAAGACGCCAAAAGATTGGGCCGCTTTCCTGCAACGGCCGCCTATTTTCTGCCAGAGGGCGTGCCGCTGGCGGCGGGTGATATGCTGATAAACCAACCCTATGCCAACACGCTACGCGCCCTTGGCACAATGGGTTCGGATGCGATTTACACAGGCCCCATCGCTGAGGATATCATTGCAACTGTGCGAGAGGCTGCCGATAATCCAGGCGTATTGTCGATGACTGATTTGGCAATCTACAAAATCATAGAAAGGGACGCTGTTTGTGCCACCTATCGGCAGTTTGATGTCTGCGGTATGGGGCCACCATCCTCTGGAGCGCTGACTGTAGGGCAGATTTTGGGGGCATTGCGCCCCTATGATTTACGCGCCATGGGACCGGAAGACGTGCAGTCCTGGCGCTTGATCGGGGATGCTTCGCGTCTCGCGTTTGCGGATCGCGGTCGGTATATGGCCGACAGTGATTTTGTTCCGATGCCCACCAAAGGGTTGTTGGACGACGTATATTTGGCGCAGCGCGCTGCTTTGTTGAATGGTAAAAAGGCACTTGAAAACACCAAGCCCGGACAGCCAACTTGGGACCACGCGCAACTATGGGCCGATGACGAAGCAATCGAATTTCCCTCGACCAGCCACATCTCAATCGTTGACGCCTACGGTAATGCCCTGTCCATGACCACCACGATAGAAAACGGATTTGGCAGCCGTCTGATGACCGCTGGTGGATTTCTTTTGAACAACGAATTGACCGATTTTTCATTCCGCACCCACAAAAATGGCAGGGCAATAGCCAACCGGCTAGAGCCTGGCAAACGGCCGCGTTCGTCGATGGCACCGACCATTGTGTTACAGGATGGCAAGCCCGCTTTGGTCGTTGGTTCACCAGGTGGTAGCCGGATTATCGGCTATGTCGCACAGGCCATTATTGCCTTTGTCGATTGGGACATGGATGTTCAGGAAGCGGTCTCAATGGCACATTTTTCCAATCGGTTCGGAACCTATGATCTGGAAGCGGACAGCGTGGCCACCGACATGGAGCCTGCACTAATTGAACTTGGGTACACGGTTAAGGTGCGCGACCTCAACTCCGGCCTGCATGCGATTTCCGTCGGCGAGGCCCTGAAAGGTGGGGCTGATCCACGGCGCGAAGGCATTGCAATCGGCGACTAACAAAAAGGTATCAGGGCAATAGCAATGCTGTGGTGCCGCCTTTGGCCTCTATCCTGCAAAGCAATGTCTGCAAAAACCAAGATGATTTAAAAGAAATGTGGTAGCGGGAGAGGGACTTGAACCCCCGACACCAGGATTATGATTCCCGTGCTCTAACCAACTGAGCTACCCCGCCACTAGGGTGCAGGATTTAGGCGAGCAAGGCGGGGCCGTCAAGAGGAAATCAGCCCTTATCCCCCGCCAATACCTCTTTCGTTATTGCGACCAGTCCAACTCATAGTCTTTTGGCCAGCTCAAGCCGGTGCTGAGTCGCACTTTTTGGGTCTCTCCGGCGGGAACCGTCATCAGCCATTCCGACAGACCACGTATATTATCCACATTGGTTTCGGTGGGATTCGGACGGATTGTGGTGCTCAGCACCAGATCTTCTTGCTGCGAGTATGGCAGCGCATACAGGGCGCGAATGTCTTGCGGTTTGTCTGTTAGATTTTCGATGGTGAACTCCACCATATCTTCGCGAGTGTTGCTGGTGGTGATGATGCCACTATCGCCGGTTTCTTGACGCAAAGCAGTATAGGTCAAGCGAATGCCCTCCATCGCGCCAAAGGGCAGGTCAGCCTCGGCACCAGCCGGGATCAGATCAAATTCCTCGCGTCCGATGAATGCTCCATCACGGTAATAGGACGCCATACCAGGCAGCAGCGGTTCGCTGGTGTCATTGGTGATGGCCGCCATCACGAAGGCGGTCTCATCGCGGCGTGGGATGGCCAGCAGGTTGGTTTCCACGGGCAGGGCGAAACTGTCCAGCACCAGCTGTGCGGTTTCGCTGGTGTCGATCGACACTTTACGTGGGTAGATGTAATTCAGGCTTAGCCCGTCAAACTGAGGCGCAGCAACCACAACCGGTTCCTCAATCATAACAACCTCGTCAAACATCACTTCAGCGGGCAAGGACATGCGCGCGCTGTCCGACACTTGCGGAACTGGCTCATTTTTGTAGATCATCGCCAAGTTGCGACCCGCGCTACTGGGGGCGGATTGTGAAAACGGGTTGGCGGTGGACAGCACCAGATCAATGTCCGACCAGGCCTGCCCCGTGGTCTGCGTCACCACCACCTTGCGCTCAACGCTCAAATTTGGCTCATCTCCATAACTTAGCTTGAACTCGTAATCGACCCCCCAACGCGCATCATTAACAATCCGCGCCACTTCAAAGCTGGCACTTACGGGCGCGGCCACTTCGACCGAAATCGCCATCATACCGCCCCGCCCAGCAGGAGGAGACAGGCTGGCAAACTGGCGCTCGGCCTCGAGTAGCGTCGCCGCCAACTCGCTCAAATCTTTGGCCAAGTCGCGTGCTTGTTGCTCCAGTTCCAACCGCCGGGCAATTCCAGCCTCTGATTCGTCGCGCACCATTTGCGCAAGGGCGCGCATCTGGTCTGGATCGGCGGCCGTCATTTCTCCGCCGCTGATAGACTTCAAGAACCCGGTTTGGGTATCAAGTGCGTCCAATTGCAGGCCCACCATGCGGATTTGGGTCTGCTGTGCGGCAACGGCGTCTTTGGCCGCCTCAACGGCGACTTTGGCCACGGCTTGTTCCGATGACAAAAGCGCGTCCTGATCATAATTCACTTCCAGCAAATAATTGATCGCACCAATGCTCACCCCATCTGTGACCTTTAGCTGTGGTGGTGTGAAACCATAGCCGTCTTGATCGTAAGGGAGCAGGATGCGGTGGCTGCCCGCGGGCAAGTCAACCGTCGCAATATAGGTCAGGCTAACGCCTTGCGAATAGACCGTGGCGGCTGTGACATTTAGCGGTGCGGTCAGATCGGCGGCCAAAAGCGGCGTGGCGGCAAGCACTGAAAGAACGGGGAAAAGGATACGCATGGGAAATCACCTATAGGTTTCAATTGCGTCACCTTTGCCCCAGCGCGATGCGGATGCAAGCGGCAGGCACAAAAAAACCGGCAATGCGCGGGGCACTGCCGGTTTTTTGGGTTGATTTTTTGCGGTGTACCTAGCGTTTGCTCAATACCCGGTTCGCGTAAACTTCCGCAATTTGCACCGCATTCAGGGCAGCACCCTTGCGCAGGTTGTCCGACACGCACCACAGGTTAATGCCGTTATCAACCGTGCTGTCCTGACGGACCCGTGAAATGAATGTGGCATAGTCGCCAACGCATTCCACTGGCGTCACGTAACCGCCGTCTTCGGGCTTGTCGATCACCATGATGCCAGGGGCTTCACGCAGGATGTCGCGCGCTTCGTCAACGTCTAGGAACTCTTCAAACTCGATGTTCACGGATTCAGCGTGACCAACAAAAACAGGCACCCGAACGCAGGTCGCGGTCACCTTGATTTTCGTATCAACGATCTTTTTGGTTTCAGCGACCATTTTCCATTCCTCTTTGGTGCTGCCGTCTTCCATGAACACGTCGATATGCGGAATCACGTTGAACGCAATCTGCTTGGTGAACTTGGTGTATTCCTTGTTGTCGACCGGGTTGTAGATCGCTTTGGTCTGATCCCACAACTCGTCCATGCCCTCTTTGCCAGCGCCTGAAACGGACTGATATGTCGACACCACAACGCGTTTGATCGAAGCGCGATCATGCAACGGTTTCAAGGCCACAACCATCTGCGCGGTCGAGCAGTTGGGGTTGGCGATGATCATCTTGTTTTTGTAACCCTCGATCGCATCGGCATTAACCTCAGGCACAATCAGCGGGATTTCAGGATCATAGCGATACAGCGACGAATTATCGATCACCAAGCAACCAGCTTTGGCGGCGATGGGTGCGTATTTTTTGGTGGCGTCCGAGCCAACGGCGAACAGCGCAATGTCCCAGCCCTCAAAGTCAAAGGTATCCAGATCCAACGTCTTAAGCGTTTTATCACCAAAGCTGACTTCCGTTCCCAACGAGCGACGCGACGCAAGTGCTGCGATCTTGTCCACATCGAACTGGCGTTCTTCCAGAATGTTCAGAATTTCGCGGCCCACATTTCCAGTGGCTCCAACGACGGCGATATTATAGCCCATGACGGGTCTCCTTTTAGGGATTCTTCTTTGTAACGTTGCGCTCATAGCGCAAGCAATCAAACAGAGCAATCGGAATGCTATGCGGTTGATCCCCAGTAGAACCACTATTCCGGAATAGTAGAACTGTTAGCCCGTGAAAATGGGTCTTGGAATGGCCCCGTTGACATTGTTGAAAAAACCAGCGATACGCGCTTATTCCTGAGTGGCCGCCGCGTGAGCAGCCCGCCCTAATCCGGCAGTCAGGACGCCAAAGGCGCGACAGCCTTTCACCTAGTTCCCATTCACGCGGGGTTCTGACGATCCTTCAAACGGGTCGCAACCTCAGACGTTGGTCCACTCGGGCTAAAATGCTGATTCATATCGGCGGGGCCATCTGTGCGCTGCCTTATTTACGAAAGAGTCAAAACTTGACCACATTTGCAGATCTCGGCCTATCGGCCAACATTCTTAAAGCCATCGACGAAGCTGGCTATAAAAACCCATCCCCCATTCAGGCCGAGGCGATCCCACTGGCGCTGGCGGGCCATGACATCATGGGCCTTGCGCAGACCGGCACCGGTAAAACCGCTGCCTTTGGCTTGCCACTGATTGAAAACCTGATGAGCGACGGCTTTAAAGCCCCGCCAAAAAACACCAAGGCGCTGATCCTTGCGCCCACCCGCGAGCTGGTGAACCAGATCGCCGAAAACCTGCGCCAATACGTGCGCAAAACCCACCTGAAGGTGAACCTTGTGGTGGGTGGCGTTTCGATCAATCGTCAAATTCAAAACCTGTCCAAAGGTTCCGACATTCTGGTGGCGACACCGGGCCGTTTGATCGACTTGATCGAACGCCGCGCCATCTTTCTTGATGAGGCGCGTTTCTTGGTGCTGGACGAGGCAGATCAAATGCTCGACATGGGCTTCATCCATGCCCTGCGCAAAATCGCGCCTTTGCTTGGCACCCCGCGCCAAACCATGTTGTTTTCGGCCACCATGCCAAAACTGATGAGCGAGCTTGCGGGCGCTTACCTAACGGACCCAAAACGGGTGCAGGTTTCCACACCGGGCAAGGCTGCCGACAAAATCACCCAATCGCTCTATTACACGGCGCAAGCCAATAAGACCGAGTTGTTAAAGGAATATTTGAACAAATCGCCAGACGGGTTGTCGCTGGTGTTTTCACGCACCAAACACGGGGCGGAAAAACTGAAACGCACGTTGGAATCGGCGGGCTATGATGCGGTTTCCATCCACGGTAACAAATCCCAAGGTCAACGCGAACGCGCCATCAAGGCGTTCAAATCCGGCGAAGCCCGGGTGTTGGTTGCGACCGACGTTGCGGCGCGTGGAATCGACATTCCTGACGTCAGCCATGTTTACAACTACGATCTACCCGAAGTGCCGGAAAACTATGTTCACCGAATTGGCCGTACCGCGCGTGCTGGTAAAGGGGGCGAGGCGATTGCCTTTGTTTCGGCGACCGAGATTGGCTATCTGAAACAGATCGAAAAAGTGATGAAAATGGAAATTCCTGTCGCGGGTGGCATCCGCCCACAAGAGGAAAAACCAGCGCCACGCGGTGGCGGTGGCGGGCGTCGCGGTGGTGGCGGTGGCGGACAACGCCGCAGCCAGGGCGGTGGTGGCGGCAAGCCTCACGGCGGTGGCAAGCCCCATGGTGGCGGAAACCCTGCCGGTAAACCCGCGGGCAAACGCAAACCACGTCATCGCGGTCGCAAACCAGCGGCCTAGTCCCTAGCAGTTCATCGCGCCCTTGCGGGCTTGATGAGCATTTGGTCTACCTAAACAGCAAAATAGGCACGTGACAGCTTTGTACCATCGCCGTTGTGGTTGATCCGATAATCAGATTTCGGATGCGTGAATGGCCATAGGCACCCATCACCAGCACATCAATATCGTGCTGTGTCGCATTCTCGCTGATCACCGTTTCGGGCTGTCCTTGTGCGATTTCGACCTCGACGTCATAACCAGCAGCCCGCAGTGACGCCGCCGCCCCTTCAAGGGCGCGTTTGGCCTCTGGCGTCTCATTGCCAATTGTCAATAAACGGCATTTCAATCCAGCGAAAACCTTGCTTTGCTCAATGTGTGCCACAGCCTTCATCGCAGATGTGCCACCGTCAAAGGCAACCATAAACCGTTCAACCGGTTTGAACGCACGTGAGGCTACCAAAATCGGCCGTTTGCACGCCCGCACGACACGCTCCAGATTGCTGCCCAGATGTTGCTTGGCAAAATCTGCCGCTTCGCCGCGCTTGCCGATGATCACCAGATCAGCGTCTCCCTCAACGGCTTGCAATTCTTCCACCAAATCACCTTGGCGCAGACGTGTGGTCACTTCGGTCACCCCGTCCTCGCGCAAACGCTTCTCGGCGTCTTCCAAAATCGCGCGGCCGCGTTTTTGGGCCAGTCGCGCACTTTGGGCATCCAGATCGGCCAATTCAGCCATTAGTTTGCTGCGCGCGCCAAAACCGATGTTCCCCGACAGGTTGGATTGCGCGGCCTCGTTGCGGCCCAGAATATGGATCACCTCAACGGATGACCCTTTGCGCGTGGCCACCCATGCGGCGTGGTCGCAAACGCTTTGTGAATAAACCGAGCCATCTATCAGTGCGATAATCTTTGACATAGTCAGTGCCCCATCAGTCGTTCAATTGCATCAGGTTTATCATGGATCGCCAGCTTATCAACGATGGTTTCACTGGCGGTGTTCATACCCAACAGTTCCACTTCTGCGCCTTCGCGGCGGAATTTGACCACCACCATGTCCAACGCCTGAACCGATGAGATGTCCCAGATATGGGCGTGAGTGACGTCGATCACCACGCGCTCCAACACCTCATGAAAATCAAAGGCTGCCGTGAATTCAGGGGCCGACGCAAAGAACAACTGCCCCTCGATTGTATAGGTGCGCTCACGGCCATTCTTGGACAGTTCTGACGACACGCGGAAAATTTGCGCGATCTTGCCAGCAAAGAAAATGCCCGACAGCAAAACACCCGTCAGCACACCATAGGCCAGATTATGCGTCCACACGGTCACCACCACGGTCGCCAGCATCACGATAGAGGACGAGCGCGGATGTTCGGCCAGATCGCGGATCGAAGACCAACTGAACGTCCCGATAGAAACCATGATCATGATTGCCACCAGCGCGGGCATCGGGATTTGTTTAACCCAATCGCCCAGCACCACAATCAGGAACAACAGGAACACGCCCGCGGCAAAGGTTGACAAACGTCCCCGCCCGCCGGATTTCACGTTAATCATCGACTGGCCGATCATTGCACAACCCGCCATACCGCCGATGAAACCGGTGCAGGTGTTGGCGATGCCTTGGCCTACGCACTCGCGGTTTTTGTCGGACTCGGTGTCAGTCAGATCATCGACGATGGTGGCCGTCATCATGCTCTCAAGCAGGCCAACAGCGGCCACACCAGCCGATACCGGAAAGATAATTTTCAATGTTTCAAGGTTCAGCGGGATGTCAGGCAGCAGGAAGATCGGCAAGGTGTCTGGCAATGCCCCCATGTCCTGTACCGCGCGCACATCCAGTCCGAAATACATCGTCAGTGCTGTCAGCACAATGATGGTGACCAATGGGGACGGGATCGCCGTGGTGATATAGGGGAACAGATAGATGATCGCCAAACCGCCCGCGACCATTACATAGGTCAGGTTAGACACGCCGGTCAGTTCCGGCAATTGCGCCATAAAGATCAGGATCGCCAATGCATTCACAAACCCGGTGATCACCGAGCGCGACACAAAACGCATCACGTCGCCCAGCTTCAATAACCCCGCGCCAATCTGCAATAGCCCCGCCAACACGGTGGCCGCCAGCAAATACTCCAAACCATGCACTTTGACCAATGTGACCATCAGCACAGCCGTCGCCGCCGTCGCCGCCGAGATCATCCCGGGCCGCCCGCCAACAATGGCTGTGATCACCGCAATCGAGAACGATGCATACAGGCCCACTTTGGGGTCCACACCCGCGATGATCGAAAAGGCAATCGCTTCGGGGATCAGCGCCAACGCCACCACAAGGCCCGCCAACAAATCATTGCGAATGTTGCCCAGCCAGTCTTGGCGCAGGCTCGTCATAAGGTCAGTGTTCAATGGGTTTCTCCAGCGTCGGTAGCTCGTTTAGGTAGATTGCAGGCTTTACCCGTCCCGCCACGTTCTGGCAAGCACGTTAGTCGGTTCGGTCTTGACTAAACATGTATATGAACGTGCCGACCAACAGAACCACGCCAAAAAACCCGAACAGGGTTTGATAGGCTTGGGTTGCATCCGTTGCCCCCGCCATCGCAGCGTTATGCACACGTCCGCTGAGGGATTGCATGATGCCAGCGCCACCAATGCCAAACAGATTCATCAACGTCACGCCGCGCCCCATCAAATGGGCAGGAAACAGGCTGCGTGAATGGGCAATCAACATCGCAAAACTAGAGCCAAAGAACCCGATGGCAGCCAATAACGCGACCGACATCCACAGGCTTTGTGCGGGGTAGATCACCAACAATATCACAGCGCCTGCGCCCATTAAGTTGCCCCAGAAAACCACCCATTTGCGGGTGCCAAATACGCGGTCCAGCGGCCCGTAGGCAAAATTACCCACCACCATTGCGATGCCCATTATCAGCGCAGCAGTGCCAATCGCACCCGCGTCTGATCCGTAAACATCACCCAGATATGGGCCGATCCACAGCCCGCGAATGCCGGCCACGGTGGCATAGTTCACAAACATCATTGGAATGATCAGCCACAGTGCGGGCATTTTCAAAAGGTCCAGCACAGACCCCTTGCTGCCTTGCTCATTGGCGGCAATTTCCGGATCTTTGACAAAAATAAACAAGGCAATGGCCACAATCAGTGTCAAAGCCCCCAAGGCAAAAAGGGTCTCGCGCCAACCGAAGGCTTCACTGGCCCAGGTCAGCGGCAAGGAACTGGCAATGTTGCCAAAAATCCCTAGCGCCAAGATGGAGCTGGCAAGGGTGGCAAAAATCGCGACCGAAAAATTGCGCGCAAAGATGTAGTAAGACGCCATCAACACAGGCGAGCAACCGACGCCAATCATCGCCATCGCGATGTTGATATGCATCGGCGTTTGCGCCATCGCAAACACTGCGGCACCACCTGCCCCACCAAGAGCCAACAACACCGAGGCAGTGCGGCGCGGGCCGATCTTGTCCAGCGCCCAGCCCACCGGCAGTTGCATCAACGCGAATGTCAGAAACCACAAACCCGACGCCAGCGACAAATCATCCGGCTGCGCGCCAACGTCCGTTTTCAAAACAGGTGTCAAAACGGCGAGAAAGGCGCGGTAAAACTGGCTGAGCATATAGCCCAGAACCAATACAAAAATTCCGATTTTCATATCAGCCGCCGTTCTGTTCGCGCAACGCCGGAAGCCCAACACCAGTTGTGTCAAACCCCCCATCAACGGCCACAACCTGCCCCGTTACAAAGCTGGATTTATCCGAGCATAAAAACACAATCATCTGTGCGATTTCATCTTCGGTGCCATAGCGGTTCAACGGGATCGCATCGTAATAAGCGGCGCGAATTTCTGGCGCGTGTACTGCCAAAGCCAATTTGGTCGCCACAGGGCCAGGTGCCACGCAATTCACACGGATGTTTTGCTCGCCCAATTCGGCCGCCTGTTGTTTGGTCAACTGGATCACCGCAGCCTTTGAGGTGCCATAGGCCACCCGCAGCGTGCTGGCCCGCAGGCCCGAAATCGAAGCGATGTTTACAATCGCGCCGCCGTGTTTGGCCATCACCGGAATGGCGGCTTGAGAACACAAAAACACGCCGTCCAGATTGGTTTCCATCACCGTGCGCCATGTTTCAAAATCGGTTTTTCCAATTGGCTCAAACGCTGCGACACCGGCATTGTTCACCAAAGCATCGACGCGACCCAAGTCATCTTTGACCCGCGCCATCATCGCTGTCACCTGGTCGGGTTGTGACACGTCACAAATGATCGGCAACACATTTTTCAACCCATCCGCGACCTTCATCAGCTCATCTGCGTCGCGGTCGATCATTGCGACTTGGCGGCCTTCTTCCAAGAACAGCTGCGTGGTGGCCAACCCGATGCCGCGCGCGGCTCCTGTTACGATTGCAGTTTTACGTGACACAGTAATTTCCTCACATTTACAGTTTTGGCAATCTTAGATCAGCTTGCGCTAATTGTTACCCCAAGTTTTGTCCAAAACCCGCAGCCAGTTCCCATAGCACAGCTTTTGCATCAAAGCCTCGTCGTAGCCATGTGCGCGCATCGCGACACGCAGGTTGGTCAACCCTGCCACATCGGCAATTCCATCCGGCACTGTGGCCCCGTCAAAATCGGAGCCCATGCCAACGCTGTCTTCGCCAAGACGTTCCATCAGATAATCCAGATGTTGCAGCATCACCTCCAGCCCAACGTCCGAGCGCATTTGCCCATCAGGGCGCAAAAACGCGCTGGCGAAATTCAACCCGACCATCCCGTCGCTTTCGGCAATCGCATCCAGCTGTTTGTCGGTCAGGTTGCGGGCATGCGGACAGATCGCATAGGCGTTGGAATGGGTCGCCACCAGCGGCGCGTCGGATGTTTTGGCGATGTCCCAAAACCCGGCCTCGTTCAGGTGCGAAAGGTCCAGCATCACGCCC
>DEIK01000017.1 GCA_002352425.1 Rhodobacteraceae bacterium UBA2776
AGAACGGGCGCGTGGCGAAGTTGCGCTGGTTATTACGGGCGGTTTCTCACCCAATGACGAAGGCCTGTTTGAAACAGGTGGCCCACGAATGGATGACGCCGATGAGACACTGAAATTGACGCCGATTTGCGATGCTGTTCACGCCGAGGGGGCGCTGATCTGTGCCCAAATCCTGCACACCGGACGCTATGCCAAAATTGAAAACTGCGTCGCCCCATCGCCGATCCGCGCGCCGATCAACCGCTTCGTGCCGCGTGAAATGACAGGGGCCGATATTGAGCGCACAATCACAGAGTTCGCCACCGCATCCGCCAATGCACAGGCCGCCGGTTTTGATGGCGTCGAAATTATGGGGTCCGAAGGCTATTTGCTGAACGAATTTACCGTGCCGCACACCAACAAACGCACTGATGAATGGGGCGGCAGCGCTGAAAACCGCCACCGTTTTCCAGTCGAAATTGTCCGTGCGGTTCGGGAGCGCTGCGGGCCGGATTTCATGATCATCTACCGGATTTCCGCCGCTGACCTGATTGAAAATGGCGCCCCCACCGAAGAAATCATCGCACTGGCCCAAAAAATCGAGGCCGCCGGTGCCGACATGTTGAACACCGGCATCGGCTGGCACGAAGCCCGCGTGCCGACCATCGCCTATCCGGTGCCGCGCGGCGCGTGGCGCGGCGCTCCGGCCAATATCAAGGCGGCTGTTTCAATTCCGGTGGTCGCCAGCAACCGGATCAACACCCCTGATCTGGCCGAAGATATTTTGACCAGCGGTGATGCTGATTTGATCTCGATGGCGCGTCCGATGTTGGCGGACCCGCATTTTGTACGCAAAACCCGCGAGGGCAGGGCGGATGAAATCAACACCTGCATTGCCTGCAATCAGGCGTGTCTGGATTACATTTTCTCTGAACAGGTGGCGGGCTGTCTGGTCAACCCGCGCGCGGGGCATGAAACCGAATTTCGCAACACGCCTGTCGAAGTCGCCAAAAAAGTCGCCGTTGTTGGCGGTGGCGCGGCTGGCATGGCGGCAGCTGCCGAGGCGGCGGCACTTGGCCATGATGTGACGCTATTTGAGGCCAGTGACAAATTGGGCGGCCAGCTAAATCTGGCCAGCGCGGCACCGGGCAAGGATGAATTCGACGAAACCCTGCGCTATTTCAAAGCCAAAATGGACCGCCATGGTGTAACAGTAAACCTGTCCACACGCGCCAGCGTCGATGAGTTGGCGGGTTATGATCACGTGGTTATTGCCACCGGCGTCACCCCGCGCATTCCCGAAATTGACGGCATTGATCACCCCTCCGTGGCGACCTACGCGCAAATTCTATCTGGCGAACGCACGGCGGGCAAAACCGTTGCGGTGATCGGGGCAGGGGGCATCGGTTTTGACGTGGCCGAATATCTGGTCACACCCCCAACCCAAACCACCGATGCGTTTTTCAACACGTGGGGGGTGGACGGGAAATTCACCGCGGCGGGGGCACTGAACGGCGACCCACTGGCCCCTGTAGACAGCGCCCGAGAAGTGACGGTGTTGCAACGTAAACCCAGCAAGCCGGGGGCGACTTTGGGGGTTTCAACCGGCTGGATTTTACGCAATGCCCTGCGCAAACACGGTGTAAGCATTTTGGCGGGCGTGACCTATGTGCGGATTGATGACGCGGGCCTGCACATCATTCTGAATGATGCGCCGCAGGTGATTGCCGCAGACACAATTGTGTTGTGCAGCGGTCAGGAACCGGTGCGCGGCCTGCATGATGCGCTGGTGGCGCAGGGTGTTAACGCGGTGATGATCGGCGGGGCCAAAGAGGCCGGCGAGCTGGATGCCTTGCGCGCCATCAACGAAGGTGTGAGGTTGGCGCAAACGTTCTAAAATAACGCTAGAAATGATTAGGGGTTCCTCTTCGATGATACGAAAAGGAACCCCTTTTTTTGACCTTTAACAGGTTTTATTACTTGGCGTTTTTGCGGTTCTTCAAAAGAGACCAACCGCCAGCAACCGCCATCGCGGCAATCACAGATTTCACGATATCGCCCACAAAGAACGGCAATGCGCCAACTTTGAATGCCTCGGACAGCTCAAGCGGTGTCGCCGCCCACAAGCCCAAAACGCCCGGAACATAAAGCAAAGCGGCAGGAATGAGCGCCGCTAAAAACAGCCGGAAAGCCCCGCGCGAAAACCCGCGTTCAACCAGCCAACCGGTCAGGAATGCCATGCCAGCAAAGCCCCACAAAAACCCGGAAGTCGGCCCAAACAGCTTGACCATTCCGGCCCCGCCATTTGCAAAAACCGGCAAGCCGATTGCGCCTTCGGCCAAATAAAGCAGCAATGTTGCGCCCGCCAACCGCGCCCCGAATGTCAGCCCGATCACCGAGATTGCAAGGGTTTGCAACGTCATCGGAACAGGAAACATCGGCACGCTGATTTGCGCGGCGATTGCGATCACAGCGCTGGCCACAAATGCCAGCGCCACGTTTTTCATATCCAGCTTTGACGCGATTAGCGTGCGGATCAAGGGTGTTTCAGGCGTCATATTTTATGTCCTTTTACAGTCATTTTTCTCACAGCGCGTCGATCAATTCCGGCACTGCGGTGAACAGGTCGGCGACCAGGCCGTAGTCGGCGACTTGGAAGATCGGGGCTTCTTCGTCTTTGTTGATCGC
>DEIK01000097.1:0-4142 GCA_002352425.1 Rhodobacteraceae bacterium UBA2776
ATTGATCCCTGCAACACGGGCCATTCACAAGACCTTTGCCCTGTTCATTGAGGTCCTCGAGAAACGCTTCATAGCGTTCGTTGATTTGCGAGCCTTGGCGCCATGCGCTTACGGCCTTGATTGTGACCTCGTCCGCCGAGGCCGTAACCGTTTGCGACAACAGCGCAAGGCTGACCGCACCGATTAAAGAAAGTTTCTTAAACATCTGGTAGTCTCCCCATAGAATTTTGTGGCATGATAGTAAGCCACATTTGTGCGGCCATTCATCGGCAATGTAGAAGCCTGAATGACCAGTAGATACGGGAGAGATTCCCCCCCCGTATCTCTTTTAGTGGATGATCAGGCGTCAAGTCGCCGCATGAATATCAAACGTCGAAATCGCCATTGGTGACTTCGGCGGCAACGACACGCCAGCGGCGTGCTGCCTCAACAGTGCCCGCCAGATATGAATCCGGCATCAGATCGAAAGGAGGCCGCGTTGGGCCCGCCTTGATATATCCCGCCGCATTAAAGCGCTCTTTTTCCAGCGGAATGTTGTATTTCGAGAATTCGCGGAAATCACCATTTGGAAAGAACGTCTCATAGGTCCAAGTGATGCGTTTCAATAGCGCAGCCGCCTGATCAATGTGTCCACCTTGAACAAGATCACGAACTTTGCTGCAAGGCTCCATGCCACAGCTAGCGGAACCAGCCCAGGCAGCCAGAGAAACCTCTGGGAACAACTCGCGTGCGACCAGCCAGTCACGCTCTAGCGGCATCAAACGGATGCGGCCATCCACAGCGGCGATACAGTCTTTGTAGAGATCATCAACACCGATGGTTTTTGCGCCAACAATCTGTGGGATTTTAGCAAGCTCGCCATATGTTTCCGCAGTGATCCGGCCTTTGAAGGCTTCTGGGTTGTCATAAATAACAACGGCCAGTTCTGGAACAGCAGACGTCACATCCTGATAATATTTCAACATTGCGGCAGGCGACAGTTGGCACCACATCGGACGACCAAGCATTGTTCCGGTTGCACCAAGATCGCGGGCGAATTTCATGCGCTCAATGGTTTCGCGGGTGCTTTGCATGGTCGTGCCGATGAACATCGGGATACGGTCGCCCGCTTCGTCCAGAACAGCGGTGACAAAAGTTTTCCACTCGTCCAACGTCAGGGTGGCTTCTTCACCAAAGGTCCCATTTGTAAGAACGCCATCGGCACCGTCGTCGATCATCAGGTTGACAGCACGGCGCGCTTCAACAGTATCAATTGCGATCCCATCATAGTTGGGGTCGGCGGCTTCTGGTGTGCTGGTCGTCGGGATAATACCCCAGATACCAGTCATTTCTTCGACAGTGAAACGGCACTTAGATTCGTTTGTCATTCATTTTTCCCCGGTTGTGATGGTCGCTGATGGCGCCATGTGAATTCAATTTTCATTGGTTTCGTTGAACAGAACAGCTTCAATACCGGCATGCCCAAATGAAACTTTATTCGGAAGGTACTGAACCGCCCTCTTGCCGAATTTGATGACCATAAGAAAAATTCGATTTGACTGATACCACCCATTCTGCCAATTAATACCGCTAAACGGCCAAATGGGGGGGGTTGTAAAAAATGCATCTTTTGTCGCCAAGCCGTGCCGGAACACGCGTTAACACTCAGCAGGTGTCTGTTAGCGTCCGCAAATGCGATGAGTCGAGTTATGTGCCAATGCACAGTCACTGCCGGGCGCAGTTGCTATACGCCAGCAACGGTATTTTACAGGTCACGACAGAAATAGGGGTTTGGATCGTGCCTGCCAATCAGGCCGTCTGGTTGCCGGCAGGTGTTTCTCATGAGGTCATGACCCAAGGCGCTGTTTCCACCCACAGCCTGTTTTTCAAACAGTCCCAAAGTGACGAAATACTTTGCACTTGTTCTGTGGTGACGATCTCTCCTCTTTTACGCGAACTTATCCTTCATGCATCGCAAGAAGGCGGCCTTGGTGATACGGACGCAGACATACGGCTGATCGAAGTTATTTTTGATCAGGTCAAAGTATTGCCCAGTGCGCCGCTTTTTCTGCCTGTCGCCGAGGATCCGCGCCTGATGAAAATCATGAGCGCCATACAGGCCGACCCCGCAGATTCCCGATCGCTTAATGATTGGGCGAGTTATGCCGCAAGCAGCCCCCGCACGCTGGCGCGCTTGTTTCTGTCCCAGACGGGACACACCTTTGGCCAGTGGCGAGAGAAAGTTCGACTACTTGCAGCGCTCGAAGGGCTCGCAAAAGGTGAAAGCGTCACGTCCCTAGCTTTCGATCTGGGGTATCAATCACAAAGCGCATTTATTGCAATGTTCAAAAGATCATTGGGGAAAACGCCAGGGCAGTTTTTTAAAAACCCTCCGAATTGGGCTCTGTCGCAAAGTCTCTCGGAAGCTGAATGAGCGCGTACCTTGGACACAATTATCCAGCAAGGGTGGTTCTGACAGATTGTGTAGCATGCAGAATCTGACCAATATTCGCATTAACTTGCCGAGACGCTCTCAAACCTTCCGGCTCTGTACCGCTTATCCGCTAAAACGGTCCTGATTTTCGGAAATGAATGTTTCAACATCTTTTGCCGGGCGTCCAAGTACCTCTTCAATCGTTGTCTCGATCCCTGCCAAATAGCCCTTGGGGGCCAAGGTGGACAATTCGACCATTGCTTTTGCAACCTCGACACCCATGCCCGATGCGACCATGGCGGCTTGCGAAGCCTCGACCGATACAGGCTGTACGGTGATCGTGCGGCCCGTCGCTTTGCCAAGCAGTGCTGCCATCGCCGCGCCGTCCAGCGCCTCGGCTCCGGTCAGGCCATAGGCCTTGCCCTCATGCCCTTCGCCCGTCAGCGCCTCGACGGCGACATCGGCAATATCGCGAGCATCGACCCATGAAACCGGCCCGCCCAGATCGTCATGATATACGCCATCCGCCGCGATGCTGTCGGCTTGCCACAGCAGGTTTTGTATAAAATAGGTAGGTTGAACGAGGGTCCAGTCCATGCCGCTGGCCTTTAGCGTTTCCTGACTGTCAGAATGCCAGATGCCAAAGGTCAGCCGCGCCTTGGGCGATGCGCCCAGCCCCGTGGCCATCACCATGTGTTTCACGCCCGCTGATGAGGCGGCGGCAATGACGTTTTCTTTCCATTGGCGCATGTCAATATGGGCCGGCGTAACCAGAAACGCCTTTTGCGCCCCCGCACACGCCTGTGCCAAAGCATCGGGATCGTCAAAACCCGCGACAACGGCTTCGCAGCCCTGTTCTTGCAGGGCATCGACCTTGGCTGGATCACTGGTCACAGCGCGAACCTGCACGCCTTTTGCCAGCAATCCAGTAACAAGAGGGGTTCCGATCGTGCCGGTGGCACCAAAAACAACGATCATAGCGTGTCCTTTCGCAATGCAGAAATGGGGGCGATTGTTTCGGGGTTTGAAACGGGTGACAGGTCGCCCATGTCTTCGCCCAGAAATGCGGCGCGCACAACGCGGCGCATGGTTTTCAGGGTGCGGGTTTTGGGCAGACCTTCAACGAAATAAATCTCGCGCGGGCGGAAGGGTTTTGAAACCTCGGTGCCGACCCGATCCTTCAGGGTTTTTATCAGCGCCTCATCAGCAATGACCCCCGGTGCAAGCACACAGACACAAACCACAGCCACGCCCTTTAGGTCATCCGGCGCGGCGATGGCAGCGGCGTCTATGACCTTGCCGGTGGCGGTGATGGCGCCTTCGATTTCGGGCGGGCCGATGCGTTTTCCGGCGATGTTCAGCGTGTCATCCGAGCGGCCCAGAATATACCATGTGCCATCCGCATCCTGCTGTACCCAGTCGCCGTGATACCAAAGGCCGGGGTATCTGGACCAATAAGTATCCAGATAGCGCGGATGATCTTGCCAGATTGTTGATGCCAGCCCCATCGGCGGTTGGGTCACAACCAGTTCGCCAACTTCGCCGATGTCAGCCTCTGACCCATCGGGCCGCAGAACCTTGGCCCCAACGGCCAGCGCCTGCCCCGAAAATCCACTGGGTTTTTGGGCGTGTAAAACGGTCGACGTCAAAATAGCACCAAACAGTTCGGTCCCGCCGGCAATGTTCAGCGGCACGGCGCGGTTGTTGCAGATGTGTTCGACTTGCCACA
>DEIK01000097.1:4188-7798 GCA_002352425.1 Rhodobacteraceae bacterium UBA2776
GTCAGAAGTGCCGGGTCTTGGGCCATGAATTGACGCACCAGCGTGGGGGCGACACCCATGTGGGTCACGTGCTGTTCCGAGGCAATGCGCAACAGGCGAAACGGGTCTTCGGGCGAGGATGGTGCGCCTTCGGCCAACACCAAAGTGCTGCCTGACAAAAGCACGGATATCAGGGTCAGCGGCCCCATGACCCAGCCCATATCGGTCATCCAAAGATGCCTGTCGTCACGTTTCATATCCAGACAGAGCAGGAAATCGGCGGCGGCTTTGGCCTGCACCCCCAGATGGTTATGCACAACGCCCTTTGGCCTGCCGGTGGTGCCCGACGTATAGGCGATCAGCAGTGGATCATTGACCTGCACCGGACGGGCCACAAAGCCAGTGTCGGCAGCACCAACAGTTTCCTGCCAGTCCAAATCACGCGCGGCATTGGCCACTTTGCCCCCGAAACGGCGCAGGCTGATGACGGTATGCACCGTAGAAACCTCGCTTAACGCATCGGTCAGGGTTGCTTCCAGTGGAATTGGTTTACCACGGCGCGGGGTGGCGTCGACGGTCAGGACCGCTTTGGCGTGGCTATCATTCAGACGCGCCACAATCGCGGGCGCAGAAAAGCCTGAAAACAGCGGCACCACAACTGCGCCCATCCGCGCAACGCCCAAAAAGGCAGCCGCGATTTCGGGGATCATCGGCATATAGATGCCAACCGCATCGCCCGGCCCAACCCCGCGTGCCGTCAACGCATTGGCAACACGGTTGGTTTCATCGGCAAGCTCTTGATAGCTCCAGCTGCGGCGGCTGTCGTCTTCGCCGACCCAGTCAATCGCCAGCTTGTCACCCAGCCCGTCTTCAATGCGGGCATCCAGCAAGGTTTCAGTCAGATTAAGCGCCGCACCGCTGGCCCAACGGGTATTTTCGGGGCCATTGCTGATATCGCGCAACTGGCTGTAGGGTTTTGAAAATCGAATACCCGCCAGATCAAGTATTTCCTGCCAGAACCAATCGGGGTCTGCGTTGGCGCGCTCGGCCAGATCTTCGTATGTTTCGATTTCACGTTTCTCAAGAAAACTGGTCAGAGTGCTGTTTGCGCGGATGTCAGAAGCAGGATTGAACATTCATAGCCCTTTTTTGCAAAAAAGGCCGCACCGAAGCGCGGCCCATTTGGGAGAGGTTTCTTTTATCTTGGCACCCTAAAGCACCTATCCGTGCATCGACAAGCCGCCAGACACGGAAATCACCTGACCGGTGATAAAGCTGGCGTCATCAGATGCCAAAAAGCAAATGATGCCCGGGTAATCTTCGGGGACAGCCAGACGTTTCATCGGAATCGCGCGTTTCAGGCCTTCGGCAACTTTTGCCCCAGCTTCGCCACCAGCGATTTCGGCAAATAGCGGGGTGTCTGTTGGACCAGGTGCCACTGCGTTTAGCTGAATGCCTTTGCGGGCCAATTCACGCGCCACGGTTTTGGTGAAGGAAATGATGCCACCTTTACAAGCCGAATAAACCGCCTCGCCGGAGGAGCCAACACGACCAGCGTCAGAGCTGATATTGACCACACGACCGCCACCATTTTCAACCATCAGCGGCAAAACAGCGTGATGCATATTCAGCGGGCCGTAAAGATTGATGTCGATGACTTTTTTCCAAAGATCAGCATCCGTATCAAGGAACGAAACGATTTTGTCCCAACCCGCGTTGTTTACCAGAGCATTAATCGCACCGCCCTTGGCAAATTCGGCCACAGCCGCATCCACTTGCGCACGATCAGCAATGTTGACCACATGCGCGCTGGCTTTGCCGCCCGCAGCTTCGATCTGGGCAACGGTTTCTGCGGCGCCCTCGCCGTTCAGATCAAAGATGCCAACTTCGGAGCCTTCTTCGGCAAAACGTTTGCAAACTTCGCGGCCAATCCCACTGCCACCACCTGTGACGATTACTCTTTTTCCTTTTAGTCCACGCATGGCGCAGCTCCTTTTGATGTTGCATCGAAATGAATTGCCCTTGCCAATCACCAGATGCAGGATTAATCTAACATATGTTAGAAATATCTTACTTGCCATCTGAATGTCCAGAGTAAATACGGGTGAAAATGATATCCAAACCTCTAAAACCCCTGTCGGCTGATGGCTCGCAAAGCAAATCAGATCAGACCCGCGCGACCATTGTCGCAGCGGCAGCTCGGCATTTTCGCTACGACGGGTATAGCGCCTCGACCATGCGTAAAATTGCCGATCTTGCGGAGATAGAAGCGGGTAGTATCTATTATCACTTTGAATCCAAAGAAGAATTGCTGGGCGAAGTTCTGGATTTGGGCCTTAAACGCCTTTATGAGAATACGCGTCAGACCCTTATAGAAGTCCGCACGCTGAAACATGATTTTCGCCAGATATTTGCAAAGCTCATCAACACACATCTGACGTTTCTATTGACTGAAAGCGATTTTGCCTCGGCCAATATTCGCAATTTTCCGACTTTGCCAGAAGAATTGCGCAAAATGCATCGCCCGCTTCGCCGTGCATATTCGGAATTGTGGAACGATTTTCTGACTGACGCGCAGAGTGAAGGCTGCATTCGCACCGATATAGAAATCGCACCGCTGCGCCAGTTTGTGCTTGGTGCAATGAACTGGACGGTCGAGTGGTATGACACCGATCGTTATCCTGTGTCGGATTTATCCGAACGCATGACCAAATTGCTTTTGGAGGGGATGGCCGCCAAAAAAGAGAGGCCTCTGGTTTTTGCACCGACGGATCAGGATCAGTATCTTAATGATACTCCCGAAGCCGGAAAAAAAGCCGCCAGAACACGGGCAAAGGTGCTGTCGGCTGCGGCCCTAATCATCCGTGATCGCGGATATAAAGCCGCCACCATGCGCGCCATTGCCCAAGAAACGGGGATTGAGGCGGGAAGTGTTTATTATCATTTTGGGGCTAAAGAGGACATTCTGGACAAAGTTCTTGATCTTGGTATCCGGGATTTGCTGACCGGCGTTTCGCAAACCGTTTCTGATGCGTATTCCTATCCGGATGACCTAAGCAAGGTGGCCGCCGCGATTGAAACCCATATGAAGTTTCTGTTTCAAGTCAGCGAGTTTACCTCGGCAAACATTCGCATTTATGGACAGTTGCCAAAGGATGTGCGGGCCCGTCATTGGCCGGTGCGCCATGAATATGCGCAATTGTGGGACAGTATTCTGGCGAATGCGCAAAAATCGGGCAGCATCCGTTCGGACATTAAAATCGTGCCCCTGCGGCAGGTTATGTTGGGGGCGTTGAACTGGACGGTTGAATGGTTCGACCCTGAAAAAGGCGGGCAGGACAACTATTATTCGCTTCAGGAATTAACCGGCATGCTGCAAAAACTGCTGCTTGGCGGGCTTTTGAAATAGAATTCCAGCACTGGCTTCCATCTTCATTTTGTTAAATTTTCTTGACAGAATCATTTATCCAGCTATTTAACCAAGCAAACGTTTGCTAAGTTAAGGAAGCCTATGACCGCGCTTGCCACCAAAACCAGAAGCAATAACCGCCGCGAGCAAGTGCTTGATGCGGCAGCTATGCTGTTTGTTGCAAAGGGGTTCAGCGGAACCTCGACCCGCGATATTGCCAAG
>DEIK01000061.1 GCA_002352425.1 Rhodobacteraceae bacterium UBA2776
TACACGGATTTGCAATCCGCTGCGTAACCACTCCGCCAACTCGCCGAAGCCAAGGGTCGTCTAACCCATGCCATTTCGTCGCGCAAGCAGGATTGTTGGTCGTTGACGTATTGCTGTGGCCGCGGTTCTGTGGCAAAATCATTTCAAGCTAACTAAACGAACGGGTTTACGCGATGAGCGATTTCACAACACGCCGCACAATGATGGTTGATACACAGGTCCGTCCACAGGATGTGACCAAGTTTACAGTGCTTGAAGCCATGCTGCATGTGCCGCGCGAATCCTACGTGCCCGATGCTTTGCGTGAAGCGGCCTATATCAGTGAAAACCTGTCGCTGGGCGCGTCGCGCGTCATGTTGGAGCCACGCACATTCGCCAAATTGCTGGATGCGTTGGATATTGATTCGCATGAGGTGGTTTTGGATGTCGGTTGTGGCCTGGGCTATTCTACGGCCGTGATTGCACGTCTGGCCGACGCGGTGGTGGCCGTTGAGGAAGACGCGGACATGGCCAAAGAGGCGCAGACCTTGTTGTCCGGTAATGGTGTCGACAATGCCGCTGTGATCGAAGCTGTTTTGGCAGAAGGGGCTGCAAAGCACGGCCCATATGATGTGATCGTTCTGGAGGGTGCTGCGGAACATGTTCCAGCCGCCATTTTGGACCAACTCAAAGAAGGGGGCCGGATCGGTTGTCTTTTTGCGGAAAATGCGCTGGGCGTGGCACGGGTTGGCTATAAAATTGATGGCGACGTGACGTGGCGCTATGATTTCAATGCCAGCGCACCTGTTTTGAACGGGTTTGAACAACCGGCGTCGTTTGCTTTATGAGCCAGGCGCAAATATCGGGCCGGCGCAGGTCGCCGACGTATAGTGGAAAAGGGTTAAATGTGGGCAGCAGTATGAAAGCATTTTTGATTGTGGCGGTTGCGACTATTTCGATCGCAATGTCAGGGGGCGCAAAGGCGGAAACCCTGACCGATACGCTGATCAAGGCGTATAAGCATTCAGGTCTGTTGGATCAAAACCGCGCTGTTCTGCGGGCCGCCGATGAGGATGTCGCGCAAGCGGTCGCAACTCTGCGCCCTGTGATCGGCTACTTCGCCACGGCGACCGCGTCCAGCAGTCCTTCGCCAGTAGGACTTAAGAATGGCCATCTGACCGGGAACTTCGGTGTTTCGGCCAGCCTGCTGCTGTATGATGGCGGTGGGTCCCGGTTGGCGTTGGATGGCAAGAAAGAAGATGTGTTGGCGGTACGCCAAGCGTTGCTCAGCATTGAGCAAAGGGTCCTGCTGCGGGCCGTTACCGCCTATATGAACGTGCGCCGTGACAATGAATTTGTCGCGCTGCGCCGCAACAACGTGCGGGTAATCGGCGAGCAATTGCGCGCCGCCAAGGACCGGTTTGAGGTTGGCGAAGTGACCCGCACCGATGTGTCACTGGCCGAATCGCGATTGGCGCTTGCGCGTGCCAATAAGGCGGTTGCGGATGGTAATCTGGCGCGGTCTCGAGAGGAATACCGAGCAGCGGTTGGCACATATCCAAAATCCTTGCAGGCACCGCCGAAAGCGCCGGCCACTGCAAGATCATTGGAGGCGGCTCGTGCGGTTGCCTACACAACGCATCCCTCGATGAAAAAGGCCCAACACGAGATTGCTTCAACCGAGATTGGTGTGCTGCGTGCGGAAGCCCTCATGCGGCCCAAATTGTCGGCGGTTGGCAGAATGTCTGTAGACCAAACAGGTAAAGATGTGTCGTCGGTTGGATTGGATTTGAGCGGGCCTATTTATCAGGGCGGCAAGCTGAGTTCGGTGTATCGTCAGTCGATGGCGCGCCGTGATGCAAGCCGGGCTGGCCTGCATATCACCCGTCATGAAGTGGCCCAAGAGGTTGGCAATGCTTGGGCGTTGCTGAATGTATCACGCGCCACTTTGGCCGCCAGCAACCGCCAGATTAGCGCGGCGCGTGTTGCGTTTCGCGGTGTGAAAGAAGAAGCAACATTGGGTGCGCGCACCACGCTTGATGTGTTGGATGCCGAGCAAGAATTGCTGGATGCACAAGCCAACCGTATTTCGTCGGTAACCGATCAGTATGTTGCGACTTATACGTTGCTATCGTCGATGGGTTTGTTGACGGTTGAGCATCTTAAATTGGGTGTCCGGACCTATGATCCGACTGCCTATTATAACGCGGTGCGCAACGCGCCAGCGCACAGTACGCAGGGCAAAAGCCTGGATCGCGTTCTGCGGGCGTTAGGAAAAGATTAGAATTAATCCTTTATGTTGTGCGATGCGAGCCTTGGCGCTATTGTTGAGGTGAGGCTAAATCGGGAATCCAAATGTCAGAACCTGTATCCACTGCGGAAATCGAGGATGTGCTTTCGTCCATCCGGCGGCTTGTGTCCAATGATGTCGAGGCTGCGAAAGAAAATGCAAACTCTGAGGCCGCAGAGGCGGCGCCTGCGGGCAAGCTGATTCTAACGGCTGATTTCCGGGTGGCGGAGTCACGGGATAAGGCGCCTGATGATACGGCTGAGGAAGATGCGCAAGCGGATGCTGCAGGTGTCGCAGAAGATACTGAGCAAAACACCAGCGAAGATTCGCCTTTGGAATTTCACCACAATGAACCTGTGTCGCAAGCGGACGCCGAGTTTGAGGCGCATGTTGATGCGCAAGTCGATATGGAGCCTGTGTCAGAAGGTGTAAGCAGCGAGGTTTTTTCAGATGTGGTAGAGGATGGCAAAACCTCACAGCTGGAAGACACTATTGCCGAGCTTGAGGCTGCGATTGGTCAGCAAGATGGCGATTGGGAGCCGGATGGCAGTGATTTCGAAGAAGACGCGGACGCCGAAGAAATGATGTCGGAGCCGGTTCAAGACTGGATTGATGGCACAGCCCAAGAAGTTGAAGAGATGCCCGTTGAGGCGGAAACTGAAACGGACACTGTGGCCGACAGCGCAACTGAGGCCACAGCTGACAAAGGTGACAGGGATCTGTTTGGCGATGATGATGCTGTGATCGACGAAGAAACCTTGCGTGATATGGTCAGCGATATTGTGCGTCAGGAATTGCAGGGCGCATTGGGTGAAAGGATCACCCGAAACGTGCGCAAATTGGTGCGCCGCGAAATCAATCGTGTGCTGGCCTCGCAAGAGTTCGATTGAAAAGACCAGCCGCTTATCAAGCCTTTCGGCTTTCTTCGCTCGGCGCGGATGGCAAAGAACGCCCGAAGAGGGGGCGGAGAGCCGCGCTTAGCCCGCGATTTCTAGCAATGCATCCAAATCCAGATGGTGTTCCAGATGGTCCGCCAGCGCATCCAGCGTCGCCTCAACGTTTGCATCATAAGACGCCGTTCCTGCCGCCCCGCCCAACCTCGATAAATACGCGGCCCGAAACCCGTCCGAGGTAAACAGCCCGTGCATATAGCAGCCCATCACGCGCCCATCCACGCTGGCTGCCCCATCTTGCCGCCCGCCAAGGTCAAGCCAGGCACGGTCGCAGTCCGCACCATGCGTGCTGCCAATATGGATTTCATATCCGCGAACAGGATCGCCCGTCGGCAGGTAGGTGGCGTCGCTTAACTCAACCCGTTTTTGCGATGACATATCAGTCACCACATCCAGCAATCCCAGTCCTTCAAATTGGCCCGCATGCCCCTCGATGCCATCAATGTCATTGATCTGCTTTCCCAGCATTTGATAACCGCCACACAGACCTAAAACATGCCCGCCGCGCCGCACATGCGCGGCAAGGTCAATGTCCCAGCCTTGCTTACGGAAATAGGCTAGGTCAGCGATGGTGGACTTGGTCCCAGGGATCAGGATGAGATCAGCATCGCCCGGCAAAGGGCGCCGCGCGTCGATGATTTCGACGCTGATATCAGGTTCTGCCGCCAGCGGGTCCAGGTCGTCAAAGTTGGCGATCCGCGACAGGCGCGGCACCGCTACCTTGAATGCGCCGCCTTGCCGTGAGGCAATGTCCATCACGTCCTCGGCGGGCAATTTCCAGGCATCTGCAAACCACGGCAACACGCCAATGTTGGCCCATCCCGTGCGATTGGCAATCTCTGTGGCACCATCGTCAAACAGGCTGACGTCTCCGCGAAACTTGTTGATGATAAATCCCTTGATCCGGGCGCGGTCCGCGTCGTTTAGCACCACATGGCTGCCGACCAGTTGCGCAATCACGCCGCCCCGATCAATGTCACCGACCAGCACTACAGGCACGTCAGCGGCCTGTGCAAAGCCCATGTTGGCAATGTCACCTTCGCGCAAGTTAATTTCGGCCGGGCTGCCCGCGCCCTCGATAAGAACCAAATCCGCTTCGGTTGATAAGCGTTCAAAGCTTTCCAAAACGGCGGGCATCAGGTCGGCTTTCATCGCGGTATATTCCCGCGCTTTCACCGTCGCAACGCGTTGCCCTTGTACCACTACCTGTGCGCCAATATCGCTTTCGGGCTTGAGTAAGACGGGGTTCATATCGGTCGTTGGATCGACCATCGCGGCACGAGCCTGTAAAGCCTGCGCGCGGCCAATTTCGCCCCCATCCACTGTGACTGCGGCATTGTTTGACATGTTCTGTGGCTTGAACGGACGCACTTTTAGGCCGCGCCGGACATAGGCACGGGCCAGCCCTGCGACCAGCATCGATTTGCCAACATTGGAGCCAGCGCCTTGGATCATTAGTGACTTTGTCATGCCCCGTTATCCCCATGCCGGTGCCAAGAAACAACCCATATTGAGTTAGGTCGCCGTGCCCGTCGGCAATAAAAAACGCGCCCCGAAAGGCGCGTCATTTGAAACTGTGATATTGCTCGAAGGTCTATGCGGCTTCAGCTTGCTGGCGACGCTCAGATTCTTCGCGCGACAGGGCAACCGAGGTGCGTACACCTTTGCCGACAAATTCCATCAAGCCTTTGACAACACGCTCGTTTGGGTCGATCCCAGCACAGGACAGAACTTCGCGGCCATCGCGTGAGCGGGCCCAACGTGCGATCTGTTCTGGACCGTTGCCGTACTTCTTATCATCGGCAATAGCATCATCCAATGCGGCCAATACAACGGCTGCAAACAACTTGCGCGACCGGTTGCCTTGTTCGTGATTAAAAGCTGTGCCGTCAACAAAATCTCGCATTACCGTTCCTTTTGCACTTGTTCTTTTGGAGTGACGTTCTGTATGACCTATCTTGACCGATTCGGCTAGGCCGTTTTTGCATACCTACCATGCATTGGGCGCATGGCTCGCTTTGAAAAACCCTGCATATAGTCGTCTTGCCCCCGTGTGATCACCAATATATAGGTGCTATCAGAATTCCTTCAACCTTTTGCGATGGTTTAGTCATATGCCCAAAATTAACGGAAACGAAATTCGCCCTGGTAACGTTCTGGAGCATAATGACTCGCTTTGGGTTGCTGTGAAGGTTGGCCATGTGAAACCCGGTAAGGGTGGGGCGTTTGCGCAGGTGGAAATGAAGAACCTGCGTAACGGGTCCAAACTGAACGAACGGTTCCGCGCGGCTGACAAGGTCGAGCGGGTGCGGCTGGAGCAAAAAGACCAGCAATTCCTGTATGAATCCAACGACATGCTGGTGTTCATGGACATGGACACTTACGAGCAAATGGAATTGCCCGCCGACATTCTGGGCGAGCGCCGCGCGTTTTTGCAGGACGGTATGATGGTGGTGATCGAATACCACGAGGCCGAGGCGCTGAACGCGACATTGCCACAAAAAGTGACCTGCAAAGTGGTCGAAACCGAGCCTGTGGTGAAGGGGCAAACGGCCGCCAAATCGTTCAAACCCGCCACTTTGGAAAACGGAATGAAGGTGATGGTGCCGCCGTTTATCGGGCAGGACGAAGACATCATTGTCGACACGATTTCGATGGAATATTCCGAACGCGCCTAAAGGGCGGATTGTCGCAGCCCTAATCCCAGCGCACTTTAGCTAAAATAATCCGCAACATTCCGGACCCCCGTGGGGACGGTGCTGTCAGGATTTGTAAATCGCACAGTTTGTACACTCTGGAACGATATTTGTCCGATTCCATTTCGGGATCGGCTGGATTTGGGAAAGGTGTGATTATGGAATTTGTCACAAACACAGTGCTGCGTTCACAGTTGGGCGGCTACCTGTCACGGGTGAAATTCGGTGGCAAACGGTTTCTGATTTACCGCCACGGACGCGAAATCGCGGGTCTGGTCTCGGTCCGTGATTTGGAGCGGATCGAGGAGTTTGACCGGAAATCAGTGCGGCAAAAAGAGCTGGAGTATTTGATGCGGGCGGATGCTTGGGAGCGGGCCAAGAAGGGCGAGCCGGGGATGGTTATTCGGTGAGGGTGGCAAAGGAATTTTCCGGCTCGTCCAAACATAGTGGATTTCAGTTGAAAATTCTCCTATAGGTGGTGTCCAGGTAATACTTTAGAATTGGGCGCAATATGTCACGATGGGACGACGAGTTTAAAAAGCACGGCATACATCAGACTATAATCTGAGGTGCGTGAATGTCTCGATGTCAATGTTGAAAAGCCAAGTTCGAGCCTTCTTTCTGAAAGGCGCCGGCTCTTGAAGATTATCGACCTGATTGAAGAGACGATAAGCGGCCTTGATCCAGAAATTGTGCCCGTTTCGAATTTAAATGACATCAACGAGCGGCTTCGGCAATCAAGTTTTTGGGACCTTGTGCAAGCATACAAAAGCAACCCAGACCCGTCACAATTGACGAGCGCAAATGCACATATTGATGGGCATCTGCCTTCAATTTACGAAATAATGTGGATGAAAGAGGACAAAAAAGTTCTCAAACTAAATAAATCTGTAGAGAAAAGTTTCGATGACTTTGTTGAAGCCGTTGAGAAAAAAAACGATGAATTTGTAGGTGAAGCATCCAAACTTGAAAGTGGGTTGGCGGCAACGTCAAGCAAACAGCAAACAGTAGAAGCGGCAATGGATCAGTTGGCCCTTGGTCATGGCGAAAAAATGAACGAATGGGCGACCGAATTTACAATGAGCCAGACAGATCGTTTGGAAAACTTTGCCGATGCGCAAGCGACAAGAAGCAAGGAGTTTGAGAGATGGTTTGCTCCATTCCAGAAGGGAACTGCTGCCAAGGCTGAAAAAATAATCGATTTGAGAGCAACGACTTTGAGTGAATTCTACGAAAGCTTCAAAAAAGACACCGATGAAATGCGACTGGATGCAGAAAATAGGCATAAGCAAATTTTGGAGCTGCACGGGTTGGTGGCGGGTGATGGAGTTGTAGCCGGTTATGTCAATAACGCTGAAAGCGAAAAGAAGCAGGCCAATTTTTGGCGCTGGGTAGCCATTGCGTTTATTGCCGCGACAGCCGTTTGGTTGGGCGTAACCTATTTCACCGATGCGAGCTCAGGTTTGAATGCTGGTGAAATCTTGGCCCGAATGGCTCGCATTGTGCCTTTAACGGCGGTCTTTATCTATGGCGCGGTATATGCTTCAAAGCAATCAAGCTTCCATCGCAATAATGAAAAGCAAACGCGGTGGTTCGCTTTGGAGGTAAAGGCAATAGATCCATTTATCGCGGCTTTGGATTCTACGCAGCAAAAAGAACTCAAAGTAGTATTGACGGACCGTATTTTTGGTCAGAACAACGGATCAAAGGCGCCAACTACTGCCAATGTTGACCCAAACCTACTCAAAGTCATCCTTGACGCCATCAAAGATGTAGCCAAAGGGAAATAGCGACCGGAGCTGCTTTTGCGGCATTGCGTTTGGGGGTGAGGGTTTTTGAGACTGAGAGGCTCGGCCGAGCGGCAAACTTTGCGCGGCCCCCACCCGG
>DEIK01000113.1 GCA_002352425.1 Rhodobacteraceae bacterium UBA2776
GGATCCCTCGTTATCTCTTATCAATTATGTCACATAAGCACGTGATGGAAGGGGCCAGAGCGGCAAATTACCTTGGCAAAGACACTATCTGCTTTAATACAGGGACAAAATGCCCCTATGTGAGGCCCAACATGCCCAAACACCCCATCATCCCACCTGCAGCAGACCCGGTTTTGCTGGCCAAGATCGAGCGCCACGTCGCCGCGACGACGCAGCGTATCAGCCGGATTGAGCATGGCGGCCAGACGATATGGGTTAAAAAGCAAGAAGTTTTGTCGCTGCGGATGCGTTTGCAAAAGGGCGATGCAAGCGCGGCATTTGCGGCAGAACGTAATGCGATGCAGATGCTGCATAAGGCGAGCGTACCGGTGCCCTTGATCGTCGCCGAGGGGCCCGATTATTTTGCCATGACCGACAGCGGCCCGTCGTTGCAATATCTGTTGCTTGGTATCACCGGCAGCAAGACGGGGCATACAGAGGCCTTTGAGGCTGCTGGCAAACAACTGGCTTTGATGCATGCCAAACATATTTCGCATGGGCGGCCTTCGATCAAGGATATCTGTTGGCAGGACGGGCGCATCACGTTTCTGGATTTTGAACGGTTTCACGCCAAGCGCAACACCCCCAAGGGGCATTTGCAGGATCTGGTTATGGTTGTGTTTTCGACCTATGCGGTGACGGGGCGGGATTGCCCCGAAGTGGAGGCCCTGATCGAGGGCTACCGCACCCATGACCCTGCCGATATCTGGCAGGCTGCTGTGGCGTGGTGTGCCAAAATGCGCTGGGTCGACTATTTGACCAAGCCTATTCAGTGGCGCGGGGCTGGCAAAGCGCTTGATTTCAAGGCTATTCCTTTGACATTGGATGCCTTTGCACGCGACCACCCCCTATAGGGTGCCCAGCCCCCAGTACAGGCCGATTTGGGCGCTGACATAGGTGATCCACACCACTTTGGTCGCCAATTTGCGCCGCCTATCTCCAGGCACCAACCTAAAGACTTCGATCGACAGGATCAGGTCTGAAACCACAAACAGCATTGCCCCCCAAAGGGCAACCATGCGCGTATCGGGTAGACCCAGCGCCACAACGGCCATTACCAAAATCACCCCGACATAGGCCCGCACAGGCCATTTCAAGGCACCTGTGTGGGGACGCAGCCACCATTCGGTTGACAGGCCAAACCCCAGGATCACCAAAATGAGCGGCCATTGTGAAAAACTCAAGCTGATCCCAAGCCCGACCATGACGGCGATATAGGACAGATGGGCCGCAGCAAAGCTGATCATCCCGATCAAAAATGCCTTTTGTCCATACCGCGACAGGGCGAAATCACCAATCGCGCTCAGCGCCAGCGCGGCGATCAGTAATACAGGCGCGCCCTCGGCGGCGGCGGCGAATGCGAACAGAACTATCGGCAGGGTTTTGCGGATACTGCGCGCCATACGGA
The DNA here is from genome assembly GCA_002352425.1 of Rhodobacteraceae bacterium UBA2776. Taxonomy (GTDB): domain Bacteria; phylum Pseudomonadota; class Alphaproteobacteria; order Rhodobacterales; family Rhodobacteraceae; genus Profundibacter. The sequence continues at coordinate 1,448 of DEIK01000113.1, forward strand.
TGCGGCTCGTTGCGCGCGGCAGATACAACACAGCCGCGATCACCCCATAGGCAAAAAGGGCCGCCGCGCTAAACATGCCGCGGCCTTTTCAAATCCATTGTGTTGTTATCAGCCGCCATTAAACCCGTCCTTTTGCTGTCTTTTAACCGGATTATAACACCGCTGTCGCAAAAAAAGAGGACGAGACAAATACGCCTGAAATTATGCTTGTGTTTGGAAACACTATGTCTTTGTTTGTTATCAAATACTTGTGTGGAAATGTGTTAGAAGGGCGTGAAGGGATAACTCGATGACACAGCGTATGAAAATGTTCGCAATCGTGAGCCTAATGCCAATTCCGCTGATCACACTGGCCGCTGTGTTTGGTGGTTGGTTTGTGGTGGTGGCGCTGGCCTATATCACGGTGTTTACATTTGCGATGGACCAGATGATCAACATTGCAAGCGACGCAAAACAACCAGAAGGTGAATTTCCGACGGCTGACAACCTATCGACCACCTTGGCGGTGTCGCATTTCTTCCTTTTAGCGTTGGTTGTTTGGGCGATGCCCTCCAATGCAGCGCTCGGCCTTTTCGACACTCTAGGGTTGTTTGTTGCCGCAGGAATGTTCTTTGGTCAGGTCAGCAATTCAAACGCGCATGAGCTGATCCACCGCAGCAATCGACGCCTGTTTAACCTTGGGAAATGGGTCTATATTTCGATGCTGTTCGGGCATCACACATCGGCGCATTTGCTGGTGCATCACAGGTTCGCGGCCTCGGAGTATGATCCAAACTCCGCCCCCAAGGGCGAATCATTTTATACATTTGCACAGCGGGCCTGGATTGGTTCGGCACGTGCCGGGTTTGAGATGGAGACGGGTCGGCGCAAAAATCTGCGCCAAAAACCGCCGCGTTTTAGTCACCCGTATGTTGCCTATACGCTGGGCGGGGTTGCCAGTGTTGCGATTGCCTTTGCAATTGGTGGTTGGGGTGGGGCATTGGCGCTGATCGCTTTGGCATCCTATGCGCAATTGCAGCTTTTGCTGTCGGATTATGTGCAGCATTATGGGTTGCGGCGGGCCAGCCTGCCCAATGGTAAACTGGCCCCTGTGGCCTTGCATCACTCGTGGAACGCGCCGCATTGGATGTCCAATTACCTGATGCTGGCCGCCCCGCGCCATTCCGATCATCACAGCCATCCTGACCGACCCTACCCCGCACTCATTCTGCCCGAACCCGATGTCGCGCCCAGCCTGCCCTACAGTCTCCCAACGATGGGGGCGCTGGCGCTGTTTCCAAATCTCTGGCGCCGCGTCATGGATCCACGCCTCGCCACTTGGACAGCACATGCAGCGGCTGAGGCGCAAAAAATTGCGCGCCAAAATGCCCCGGCGCCAACATAGGGCGCAAGGCTGGCGCTTGGTGATCAGGTCTGTCAAAAAGAGAGCATGATAAAACGCCTATTTGCCACACTCCTATGTCTTTTTATGGCGGTGCCGCTTGTTGCCGAAACCCCGATGGATGCCGAGGCCTTTGATGCCTATACAAACGGTAAAACACTGCGTTACGGGTTCAACGGCACGCTCTATGGGGCCGAGAAATATCTACCGAATCGGCGGGTGCGGTGGTCGGTTCCCAGTGGCCATTGCCAAGAGGGACACTGGTATCAAGACGGCCCGTTGATCTGTTTTCTGTATGAGGATGCGACGGAGGCGCAATGCTGGGCTTTTTATCAGCGCGAGGCCGGGTTGATGGCACAATTTAAAAATGATCCGTCGCGCACCACGTTATTTGAGATCGAGCCCAGTGGCCCGCCTTTGGTCTGTTTGGGGCCCGAAGTCGGCGTGTAATCAACTGCAGGCAAATGAATCTCTGCGCGCCGCACGGGGATATTCGAGCAAAAATCCTAAAAAAGGCTGCCTTGGTCTGGCGGCGGTTTATCTTTTTTGGCTTTGCGAACTGTGGAGGCGGCTGAGGCGGCCCCCAGTTTATAGCGACCATCCTGAAACTGGATTTCCAAAACGGCGGCTTTTTTGGCGGCCCCTTTGGTGGTGATCACATCGCCATCACCGCGCACCACCGCGTAACCACGCATCAAAGTTTCCTCATAGCCCAGCGTTTGGCGCACACGCTCCAAAGCCTCCACACGTTTGCGCCAGCCATCAACCTGCCCTTGCGACACGCGCGCAAGGCGGCCCGTGATCTGGGTCAGCTTATCACGCTTGCGCTCGGTATCGCGATCCAGCAGTGCCGGGTTTAAACGGCTGGCGCGGTCTTCCAGTTTGGTTTTTGCATCCACGACCAATCGCGACAGGGCCGTTGGGCGCAGGCTACCGCTGACTTCGGACAGCTGCAGGCGTTTGATTTGGGTCGCGCGATCCAGCGCGGCGGGCAAACGGTCACTGGCACGATCCAGCCTTTGGCGCGGGGTGTCAAGCAAGGCCTCAAGATTAGGCATGGCGCGAGCCAAATCACGTAGACGCTGTTTGCGTTGATCCACGCCCCCCGTGGCAGCGCGGGTTAGGCGGGCGTCTTGGTCGTCCAGCCATGCCAGCAATTCCAGCCGCACCGGCACCGCCAATTCAGCGGCCGCCGTGGGCGTTGGGGCGCGTTGGTCTGACACATAGTCGATCAGCGTGGTATCGGTTTCATGGCCCACGGCCGAGATCAGCGGAATATCGGAAGCGGCGGCGGCGCGCGCCACGCTTTCCTCGTTAAAGCCCCACAGATCCTCGATAGACCCACCACCACGCGCCACGATAATCAAATCCGGCCGCGGCAATGCGCCGCCACGGGTCATAGCGTTGAACCCTTCAATCGCGCGGGTCACTTCGGGGGCGCATTGTTTGCCCTGCACCGCAACCGGCCAGATCAGAACCTTGCGCGGGAAACGGTCGCGCAGACGGTGCAGAATATCACGGATTACAGCGCCCGATGGCGAGGTGATAACGCCGATCACTTCGGGCAAGTAGGGCAGTTCTTGCTTGCGTTCTGGCGCGAACAAACCCTCGGCCGCCAACATGGTTTTGCGTTTTTCCAGCATCGCCATCAGCGCCCCCATGCCGGCGGGCGCGATGTCTTCAATCACCATCTGGTATTTTGATTGGCCGCCGAAAGTGGTCAACTTTCCAGTGGCCACCACCTCCATGCCTTCTTCGGGCTGTACCGCCAAGCGGCTAGCGACACCCTTCCAGATCACCCCCGCCAACACAGAGCGGTCATCTTTTAGGTCAAGATAGATATGCCCTGAGCGCGGGCGCGACACGCGGCCAACCTCGCCTTTGACGCGGACATGGCCAAACTCCCCTTCGATGGTGCGTTTGACTGCGCCCGAAATCTCGGTGACGGTGAACTCTGGGGCATTTTCGCCCTCCATTGGGTCGTCAATTAGATCAGACATATCTGCTCACTTGTTTATCTCTGTCGCCCACCTTAGAACGCCATCATGCAAAGGCCAAGCGGGGAGCGGCAAATGAATATCCTGATTTTAGGCAGTGGTGGTCGTGAACATGCATTGGCATGGGCCGTGAAGCAAAACCCGAAATGTGACCGCTTGGTTGTGGCGCCTGGCAATGCGGGTATCGCGATGATTGCAGAATGTGCGGATTTTGACATTATGGATGGCAGCGCGGTGGTGGAATTCGCCACTGAAACCGCGGTCGATTTCGTGATTGTCGGGCCAGAAGCACCCTTAGCTGTCGGGGTCGCGGATCGTTTGCGCGCCGCCAACATCCTGTGCTTTGGGCCAAGTCAGGCTGCTGCCCAGTTGGAAGCTTCCAAGGCCTTTACCAAAGAAATATGCGCGGCCGTCAATGCACCCACAGCCGATTATGGGCATTTTACGGACGCCGAGCAGGCCAAAGATCATGTGCGGGCCAAAGGCACGCCCATTGTTGTTAAGGCTGATGGTCTGGCGGCAGGCAAGGGCGTCATTATGGCCTTTGATGAGGCAACCGCATTGGACGCTATTGACGACATGTTCAGCGGTGAGTTTGGCGCGGCTGGTGCCGAGGTGGTGATCGAGGAATTCATGGAGGGCGAAGAGGCGTCATTTTTTGTACTTTGTGATGGCACTGACATCTTGGCGATGGGTACGGCCCAAGACCATAAGCGCGTCTTTGACGGTGATGAAGGGCCCAATACGGGCGGCATGGGCGCCTATTCTCCCGCCCCGGTTATGACGGATAGCGTGGTTCAAAAAACCATGGACGAAATCGTTGCCCCGACAATGGCTGAAATGGCCCGTCGCGGGATGCCGTTTCAAGGCATCCTGTTTGTCGGTTTGATGATCAAGGACGGGCAGCCCCGTTTGGTGGAATACAACGTGCGTTTTGGCGATCCTGAATGTCAGGTTTTGATGATGCGGCTGGGCGCGCAGGTGTTTGATCTGTTGCAGGCCTGTGCCGAGGGACGGCTTGCGCAAGCGCAGGTGAACTGGGCGGATGATCATGCGTTATGCGTGGTGATGGCCGCAAATGGCTATCCTGGGACCTATGAAAAGGGCAGCGTAATTAGCGGGTTGGATGATCTGCCCGAGGATTCATCGCATATGGTTTTTCACGCTGGCACGGGCGCGCAGGATGGCAAGATTATTGCAACCGGCGGGCGTGTGTTGGGTGTGACAGCGCGCGGCAGCAGTTTGGCCGAGGCCCAAGAGCGGGCCTATAATATGGTGGATGGCGTGGACTGGCCCGAGGGGTTTTGTCGGCGCGATATTGGCTGGCGGGCGCTTTAGGCGAAAAAAGCTTTCGAATTGTCACACAGTGTTGAAGCACCCATTACTTTGGGGGATAAACTAAATCCCCAACGCACCATCTCCCTTGGCAAATCCATCCTAGCATTGCTGGTTTCAGCCCTGCTTAGCGCAATGATTTGGTGGGCACTGCAAAGCCCCCTTGCCGGTATTGCCGTGCTGATTTTATGCCGCCTGCTGTTTGGCCGCCTGTTTCTCAAGCAAAAACCACCGGCGCATTTCTTGCTCCATGCCGATCGCGAGGGGTTTATGAAATCCTTGATACTGACGGATAAAACCGCAATTTTTGATGGCAACAACATTTACCATTTCGGGTTAAAGCATGGGCTTGGAACGCAGCCCTTAACAACCCTGGTTCAAAATCTAAGGGACGACGGCCACAGGATTCTTTGTTTCTTTGATGCGAACATCTATTTCACGCTCCGCGAAAATGGCGCGTTTTTGAAAGGTGCGCCGTTCTCGGTCCAGTTGCTTCGAACAGCATTTGACCTAAAGCCCAACGAGATTTACGTGGTGCCCAGTCGAATCCAAGCCGACCGGTTTATCATCGAAACCTTATCCCACCTGCCCAAATCTTTTGCCGTTACGAATGACCGTTTCAGGGATTTTTTCTCTGAATACCGTTTTCTGGAAAAGAATGGCTGGCGAAAAAGTGTCACCATAAAGCAAGGTGCACTATCGCTTTTCAACTATACCCTCAAAGACCCCTTGAGCGCAGAATGTGCCCATATCACATCCGACAATCCATCGCCCTCTTGAACGACCTCGGCCCTTTGTGCTTGCCGATAACCGCGCTGCGGATTTTGGTGCCGTCAAAAGTTGACGCCACAATCTGGCTCCAATCGGAACTGGCCGCGATCATCTGCGGCCCTGCCCCACAATCACGGATGCCGCCGGAAATATAGTCTTGGCCAATTTTGTGATTGGTCAACCCGTCGCGTTCAGCCACAAGGGTCAGTTTGCCGTTCTCAAAGCGCCAGATTTTCAGCACCCGTGCCAGATGTGGGCGATCTATATAAGCGATCTCGGTTTTGCCGTCGCCGTCCAGATCCGCCGCGCCAATCGGGGCCAGCCAGCGGTGGGTTCGACCAATGTGGGGGGTCTCGGCAATCTTGCCCGTTTCATCATAAACTGCGATCTGCGCGCCTTTGGCAATGTCGGTTTCTACGACGATAACTTCGTGGTCTCCATCGCCATCAATGTCATACAAACGCGGCGCGATATCCTCAAAAACATGGTCCTGTGGCAGGCGCATTATAACATTACCACGCCGATAAACTGTGGTCTGGTGCAATCCGCGATCGCGGGTATTGTCCCATTCCAATTCCAGCGCGCCGTACTCAATGTCGTCGCCAAGAATGCCGTGCGTGTAACGCGATGTCGGTTCAGTGAACTTGGCCGATAGAATGTCAGACAATGCGGGAGTCGCAAAAAGCCACGCGACCAATGCGACCCGAAACATTCTAGATTTGTTTTTCAGGCAGCATCACGATCAGGCCATCCAGATCATCAGTAACCTTGATCTGGCAGGTCAAACGCGAAGTGGTTTCGTTTGGTTCATAAGCGAAATCGAGCATGTCTTCTTCCATCGCGTCTTTGGCCGGTACTTTCTCGACCCAGTCAGGATGCAGATACACATGACACGTTGAGCAGGCACAGGCCCCGCCGCAATCAGCCTCGATCCCTGGCACGTTGTTGTCGCGTGCGCCTTCCATAACGGTCAGCCCTGTTGCCACGTCGACAACATGCTCGGTGCCGCCATGCTCAATATATGTAATTTTTGCCATTCTTAAATTCCTTAACCCATCGTATGTGCATCTTTGCCAAACCAGATACGCCTTGTTCTCGCGTTTGACCAGAGCTTGCCTGAAACAAGTTGCGCTCCACCGCTCGAACTGGGCCTTGAATGTGACAGATCATCACGAAAATCACCGTTTTACACCAAAAATCTTTGCCAACAGCAATAATCCGCGTAACAACTGTCGCAACAAGACAGCCAAAAAGGCAGCGGGCAGTGATCAAACGCAAGCAACTCATCATTGGGGCAACAGCTCTGATCCTCGGGGCCTGTCAACAGGTAGCGCCGCCTATTGCTGCGCCCGTCCCCCAGCCCGCTGTGGTTGCCGCCGACAGGTTTTTGGTGCAATCCAACGCACCCAAAAACACGGAGGACGGCAAATGCTGGGGCAAAGATGTGACCCCCGCCCTAGTGGAAACCGTAACTGAACAGGTTTTGGTGCGCCCCGCTGGCCCCGTCGTTGCCCCTTCTCCAGACGGCGCGCCGACCTATAAAACCGTACAAAGCCCGGCTGTGTTCGACACTCAAACCCAACAAAAGATCATCTCGCCACGGGCAGAGTTCTGGTTCGAAGTGCCCTGCCCTGCGCAAACGGACAGCGCCTTTATTGCGACGCTGCAAAGGGCGTTGAAATCGCGCGGGTTGTTTCGCGGCGTTGTCACGGGCGCGATGGATAAACGGACGCAACAGGCCGTGCGCTGGTATCAAAAACCCTATGGGCTGGACAGCACAACCCTGTCTTTGGCCGCCGCACGGCAGTTGGGCATCATCGCCTATGCACGGGATGATGCATAGCCGCACGTGGGCCTAAGGGCGCTTAACCGGGCGCACCTTGATCATTGGCGATTGTAAAAACCAATCAGCAACCGTCGTTACCAAATAGCTTGGCCCATCGAGGAAAATGGCTTTGGCCTCGACCGCGGATTTGATGCCAACATCCCCCATCCACAGATCAATCAAGACTGTCAGCGGGGCGGTTATATATACGTCCACTTCGTGGCCGGGGTCATCGGTGTACAGATCAACAACACCATCATTGACGACCAACCACCACCTGTTCAGATCAGGGCGGTCCGCAATTTGCACAAGGATCACGGTTTGCCCATCCGGCAGCGCGCCGGTGTTCAGGGTGCGGCGAAAATCCCACACAAACCCGCCCACATCGTAGTCCTGCGCCACGATGCGTCGACTGCGCCAACGCAAGCCCCAAACCGCCATGCCCTCAATGATTGGGCCAAGTTCGCGACCTGACCGGGTGAGCAAATATTCGAACGCCTGTCCAGAGGGGGCTGTTTTGCGCACAATAATTTCGGCAGCTTCCAGCATTTTCAACCGCTTGCTCAGAATCGACGGGGACATGCGTGGCAAGGCGCGTTGAAACCGGTTGAACCGCGTGCTGCCCAAAAACATTTCACGCAAAATCAGCAACGTCCATTTGTCGCCGATCAAATCAGCCGAGGCCATTGCCGGACACAGGCTGCCTGATGTGTTGGTGGATTTTTCCATGATCCAAGGTTACTGCGCAGCAAGGCGATCTGCCAACTACACAATCTGTAGCGGGTTACTACAGGTCCAGAACTACCGGCCGGCTGGCCCGGCGCGTATTCTATGAACAGGCTTTATTTCAACCAACAACAGGAGCCTCTGCAATGACCTTGTCCACCCAACATCTAAACCACATTACGTCCTTTAGCGCCACAGATCCCATCAGCGTGCGTGACCGTCAGGCGCCGTTACGCACGAGCTACGCCCACACCCCAAAGGCCGCTTGGGTTTATGATCACGCCCAGACATCAAGCCGCGAAGTCATGGCGCAGCATCCGATCCACGGCCATGTGGCTTGCGGTGAAGGCATCCCCATTGATGTGCCTATTTCAGTTCACAGTGCGGTTGGTGGCGAAAGCGACTTTCCCTGTCCGGGCGAAATACTGGCCGCTGCCTTGGCCAGTTGTCTGGACACGGCCATTCGGATGATCGCCAACATCAAGGGGGGCAAGCTGGCAGAATTATCGGTGCGGGCCAGCTTGGGGGCCGATGTGCGCGGTATTTTGATGATGACGCGGCGGTGCCAGTCGGTTTTCAAACCGCGCAGATGGAAGTCGCGATCAAGACCACACCTGCATTGCCACTCGTGCATTTGAACGCCTTGCTTGATGCGGCCGAGCCCAGTTGCGTTATCCTGCAAACCCTACACCGCCCTCTCGAAGTGACGATCAAACGCCATCTTGAATAAGCGGCAAACACGGTTTTGGAAACCAAAAAGGGCACCCGACTGGATGCCCTTTCGTGTCAATATGAAGGAGGTCTACTCAATCGCGACGGCCACAAAGCGTGGCTCGCCACTGCGCCGCACCAACAACAGCAGTGACTTGCGCCCGGCTTCTTTGGCGTCCTTAATGCGGGCTTCCAGGTCCTCTACCGTGGCGATTTTTTGCTGACCGGCTTCGGTCAACACATCACCCGCCCGCAGGCCTTTTTCAAACGCGCCAGAGGTCTCATCAACCTCTTTGACGACCAGCCCTTCGGCCCCGTCCGCCAATCCAAGTTGACCGCGCAACTCATCCGTCATTGCGGTAACGGTTAGACCCAACACGCCCTTTTCAACAGGGGCTTGGGGCACTTCCGCGACGGCCGGAACCGAACCTTCAGCCGTTTCCCGGCGTCCCAGCGTGATTTTAAGCGTTTGGGTTTTACCCTCGCGCAGCACCACGACGCGGACCTCTTTGCCAACTTCGGTGTTGCCAACTTTGCGCACCAATTCGCGGGTGTCTTTGACCACAACCCCGTCAAATGACGTGATCACATCGCCCGATTTGATGCCCGCAACCGAGGCAGGCCCTTCGGGCACATCAGTGACCAAGGCGCCGGCAACATTTTCCAGACCCATGGCCTCGGCCACGTCGCCAGTGACGTCTTGAATGCGCACGCCCAACCAGCCGCGGCGCGTTTCGCCAAACTCTTTGAGCTGATCCACAACGCGGGTCACCACGTTAGACGCCATCGAAAAGCCGATGCCGATCGAGCCACCGTTGGGGGACAGGATCGCGGTGTTCACGCCAATCACCTGGCCATCCATATTGAACAATGGACCGCCCGAGTTGCCACGGTTAATCGCGGCATCGGTTTGCAGGTAATCATCATAGGTGCCAGACAAAGCGCGGTTGCGTGCAGAAACAATGCCGGCCGAAACAGAGAAACCCTGCCCCAGCGGATTGCCCATTGCCATCACCCAGTCGCCAACCCGCATGATGTCACTGTCTCCAAAGGACACAAATGACAGCGGTTCATCTGACTCGACCTTAAGCAGTGCAATATCGACCTTGGGGTCACGGCCAATCAGTTTGGCTTTCAGTGTTTCACCGGAAAAGAACTCGATTTCGATCTCATCCGCTTCGGCGATCACGTGGTTATTGGTGACGATGTAGCCATCTTCGGAAATCACAAATCCAGATCCCAGCGCCTGCGAGCGGCGTGGACGGGCGCCATTGCCACCACGGTCCATGAAATCTTTGAAGAAATCTTCAAATGGCGACCCCTCGGGCACCATAGGGCTTGGCCCCTGTCCGAGTGGGGCCGCAACCGTTGTGGTGGTGGTGATATTGACCACGGAGGGGCTGATTTCATCGGCCAGATCAGCAAAGCTTTCGGGGGCGCCGCGGGCATGGCCCATCACGGATTGCAGCATCAGCAGCATCACAGCCAGCGTCAGCATCCCGAAGGTTTTCATCGCTGTGCTATCAGTTGAATTACGGGTTACGGGGATTGAAATTGCCTTGGCTTTCACGGGGAAAGGTCTCCTCTTTCAGTCTAAAACAGCGCATCCGACGGCCTGTCGAATGCATGCCACCCCCTATAGATAGGCACAAAGTTTCAGAACTCAAACCCCTGAAAGGCATATCAAGCGGTTGTGAAGCAGAATTTAGCCGATGGATTGCGCCAGCCAAACCAGTCCAACACCCAGCGCGACGGCCACCAAACCAATATTTCGGCGGCTTTGGAGTGGCGTCGTTTTCAAGGCCTCAAGCAGTTGTTCCACAAGCGAAGGGGCCAGTGCGTACACCAGCCCCTCGATCACCAGAACCAGCCCGAGGGCTAGAAAAATATTGCTTATCATTCAGGTTTTGCCGATTTTAGATAGTTAAAGAATTCACTATCCGGCGACAGAACCATGGTCGAATTTTCGCCATTCAGCGCCGTTTGATAAGCGGAAAGAGAGCGGTAGAACTCAAAGAACTCAGCATCTTGTCCGTAAGCTTCGGCGAAGATAGCGTTTCGTGTCGCATCTGCTTTACCGCGAATGATGTCAGATTCTTTTTGCGCTTGAGACGTGGTTTCGACAACGGTTTTATCCGCGATCGCCCGCACACGTTGCGCCGCCTCGTTACCACGCGCGATTTCATCTGCGGCTTCACGTTCACGTTCTGCCCGCATCCGCTCAAATGTGCGTTCAAGGTTTTGATCCGGCAGATCAGCCCGTTTGATGCGCACATCAATGATGGTGATGCCCAGTGCTTCGGCCTTGGTGCGGGCCGCGTTGCGGATTTGGGTCATCAGACCAACCCGGTCAGACGACAGCAAGGTTTTTGACACAACCTCACCCAAAACTTCGCGCAATTCGGCGTTCAGGATGGTTTCCAGACGACGGCTTGCCCCGTCGACACCACCGGAACCAACCGCGCGACGAAACTGCACCGCGTCATTTATGCGCCAGCGCGCGAAGGCATCCACCTCAAAACGGCGGTTGTCCTTCATGGTGACCTCAAGCGGGCGCGTGTCCAACGGCAAGATACGGTCGTCATATTTGACGATTTCATGCATCATAGGGATTTTGAAATACAGCCCGGGATCTTTGACTTCGGCCGTGACCTCACCAAACCATAGACGTAGAGCTGTTTCGCGCTCATCAACGATATAGATCGACGATATCGCAGCAACAACAGCGGCAAACAGCACCGGAATTAATAGGGATGATTTACGCATTAGTTTGACCCTCCGGCTGGTTTACGCAGCTCGTTAAGCGGCAGATATGGCACGACGCCCTGACTGCCTTCTGATCCGTCCAGAATGATTTTATCGACCCCGCCCAGAACCTTTTCCATGGTTTCCAGGTACAGGCGCTTGCGCGTCACTTCGGGTGCTTTTTGGTATTCGGTCAAAACCGCCAAGAAACGGCTGGCTTCACCTTCGGCCTGATTGACGACTTGTGCGCTGTACCCTTCGGCTTTGGCGATCAAACGGGCCGCTTCACCACGGGCCTGCGCAACCACTTGGTTGGAATATTTGTCAGCCTGCTTTTCCAATGTGTCACGACGCTGTTCAGCGGCCTGCACTTCGCGGAACGCATCGGCCACGGATTCAGGTGGATCGGCCTTGTCAAAGTTGACCCGCACCACATTCACACCGGAATTATAGCTGTCCAGTGTTTCC
>DEIK01000076.1 GCA_002352425.1 Rhodobacteraceae bacterium UBA2776
TCTTCGTTGATCACATTGGCCGAAATTGTAGTTTTGGCAGCTGGTTTTGCAGGCCCCAATTCCAGTGCTTCGGGGCGGATAAACATCATCGCCTCATCACCAACGCCAAGTTTTCCAACCTGTGTTGGCGTGATTCGAGCCAACAGATCGCCAGACCGATTGGTAGTGATAACAGCCTCATCGCCCTTAACCATCTTGACCTTGCCGCGGAACACATTGTTTTCACCGACAAACGACGCCACAAACGGCGTCGATGGGTGATCGTAAATGTTGTGGCCCGAGTCGATTTGATCAATCACTCCGGCCTTCATCACAGCCACATTATCCGACATGGTCAAGGCCTCGCCTTGGTCATGGGTGATGTAAATGAACGTGATGCCAACCCGCTGCTGTATTTCGCGCAGCTCGGTGCGCATGTGTTGGCGCAGCTTAAGGTCCAGCGCCGACAAGGGTTCGTCCAACAACAAAACATCTGGGTTCGCACAAAGCGCGCGGGCAATCGCCACGCGTTGCTTTTGACCACCCGACAGCTCGCTTGGCAGCTTGTCGCCTTGGCCCTCAAGCGCGATCATGTCCAGCAACTCGTCCGCCCGCTTGCGCCGCTCACCAGCACTGGCACCTGTCACTTCCATAGAAAATGATATGTTTTCCCAGACCTTCATCAGCGGAAACAGCGCGAGGTTTTGGAAAATCAGCGCGGTGGGTCGTTTGTTGGGACCGATGCCCGCCATGTCGTTGCCACCAATCAGAACGCGACCCTCGCTGGGGTCCAAAAATCCTGAAACAGCGCGTAAAATAGTGGTTTTCCCACAGCCCGATGGGCCGAGAAACGAGAAGAAATCACCCCCGTTGATGCTCACATTTGCCTCTCTTACAGCGACAAAATCTCCGAACTTGATCCANNACATTCTCCAGATCAACCGCAACACCAGAACTCATGTGATATTCCCCATATGTGTATATAAATCCGCCTCTTATGGGCGTTTCAACTGAGCTGCAACGCTCAAAATTGTCCGGCCGCAGGATCTGCGGCCGGACATGATAGTGCTTTAATTAGGAGCTTTGGAACTTGTTCACATACTCTGTGCGAATGTCCGCATACCAAGGTGCCTCGGCTGGCCAAGCATTTAGATTGGCAAGCGCATCACCTGGATAGGCTTCCGCAAAGTTCTTGGCGTAGTTTTCGCCAGCATGCGTGTCCGCTGTCAGGATTGGCGAATTGTAGCCGTGCTTGTCGATCGCTACGCCTGCGTTCATTGGATCATAAGCAAATTTGATCAGCTCATAGGCTTGGTCGATATTGGCCGCGCCTTTAGGCATTGCCAGACCGTCAACCCACGCCATCGCGCCCTCGGCTGGGGCTTGGTATGTCACCGGATCACCAGCAGTTTTCAGCGCCAGCGGTGGGCCATCCCAAGTTTGACCAACAATAACACCGTCATTCAACAGGCCATTTTTCTGCGTATCGGCATCGTTCCAGATCAACTTCAGATTGGACTTGCGTGCGATACACCAGTCAGTGATTTTCGCCCAAGTCGCGCGCATGTTCTCTTCTGACTCATACGCCGCCCAAACCGAACCTGGGTCCATTTCGCCTGAAGCTTCCATAAACAGACCAGCACAAAGCATACCGGAGTGCGCACGGATCATCGTTTTGCCCGCGTTCTCTTCGGACCAGATTTCGCCATAAGAAGGTACGCCAGACGCGTCTTTTGGTGTGAACTTGTCCACACGCCACGCCATGCCCTCGGTGCCCCAGATGTGCGGGATCCAAGTGTTACCAGCGCCACCAAAGTCCCATGCGTCAGGGCCAATTTTTGCCATCGCTGGGTTAGCAGCGTCGATGTTAATGCGGCTCATATCGAACGGCTGTAGCAGTTCCAGCGGACCCCACTGAAGGGAGCGATTGTTGGTTGGGCCGATCAAATCAGCACCACCACCGTTGGAAGCTTTCATCTTGTTGATCAGTTCCTCGTTGGAACCGATACCGACGTAGTTCACTTTGATGCCTGTTTCGGCCGTGAATTTCGCCAACATGTCTTCGGGCCAGTAGTCAGACCAATCCATCAGGGTCATTTCACCAGATGAGGCCAAAGCCTTGGACACCAGCGCTGGTGTGGCCAGCGCAGCAGCGCCGACAGCCGTGCCTGATTTCAGGAATGAACGGCGGTTAAAACTTGAATTGGATTTCGTCATGTAATTCTCCCTCCCGGAGGATAGTGGGCCCATTCTCATGGCAGCCCTCGGTTAACTCATTTACGCACTTTTTCTTTAGGGACTTTACGTCTCGATTTTATGACAGCGCTCCGACAAAAAGCGAAAATATCGCGCGCAACAGATGAAGTGTAACAATAATAGCTTCGCCGTATATGTCCAGATTGATTAGGCAATATATCCAATTTGCCATTTGACCAATTTATTCGCCGCAAGGCACAATCACTATAGGCCGTATTCTGAACGGAATAACTTAGTAATCCTTAATGGCCTGCGATATACGCCGCACCCCTTCAGGAATTTTTTCCGACGAGATTGACGAATAAGCCAGTCGAAAAAAGTTTCTTGGGGTATCTTCACCTGCAAAATGCGGGTTTCCGGCCTCGATCAAAACCCCCTGATCGGCCAATCTGTGGCGCAAGACTTCGGTGTCGATGCCTTTGGGCGCCTCAACCCAGAAACTTGAACCACCAAAATTCGAGCTGCCGGCCACTTTCATTTCAGTGTCGGCCAGCGCCATTGCCGTCACTTGGCGGCGCCTGTGATAGACCGTTCGCATCTTTTTGATCATCGCGTCGTAATGGCCCAATCCCAGAAAATACGCGGTTGTCCTCTGCATATACCCAGGCGGGTGACGCAGGCTGGCCAAACGCAGCGCGCGGGCTTGGCGGATGAACGGCTCGGCCCCGACCAAATAGCCCAACCGCAGACCTGGAAACAATGATTTGGAAAAACTGCCGACGTAGATGACGCGCCCGTCTTTATCCAATGACTTGAGCGCAGGCGATGGTGCTTTGATGAAACTCATCTCAAATTCATAATCGTCCTCAACGATCAAGAAATCTTGCGCCTTGGCCAGCCGCAACAACTCGTGCCGCCGTTTCATCGGCATGGTCGTCGTCGTTGGGCATTGGTGGCTGGGGGTAACAAACAGCGCATCAAAACCCTTGGGCAACCCGTCAGGTGGCAACCCGTCATGATCAATATCAACAGGGTATTGCACACACCCTGTGTGTCGCAAAATCTCCCTGATACCGTGGTACCCCGGGTTTTCGTAGACCGCCGAGCGATCACTGTTAAGCAAAATTTGCGCGGCCATCCATAGGGCATTCTGCGCACCAACTGTGATCAGAACCTGTTCTGGGCGCGCCAAAACTCCGCGCCGTGGCAAGGTGTGGCGCAGGATAAAGCTGATCAACTCCGGATCATCTTGTTCGGCGTAATCCGAGGTCAGGCTATCAAATTCTTTCTTGCCAAGTGCTTGCATCGCACACAACCGCCAGCTGGCCTGGTTGAACAGGTTCGGGTCCGGCTGACCATACATAAATGGGTAAGGGTAACTGCGCCAGTTATAGTCTTTCTTAACTGTTTTTCCGCCAGTGAAATTGCGTTGGATGGCACGGTCCCAATTCACCGTGTCATTTTCCATCTCGCCATTGATCGCGGGCAGCGGCACCGTCGGCGCGGTCTCGGACACGAAATACCCCGACCGATTGGCTGAGGTAATATAATCATCCGCGACCAATTCGTGATAGGCCAGTGTCACCGTAATCCGCGAGATGCCCAAATGATCAGCCAGTTTTCGCGAGGACGGCAATTTTTCCCCAACCTGCAATCGCCCCGCCAAAATGGCCGAGGCCACGATCTGCCGGATCTGGCTCTGCAAACTGCCTTGAAAGTTCGGATCGAGGAAAAAGGTGTCTTCTACTAAGGGCATGGAGCTCCAATCTGGACATACACTGTAGGCTTATCTGGCCCTATGGAATTCATATCTCCTGCCTAATGTCAAACTAGAATTCGGCCGCACAACGCGCCACACCCCAACAATTTGTTACTTAAATATCGAAGGATACCCATCATGCCTTTTGACGTGAAAACAAACTCGCTTGAACACTACTGGTTGCCGTTCACTGACAATAAGGGCTTCAAAGAAGGGCCCCGGATCATCACCAAAGCCAGCGGCGTCTACATGACGGACCATAAGGGTGGCACGGTGATTGACGGCTCTTCCGGCCTGTTTTGCAGCCCGGCAGGCCACTGCCATCCAAAGATCATCGAGGCCGTGCACAACGTCATGCAAGAGATGACCTATGTCGCGCCATTTGGATCGGCCCACCCGCTCTCTTTTGCACTGGCAGAGCAAATTTCGCGCCTACTGCCCGAAACATTCAACCACGTGTTTTTTGTGAACTCCGGCTCCGAAGCCATCGACACCGCCTTGAAAATGGTCATGGCCTATCATTCGGCGACCGGCCAAAGCCGCACCCGTTTCGTATCGCGCGAACGCGCCTACCACGGTGTCAACATCGGCGGCGTGTCATTGGCTGGATTGGTCAACAACCGCAAAACATTTCAGTCTGTAATGCCCAACGTGGCCATGATGCGTCACACCTGGAACGCTGATGAGTTGATGGTGCGCGGGCAACCCGCCAACGGCGTTGAGCTGGCAGATGATCTGCAACGCATGTGCGACACCTACGGTAGCGACACCATCGCGGCCTGTTTTGTGGAACCTGTTGCGGGCTCGACCGGCATCCTTGCGCCGCCCGTTGGATATCTGGAACGGATCCGCGAAATTTGTGATGCAAACGGCATTCTGCTGGTGTTTGACGAAGTGATCACCGGCTTTGGCCGTATCGGCGGTACCTTTGCGGCAGACGCCTTTGGGGTCACACCTGACATCATGACTATGGCCAAGGCGTTGACCAATGGCGCAATCCCGATGGGCGCTGTCGCGACCTCGGATCATGTGCATGATGTGATCACCGATAAGGCCGCACCAGGCGCAATCGAATTCTTCCACGGCTACACTTATTCAGGCCACCCAGCGGCCTGTGCGGCCGGTCTAGCGGCGCTGTCGATCTATGAAGAAGAGGGGCTCTTTGCGCGTTCAACCGAGATGTCGCCTTACTTCTTGGACTCTGTTTTCGCGCTTAAGGATCACCCAATGGTCAAAGACATTCGCGGCATTGGCATGGCAGCAGGGGTCGAGTTGATCGACAAAGGTGGCCAAGCCCAGGTCGATCTGTTCTGGAACGGCATGCATACGAAATTCACCGGCAACACCGGCATTCTGGCACCCATGTTCACCTGCGAAAAATCCCACATTGATGAAATGATGGAAAAGCTGGAAAAGACGCTCGATGGGCTGATGTGATCCGCCGCTTGTCACGCCCTTACGGGCATTCCTCGCTCCAGCGAAGAATGCCGCAAGACTTGATGAGCGTCCTATCAAAACCAAAAAAGCCCCGCGCGATTTGCACGGGGCTTTTTTAAAATCTATGGAGCAATTTTAGTGGCCCAGAATTTGGCTCAGGAACAACTGTGTGCGTTCCGATTTCGGGTTGTTAAAGAACTCTTCCGGCTCGTTTTGCTCAACAACCTGACCTTGGTCCATAAAGATCACGCGGTTCGCCACCTGGCGGGCAAAACCCATCTCGTGGGTCACACAAATCATCGTCATGCCTTCTTCGGCAAGCTCGATCATCGTGTCCAGAACCTCTTTGATCATCTCAGGGTCCAGCGCCGATGTTGGTTCATCAAACAACATAATCCGTGGCTTCATGCACAAGGACCGCGCAATCGCCACACGCTGTTGCTGACCGCCAGACAGTTGGCCAGGGTACTTATCGGCCTGCTCGGGGATCTTCACTTTTTCAAGGAAATGCATCGCCGTTTCTTCGGCCTCTTTACGGGGTGTTTTACGAACCCAGATCGGTGCCAGCGTACAGTTTTCCAAAATGGTCAGATGTGGAAACAGATTGAAGTGCTGGAAACACATGCCAACCTCGGACCGGATTTTGTCGATATTTTTCAAATCAGAAGACAGCTCGGTGCCATCCACAATGATCTGCCCTTGTTGGTGAACCTCCAGACGGTTCATGCAACGGATCAGGGTCGATTTACCCGACCCTGACGGGCCACAAACCACAATACGTTCACCGCGGTTCACGGTCATGTTGATGTCTTTCAAAACGTGAAAGGCACCATACCATTTGTTCATGTTGATAATTTCAATCGCCACTTCGTCCGATACGGACATCTGTTTGCGTGCTGTTGCGGAATCAGACATTTACGTCACTCCTTTAAGTTAATGACCAGTCTGAAGCTTACGCTCCAGATACATGGAATAGCGGGACATGGAGAAGCAGAAGATGAAGAACACAAAGGCGATAAAGCCATAGAGTTCCCAAATAACGCCATTCCAATCAGAGGTGGCTTGGATGGTTTTTGCCCACCCCAAGATATCGAGCAAAGCGATGATCGACACCAGCGTGGTATCCTTGAACAACCCGATAAAGGTTGAAACGATACCTGGGATCGAAATCTTCAACGCTTGCGGCATGATGATCAAGCGCTGTGCCTGCCAATAATCAAGGCCCAGCGCATCGGCTGCTTCGTATTGCCCTTTTGGCAAGGCAGCCAGACCCCCACGGATCACCTCGGCCATATAAGCAGCGGCGAAGATGGTGATCATGATCATGACGCGCAAGATGATGTCGAACTCGGTGCCCTTGGGCAGGAAGTAGTTCAACAAAACGGATGCCACAAACAACAAGGTGATCAGCGGCACACCGCGAATGAATTCAATGAACCCAACGCAAAGTGCTTTAACAATCACAAGGTCCGACAAACGGCCCAGCGCCAAAACGATACCCAATGGGAACGACAAGCCAATGCCGGTGATCCCAAGAAGAACCGCCAACATAAGGCCACCAAAGTCTCGGCTTTTAACAGGCTTCAGACCAACCAACCCAACGTCTTGATAGAGTGTTTCGATCCGATCTTGCAGTGATCCACTCTCGCCCTCGACTTTCAAGGCGGCTTCCAGCTGGTCTTTATCTTCAGCTGAAGTGCCCAGATTTGCTTCCTTGACATCAGTCAATTTGGCCACGCTCGCAGGCAAAGCCGCTCTGGCAGCAATTGCCGCATCCGCCAATTGTTGCGAGCGGGTTTCGTCTTTGGGTAGCGATTTGATCGCGGTCAACCTAGCTCTCATCACATTAAGCATGTCTTGCTCTTTGCTTAGATCGGAAGACGCAGATCCAAGTGTCAGATAAAGCGGTGTTTTAGTCCGGATCAAATCAGCCACAGGTTTTTCTGCAGAAACGGCTGCATCAATTTCCTCCTGAATTGCGATCACTTGGCCCTCAAGCGGATCAACAATCGCTTGATGGCGTCCGACTTCTGCTTCTTGCAAAGGTATGGACGTTTCAAGCCGTTCAATTTCACCAGACATGCGGCTGGCACCAATCATGTGACTAATACCTTGGCTAACTGCACTGGAAAACAGCAACCACCATAGCAACGCCGAGACCGTCCCAAGGATGATACCAACCAGTGAACCGGCGATCTTTGATGCAAATTTATGAACGAAATACCCAATCACGAAGCCCATGAAGGCCATCAAGGGTGTCCATATTGCGCCGCCCCACAACAACCAAGGTGCCACAAACGGGAATGCTACCGAGATCAGCAACATTTTCTTTGGCAAGCCATTGAACAATACGGGCGCAATCGCAACAAACAGCAAGATCAGCGCCAAATTTGGCCGCCAATACTGATCGCTCGGGTAAAACCCATACATCAACTGCCAGAACCGTTCGTGGATCACAGCCCAACAGGCGCGTCCGGCCGTATGACCATCGCCAATCGCTTCGGCAATAACAATTCTACATTCAGTTAAGCTTGTTGCGTTCCAGACCCCGCCGAAGACCCACGGCAAAATATAGGCCAGCGTACTGTAGATGGCATACATTGCCAGTAGGCTTAGGACAACATTTAGCCAACTAGAAAACAGATTGGCGCGGATCCAGCCGATGATACCCACATTCGTCGACGGCGGTGCTTTTTCCGTCAACATCTCTGTGCGCACATAGCTTTGGTCACTTGTTATAGACATATCAGCGCTCCTTCAGCTTTGTGCGTTCGTTGTAAGCGTTCATAACCGTGGACACGATCAACGAGATGATCAGGTAACAAGCCATCAATAACAGAATGGTTTCCATCTCGCGGCCCGTCTGGTTCAGGGTAATCCCGCCCAACGTGCCGGTCACATCCATATAGCCAACCGCAATCGCCAAGGACGAGTTTTTGGTCAGGTTCAGGTATTGCGAGATCAGCGGCGGAAAGATAACCCGCATCGCTTGTGGCAAGACAACAAGGCTCATGGTGCGGCCGGGACGAATGCCCAACGCGCCTGCGGCCTCGGATTGGCCTTTGGAAATGGCCATGATCCCGGCGCGCACGATTTCAGCGATAAACGCAGCAGTATAGAGCGACAGGGCAATCCAAAGTGCCAGCAACGAGCTGCGCATGTAAATGCCGCCCTTAAAGTTGAAGCCCTTGAGTTCAGGATAGCCAAGGTAAAAGCCCAAGATCCACAATGTAATGATCGTTGGGATAGCCACAATGCCGAGACGCAGATACCAAACAGTGGGCCGTACCCCTGTCTGTGCTTGAATTTGGCTGGCGCGATTAGCGACCAGTTTACTGATCATCAGACAAGCGATAAACACGGACCCGATCGCGATCAAATCAAGGCTGATCTGGAACGACCCACATGATTTTGCCAGCTTGATGACCTTATCATCATCACTTTCGGCGGCATAGGCCTCGCAGGCCTCTGTGCTGCTGTCGGGGAACATCGCCACATCACCCAAACTGTTTGAAAACAAGGGTTCGGGGAAATAGACGCCACGATTGGTGATCGCAACACTGTCGAAAATCTTCATGGTGGCGGATGGATTGTCGCCGCGGAAATCTTTGGGTTGTGGCGCCGAATGCGATGTGGCGGCCATAATCAGCACGATCCACAACAATACAGGCACATTTCGGAACCCCTCGACATACACTGCCGCCAGACGCGAAATCACCCAGTTGCTGGACAGGCGCAACACGCCGATAAACACACCTAGAAACGTCGCCAAGGTACAGCCCATCACGGCCACCAGCAATGTGTTCAACAAACCGACAACCGCCGCACGCAAATGCGATGACTGTGAATTATATTCAATCAATTTTTGGTTGATGTCGTAGCCAGAGGCATCGCTCAGAAACCCGAACGTAAAGGGTTTGCCGGCGGCAGCCAGATTAACTGCAACGTTATTGATCAGCCATGCAGCGCCCAACATGAACCCCATTAGCGCGATGACCTGAATGGTCGTCGAACGATAGCGGGTATCATAGAGCAGCATAGAGAGGCGGAACGACGCCTTTGGGGGGTCGGTCAGTGTTGTCATGGTAGACTTCCCTGTGTTCCCTGGCCTGTTTTTTTATCGTGGCGCGAATTTTCCGCTGCCGTGGCTCAGGTGGTTTATTCGTAAGGTAGATGTGAAAAGGGCGCGGGATGAACCGCGCCCAAATCATTTGGTATTCTAGCGGAAAGGAGGCGAATAAATCAGACCGCCATCTGTCCACAATGCGTTCAAACCACGCGCCAGACCAACTGGTGTTTTCTCACCAACGTTAGCCTCAAAGATTTCACCAAAGTTACCACCGGAAGCAATCGCACGTGCAGCCCAGTCAGCATCTAGGCCAAGCATTTCGCCCATGTTGCCTTCTGTACCGAGGATACGGTTGATTTCTGGGTTTTCAGTGCCTTTTGACAGCTCTTCGATATTTGCCGAAGTGATGCCGAACTCTTCTGCAGAGATCAGAGCGTTCAGAGTCCAGCGAACGATGTCGCCCCACTCGTTGTCGCCGTGACGTACCAATGGACCAAGTGGCTCTTTGGAAACGATTTCTGGCAGAATCACGTGATCGGCTGGGTTTTCAAACGCAGCACGTGTCGCAGCAAGACCGGACGCGTCAGTTGTGTAAACGTCGCAAGCGCCAGCCAGGTATTGTGCTTGGCCTTCAGCGTTTGTTTCGATCGGCACTGGCTCGTATGAAATTCCGTTTGCACGGAAGAAATCAGACAAGTTCAGCTCGGTCGTTGTACCGGTTTGGATACATACAGTCGCGCCGTCTAGCTCTTTGGCCGATGTCACGCCCAATGCTTTTGGCGCCATGAAACCTTGGCCATCATAGTAGTTAATACCAACGAATTCCATTTTCAGGTCAACGTCACGGGACAATGTCCATGTTGTGTTACGGGCCAACAGATCAACTTCGCCAGAAGCCAGCGCAGTGAAGCGTGTTTTTGTGCTGAGTGGCACAAATTCAACAGCAGTGTTGTCACCGATTACGGCAGCAGCAACGGCGCGACAGATGGCTACGTCGTAACCTTCCCATTTACCGTTTGCATCTGGTGACGCAAAGCCAACAAGACCAGTGGAAACACCACAGTTCAATTTGCCGCGTGCTTTTACATCGTCGAGAGTGCCAGCAGCAGCGATCCCAGCGGTCAAGCTGGCAACTGTTAGTGCACCTAGAAATACGGATTTTTTCATTTTTACCTCTTCCTGATAGTCCGCCTGTTAAGGGCGGTTTATTCGGTCCATTTGAACCAAGGGCGATATCATGGGAAAGCTAGGCTCTCCCAAGCGTACTCTAGTTTGGGCCAAATTTTGAGAAAACGTCAAGCGATGTTTCAGGTTTAGGCCCATATCGAACCTAGTTTTCGCCTGATTCGAACACGATTCATAAACACAAGTGAAAAAAGGCAGCTATTAAATACTAATTGGCCATAAAATAGAATCGGGCTGCGTGTTCAAAGCCCATTTTTTTACCCTCGGAAGTAGCTATTTCCTCATCGTCCTCGCCCCACTTCTCGATTTGCCAGTCTTCGTCTATTCGCGAACAGCCCCAAAGTTCTGCCACGGGTAACAACTTGTGAGTAGCGGCAAATCCGATGATCAGCGACCCGGACATGCCCACCAAATCGTGGAACGCGGCCAGTTGAAATGAATCCATTCCGGCCACGCGTTTGTGCAAACCAGCAAGCACGTTTGCGTCCTGCTTCACGGGCACAATGCCAACGCCCGTTTTCAATGGGGCCGACAGCGTTTCTGCCGCCCATTTCAACAACGGGTCCCACGCCGCAGCCTGTCGCTTAACCAGTTCAACCGGGGCTTCGGCGCGATAGCACAGCAAATCACTGCCGCCATATTCAGCCACCAGTTCCGACACTTCGGCATGCATTGGCGTAACTTTGTCAATCGCCGCATTGGCCGAGCGGGTCACGGGCATGGTCAGCGGGTCGATCTTTTCGCCCTGCGCGTCCCATTCAACCGCGATCGCTTCGGCCATTTCGCGTGTCGGTACAATCAGCTCCGCCTTTACGGGCGTGCGCAATTTGCGCCTATCCAACAACACGGTAAACCCACCGTCTGCCACAACAACGCTTGCCTCTTTCCAAAACCGTTTTGCCGTCCACTCTGCCATATCTACCCCCAAAACCCGTCAAACAACGCCGTCAATTCCGCCGCTTCATTTACAATCCAGCCAGCACCGGCATCGCTCAACCGGTCTGCCGTATGGTAGCCCCACGATACGCCGATGCAGCGCATCTCCGCCGCCACACCCATTTTCATATCAAACGTCGTGTCGCCAATCATCACCGCATTTTCGGCCTTAACACCTGTCTCTGACAGCGCAGCCAATAACATCGACGGATGTGGCTTTGAAGGATGATTATCCGCAACTTGCTTGGTTGCGAATTTGGACGTCAGCCCATGCCCCTCAACAATCGCATCCAAACCGCGGCGCGAATTTCCAGTGGCAACCCCGAGCAACAGATCCTCGTCCCGCGCCAATTGGTCCAGCATATCGTCTATCCCAGCATAAAGCGGTGCAAATTGCCCGCCTTCGCGCTTGGATTTAAAGGTCGCCTTATAGGCTGCAACCAGCGCATCGTTTTGCGCTTGCGTAAGGTCAGGCGACAGGTGCCGCATGGCTTGAGGCAGCGACAGTCCGACGATGCCGCGTACCTGCTCCAGCGACGGGCCTGCCAGCCCCATAGCGCCAAAGGCCAATTGCATCGAAGCGTTGATGTGGTGCTGGCTATCCACCAACGTACCGTCCACATCAAACACAGCCAACCGCAGCGGCTGGCTCATAAATATTCCTCAAACGGATCATCCGCGACATCGCGCGCGTCCCAGGCGAATGTTTCCCAAGTGCGGATCATGTGTTCCGGCATCGGCGCAACAATCTGCAGAGGCTTGCCCGTGATCGGATGCGGCAGGGAAATATAGCGCGCATGCAGATGCATCTTGCGACTGATATCGCCACCCAGTTGCGCGCCCCAACCGTCACCCTGATTTTCCTGACCAGAGCCGCCATATTTCCCGTCGCCAATAATCGGATGACCCATTTCAGCCATATGCGCGCGCAACTGGTGAGTCCGGCCCGTCACAGGCACCATCGCCACCCATGCGCAGCGTTTGGCGGCAGAGGACAACACCATGTAATCGGTGGTGGAGCGTTTGGCCCCTTCCGTGTGCTGAACTTCGTCGGGGTGAATACAGACCATTTTCTCATGCCCTGCCCCGCCGGATTTCAACAAACCGTATTTGATGGTCCCCATTTTAGGGGATGGGCAGCCGCCAACAGCGGCCCAGTAAATTTTACGGGTCTCACGGTCGCGAAACGCTTCAGTCAAGCGTGATGCCACTTGCCGCGTGCGGGCCAACAAAAGGATGCCAGAGGTATCTTTGTCCAAACGGTGTACCAAGCGCGGTTTTTGATCGTAGCCAAAGCGTAGCGCGTCGGCCAGCATATCTACGTGACGAGTCTGCTTGCTGCCGCCTTGGGTTGGCAAACCCGCCGGTTTGTTGATCGCAATGATGTCATCGTCACGGTATAGCACAGCATCCTGCATCATCTTGGTGTCAGCGTTGCTGATCATGTCATAGGTTTTGGCCCGCGCCGTGATTTCATGTGGATCAGGCAGCGGCGGGATACGTACCATTTGGCCCGCCTCCACACGTGTCGCGGGTTTGACCCGGCCACCATCCACGCGGATATCACCTTTGCGGCACATCTTCTCGATGCGGCCCTGCGCAATATGCGGAAACTGACGCCGGAACCAACGATCCAGCCGTTGATCACCATCATCATCAGATACTTGAATTTTTTGAACACCACTCATGCCCAGATCCCCCGCGCGATCATCACGCCTAAAAATATTGCCAGCAGTGACAGCACCACTGATGCGATGACATACAGCACCGCTTGCCCAATCTGTCCACGTTCAAATATCGTCAATGCATCCAGTGAGAACGCCGAAAACGTTGTGAACCCGCCGAGCATACCTGTCATCAACAACGGCGCGGCTTTCATGCCGCCATCCTTGCCCATCAAAACCACGATCAAAACGCCCATCAGGAACGATCCAAAAACGTTCACTGTCAACGTGCCCCACGGATAACCATGCCCCATCACGCGCACCGCAGCGACGCCTGTCAGGTAACGGCCTACGGCCCCAATGGCACCGCCAATGGCAACTTGAACAATACTTGTAATCATAGCGCCTTCTCTTTCGCGCTTGGGGCGCAATGTCAACTCTTCTGGCGTTTGGCGCGCAGCTTGGCAAAGTAATCAGTGCGCTTTTTCAACTCGCGCTCAAACCCGCGCTCGACCGGTTGGTAATAGACCCCATGCTTCATCGCATCAGGGAAATAGTTCTGTCCTGAAAACCCGTCCTCGGCATCGTGGTCATAGGCATAGCCGTCACCATAGCCCTGATCCTTCATCATCGACGTCGGCGCATTCAAAATGTGTTTGGGCGGCGGTTCAGAACCCGTTTTCTTGGCCGCGGCCATCGCCATTTTATAAGCCACATAAGCCGCGTTGGATTTCGGGGCCAGTGCCAAATAGGTTACCGCTTGGGCCAACGCCAACTCACCTTCGGGGCTGCCGAGCCGCTCGTAGGTTTGCCAAGCATGCAAGCACACCGCGTGGGCTTGCGGGTCGGCCAGCCCGATGTCTTCAACGGCCATGCGGGTGATGCGCCGCGCCAAATAGCGCGGGTCTTCGCCACCTGTCAGCATGCGTGCCATCCAATAAAGCGCGGCGTCAGGGTCCGATCCGCGCACAGATTTATGCAGGGCAGAGATCAGGTTGTAATGCTCGTCACCGCTTTTGTCGTAAATCGCGGCGCGGCGCATCAGGCGCTTGCCCAGACCCTCGACATCCAGTTTTTTGTCACCCTTCCATGAGATCACTTGCTCAATCAGGTTCAACAACGCCCGCCCGTCGCCGTCCGCCATTTCCAACAACGCCTCGCGGGCCTCGCCTGTTAAGGACAGCGCGTGGTTCAATTCCTTCTCGGCCCTCTGTGCAAGCCGCTCCAGATCGGACAGCGCCAAACGGTTCAACACCAAAACCTGACTGCGCGACAGCACGGCCGAATTCAGCTCAAAGGATGGGTTTTCCGTCGTGGCCCCCACCAAAATGATGGTGCCATCTTCCATGTAAGGCAAAAACCCGTCTTGTTGGGCTTTGTTAAACCGGTGGATTTCGTCGACAAACAAAAGCGTGCCGCGTCCGTTTTGCCGCCGTATTTTGGCGGCTTGAAACACCTTTTTCAAATCAGCAATGCCAGTAAAAATCGCACTGATTTGCACAAAGGCCAACTCGGTTTCATCCGCCAACAGCCGCGCAATGGTGGTTTTGCCAACACCAGGCGGCCCCCACAAAATCAGCGACGACAAACTACCAGCTTGCAGCATGGTGCCAAGCGGTGCGTCAGGGCCTATCACTTGCTCCTGACCGATCACTTCGCCCAAGCTCTGTGGGCGCAAGCGATCCGCCAGCGGGCGCGGCGCGTCCCCTGAAGGTGTCTCGGGCGTGGAGTCGAATAAATCTGTCATGCGACAAATCTATGCTCCCACGCCCAAAGAGAAAAGCAAAATGGACCTTCCGACAGACCGGAAGGTCCGTTCTTAGTGCAAGTTGGAGGCAAAATTCATCGAGACCACCTGATTGTTGATCCCGTCAATCTTCATCACGGGCCCCATCGCCGTCATATCGACACCAACACGTTTGGCCCAACGTGGCCAGTTGGCGTTCAGCAACGTCAGACATTGGGTCGCACCCAGATTTCGCGCGGCCTTGGCCAGCTCCAGCACCAATTGCGCATGCACGCGGCGGCGCAATCGGGCAGGCACATCATGTGACACAAACAAACGCGAGCTTTCCCAAATCGTTTCGCCAATTGGCGCCGGCTCATACAACAGAGTGGAAGGGATGGTATCCAGCAACCCATTTTGCGCATCACGGATCATGTAGCTGTAAATGCCACAATGTGCCGTCGTCGGTGTCAATCGGTTGCCCGCGAGCACCTGCCCCAACTCATCATGAACAACGACCCAGCGGCTGGCTGGCGTATCATATTGATCGAACTCCATACCCAGTGCCTCGGGCAAATCCCATTTGTTTTGTACGATGAAAAGTTCACGGCGAGCGCGAAACATATTGGCGAACAGCTCGCCATAGTTGTGGATATTTTCGAAAGAAAGTGTAGTCGTTTGCATAGGAACCCCCAGAAGGTTAATTTTTAAGTGAACCTTGCGGAAGGTAGAAACATTCAGAGCAAACCGTAATCCTTGGCACGCTGAATGGCTTCGGCAGTGGTGCGAGCCATAAGCTTTTGACGGGCAGATGTCAGACGAGCTTTTAGGGCACTTTCCGAAATTCCAATTTTTGCAGCAGCTGCTGCGTGCCTGTAACCGTCCGCAATCAATTTAAGTGCCTCAGTCTGCGCTTTTGTAAGCCGGTGTGGCGGTTCGGTCATGTCGTGCAACCGATTGGCGATGGCTTGCGCCTCTTCAATCTCGCTGTCTTCAAATTCCCGATCTGCGCGTGCCACGCTGACAATTGTCCGAGAACGGATTGGCCCATAAGAGATCGTTGCCCCATAGGTCAGCCCAAAACTTGCGGCTTCTTTGAAGATGCCGAAAGGGTCAGGAATGATTCTATTGCTCCACCTGGTCCAACCCGTGGTGCAAAAGCCCCACGCCGTCATTGGGTCACGTAAAACATAGCCATTCTCGGTATAATGATCCGTCCATTTTGGATCATATGTCTGAAACGACATCAGTGGTGATGTGA
Organism: Rhodobacteraceae bacterium UBA2776; assembly: GCA_002352425.1. Taxonomy (GTDB): domain Bacteria; phylum Pseudomonadota; class Alphaproteobacteria; order Rhodobacterales; family Rhodobacteraceae; genus Profundibacter. Next base: position 16,213 of record DEIK01000076.1, read on the forward strand.
ATCGGATGTGCAATGCAGCAAAGTAACCTCTTGGGGCCAAATCGCCGAGTTTATTGAGTTCACGATCAAACACTGTCTTTTCGAACATGTCTTTTTAGACGCCCTGGCTGAAACAACGTCAACCCTAAATTGTTATGCTGATGGCAAATACATACCCAGTATTCGTTGCGCATGGGTTAAGTTAACAACAAAAAACCCCGCCCGAAGGCGAGGTCAATATAGAATTCAACTGATGTTGAAACCTATTCTTCGCCGGTTGTTTCTTCGAGCGCAACGCGGGCCTTGTCAGCAGCGCCTTTGGCGGCTGGATCACGATCAACGAATTCGATGATCGCCATCGGTGCCATGTCACCATAACGATAACCAGCTTTCAGAACGCGCACATAACCGCCGTTACGCTCTTTGTAGCGTGGGCCGAGAATGTCAAAAAGTTTGGCAACATACTGATCTTCTTTCAGCCGTGCGCGGGCTTGGCGGCGGGCATGCAGATCGCCGCGTTTGCCAAGTGTGATCAGTTTTTCCACGATGCGGCGCAGTTCTTTGGCCTTTGGCAGCGTGGTTTTGATTTGTTCGTGCTCAATCAACGACCCAGCCATGTTGGCAAACAATGCCTTACGGTGTTCATGGGTGCGATTTAGACGGCGGTAACCTCTTGCGTGGCGCATTATATTAATCCTTCTTCAGGTTTATACTTTGTCTGGCGGCCCATGCGTGAGCTGCTCTCCTTGGGGCGGTATTGCCCATTTTTCCCCGCCTAAGCGGGCATTAAGTGGGGCGGATCATTGTCCGCCCCAAATTTCTTAGAACTGGTCTTCGAATTTCTTCGCCAGATCTTCGATATTCTCTGGTGGCCAATCTTCAACGTCCATGCCCAAATGCAGACCCATGCCCGACAACACTTCTTTGATCTCGTTCAAAGATTTGCGGCCAAAGTTCGGTGTGCGCAGCATTTCAGCTTCAGTTTTCTGGATCAAATCACCGATATAAACGATGTTGTCGTTTTTCAGGCAATTCGCCGAACGAACCGACAATTCCAACTCGTCTACTTTCTTCAGCAGCAGCGGGTTGAATTCCAGGCCATCGTCTTCCTCTTGACGGTTAGCCGCTTCAGGCTCATCGAAGTTCACGAAGATCGACAGTTGATCTTGCAAAATACGCGCAGCAAACGCTACGGCATCTTCGGCAGTGATCGAGCCGTCTGTTTCCAGTTTCAGCGTCAGTTTATCATAGTCCAGAACCTGACCTTCGCGGGTCGGCTGCACGTCATAAGACACCTTGCGAACCGGCGAATAAATCGCATCGATCGGCATCAGTCCAATTGGCGCATCTTCTGGACGGTTGTTTTCAGCAGCAACATAGCCTTTGCCAGTATTCACAGTCAGTTCCATGAACAAATCAGCGCCATCATCCAGCTGACAGATCACGTGGTCTTTGTTCAAAACCTCGATGCCTGCAGATTCGGAGATATCGCCAGCGGTCACAACCATTGGACCTTTTGCCGAAATCGACAGGCGCTTAGGGCCTTCGACTTCCATCGACAAAGCAACGCCTTTAAGGTTTAATACAATGTCAGTCACGTCTTCGCGAACACCTGCGATGGTCGAGAATTCGTGCAAAACATTGTCGATCTGAACGCTTGTGATCGCCGCACCTTGAAGGCTGGACATCAGTACACGACGCAGGGCGTTGCCCATTGTCAGGCCAAAGCCGCGCTCAAGTGGCTCAGCAATAACAGTTGCTTGTGTTGCGGGGTTTGCACCTGGTGTCACAACCAGTTGCGTTGGCTTAATCAGTTCTTGCCAGTTCTTATGGATCATGTGTGTCGCCTCCATTCAAGTTTTCGGATCATGTCCCTAAGTCCGAAAACGCCCGAGGTAAAAAATGACGAACTCGGACAGTTGGAAAACCCCAACGGTCCGAGCGTAGTAATGCGTTAAACGCGGCGGCGCTTTGGTGGCCGACAGCCGTTGTGCGCGATTGGTGTAACGTCACGGATCGAAGTGACATTCAAACCAATTGCAGCAAAAGCACGTAGCGCTGATTCACGACCGGAACCCGGACCCTGAACTTCAACTTCCAGCGTTTTCACGCCGTGCTCTTGTGCTTTTTTGCCTGCATCTTCAGCCGCCATCTGCGCCGCGTAAGGCGTAGATTTACGTGAGCCCTTAAAGCCCATCGTACCAGCTGAGGACCATGCAATCGCGTTGCCCTGAACATCAGAGATCAGGATTTTCGTGTTGTTGAACGACGAATTAACGTGTGCAACGCCAGAGGCGATATTCTTGCGCTCTTTGCGCTTTGTGCGTGTCTTTTCACGTGCCATTGATCAAACCCTCCTTATTTTTTCTTACCAGCAATAGCCCGTGCAGGGCCTTTGCGAGTGCGAGCGTTCGTATGGGTGCGTTGACCACGAACAGGAAGGTTACGACGGTGACGCAGGCCACGGTAGCAACCAAGATCCATCAGACGTTTGATGTTCATCTGGATTTCACGACGCAGGTCACCTTCAACAGTGAAATTTGCGTCGATATGTTCACGGATGGCCAGAACCTCGGCATCGGAAAGTTCGTTAACACGACGGGTTGCGTCGATTTTAACGGCTTCACAGATGCTCTCGGCTGATGTTTGGCCAATACCAGTGATATAAGTCAGGGCGATCGGGACCCGTTTATGGGTCGGGATATTTACGCCGGCAATACGTGCCACGTGTCACATTCCTTCTTTGTTGCGGCTCCGTAATACCAGAGCCTTTTTTCACAACCAAAGCCCGAAGGATTAACCTTGCGGGCCGTCGTTGAATTCCAATTTCATACTATCCAAACCGTCGCTTGATTAAGCATGATGATTCTCTTGCGAGATGAGTTGAACTATGGCGTTTTTAAGGGTTGGTCAAGAGGCTTTACAGCTTAGTTGAGCGCCGTCTTGATCAAGGCCGCCACATCTTCAATTTCGCCCAGCCCGTTTATGGATTTCAGATCCCCCTTGGCATAGTAATACCCAATCAAAGGCGAGGTCTTTTTGTAGTATTCCATCAGGCGGGTGCGCAACGCGTCAGCGTTGTCATCGGCGCGGCGTTTCATGTCGCTTTTGCCGCAAACATCGCAAACACCTTCCTTGGCGGGGCGTTTGGTGTCGTCGTGATAAACCTCGCCACAACCACCACAGGTGAAACGCCCTGTGATCCGGTTAACAAGTGCTTCGTCATCGACCTGCATTTCAACCACAACGTCCAGCGTATTGTTGTATTTCGTCAGCAACTCACCCAAGGCATCAGCCTGTGGCAAAGTGCGTGGGAACCCGTCAAAGATAAAACCACCCGCGTTATCACCCTGCAGTTTCTCTTCGATCAAGCCGATTACGATCTCATCTGTCACCAACTGACCAGCCGCCATGACTTTAGCAACCTTCTCACCCATCTCGGTCCCGCTGTCCTTGGCTTCGCGCAACATATCACCAGTCGACAACTGGATCATGTCGCGTTCTTCTACCAAACGACGTGCTTGTGTGCCTTTGCCAGCACCTGGAGGTCCGAGAAGGATAATATTCATTTTCTGCTAGTCACCTTGTTGCGGCGCTTTTTACCACGCAGTTGAGATTTTTCAATCAGCCCTTCGTATTGATGGGCCAACATATGCGATTGCACTTGTTGAATTGTATCCATTGTCACTGAAACCACAATCAATACGGACGTGCCGCCGAAATAGAACGGGATCGCGAACTGGCTACGCAGGATTTCCGGCAGCAATGCAACCGCCGCCAAATAGGCCGAGCCAATGACCAACAAACGGGTCACAACGTAATCCAAATACTCGGCGGTCTTTTTGCCAGGGCGGATGCCGGGCACAAAGCCATTTTGGTTTTTCAGATTGTCCGCCACATCATCCGTTTTGAAAGCCACGTTGTATGTGTAGAAAAACGTGAAGAACACGATCATAGCCGTAAAGAACAACAGATACAGCGGTTGACCCGGGCCAAAGTAGGCCAGAATGGTCGACATCAACGGGCTGGTCGATTGACCCGAGAAGGTGGCAACCGTGGTTGGCAACAGCAATAGCGATGAGGCGAAAATAGCAGGGATAACACCGGCTGGGTTAACCTTGACGGGCAGGTGCGAATTGCTGCCGTCATAGACTTTCATGCCAACCTGACGCCGCGGGTATTGGATATGGATCTTGCGCAGCGCGCGCTCCATGAACACCACAAAGGCAATCACCGCAATCACCATGACAATCACCGCGATAATAACGGCCGGGCTAAGGCTACCGGAACGGCCTTGCGCCAAGAACTGCGCGATGGCCGCGGGAATTTCAGCAACGATGCCGACAAAGATGATCAACGAGATACCGTTACCAATGCCGCGTGCGGTGATTTGCTCGCCCAGCCACATCAGGAACATGGTGCCGCCAACCAGCGTAATCACTGTTGCCGCTTCAAAATAAAGGCCCGGCGTGGCGGCAAGCCCGCCAGCCTCAAGCGATTTGGCCAAGCCGTATGCCTGAAGGGTCGCCAGGAATACCGTGCCGTAGCGGGTATATTGGTTGATCTTCTTGCGGCCTTGCTCGCCTTCTTTTTTCAACTGCTCCAGAGGGGCCCACATGGCCGTCAGCAGCTGAATGATGATCGAGGCTGAAATATACGGCATGATCCCTAGCGCGAAAATACCCATCCGCCCCAACGCACCACCGGTGAACATCTGCAACATGCCGCCGATCCCACCAGACACGTTGTCCATAAATTCACGCAGTGCGCTGCCATCAATACCGGGAACCGGAATGAAAGTGCCCAAACGATAAACCATCAGCAATCCGATGGTGAATACGATGCGCGAGCGCAATTCGCCTGATTTGGCAAAAGCGCCCCAGCTCATGTTGGCTGCCATTTGTTCTGCTGCGGATGCCATTTAGGGCCTCATTGTTAAATGATTACGCCGCCAAACCGGTTTTCCGGTTGGCGGCGTTAGGAAAACTTAAATCTATGTAAGCGCCCGATGGGCGTCTCACAAGAGGTTATTCAGTCTCGGCAGCTGCCTTTGGCGCAGTTGTGACTGTTAGGGAGCCACCTGCTTTTTCAACAGCCTCGATCGCAGCCTTGGATGCGCCGGTCACTTCCAGCTTCACCTTGGATGTTATCTCGCCTTTGGCCAGCACACGAACACCGTCCAGAACGCGGCGAATAACACCGGCTTCCAGCAATGCTTCTTCGGTGATGGCTTTTTTGGCGTCCAATTTCTTGGCATCGATGAATTTCTGCAGAATGCTCAAGTTAACAACAGCAAAGCTTTTGCGGTTACGGCTATTAAAGCCACGTTTTGGCAAGCGTTGGTAGAGGGGCATTTGGCCGCCTTCAAAACCCTTGATCGCCACACCCGAACGGGATTTTTGACCTTTGATACCACGGCCACCAGTTTTACCAGTGCCGGAACCCGGGCCACGGCCAATGCGTTTACGGGCTTTGGTTGCACCCGGATTGTCGCGCAATTCATTCAGTTTCATATCGCTCTCTCCTTGCCGGATATGGTCACGAGCGAAAAGGACCAACCACGGCTTAAATGTTTCATATAGGTGACAAATTGAATCACCACTGGGCGCGTATAGACCTATGCGCGCCCGCGGGCAAGTATCAATACGGTTATCAGTGCAAGCTTAGTCTAGCGTATCAATCATTTCGGACAAATGCGTGATATGAGCCTTGATTTCGGCCTGCATCGCGTCCAATTCCGCCTTTAGGCTTTCCTTGGTGGCGACCATACGTTTGCTATCAGCCAAAATGGCATCCATTTCGAAAGTAGCCTGCGACAGCATCGGCGAAATTTCATAACGAATAGCAGCGGTGCCACGCAGATCGGACCCTGGCATCGGCTTGCCAATGCGTTTGAATTCATACCTGCGCCGTTTGGGTAGGAACGAGCCTTTTGGGCGTTTGTAATTGATCTTCAATACGTCCATATCTTCGGCGATCTGCACAGATGCGTACCCAATAATTTGCTCGGGGTTCATCACACCCATCTCGGTCAATTTTGGAGTCTTGGTTTTCATCTGGCGATCCCTCTGTTGTTTAGTGTTTTTTATTCTTAATTCTGACGAGACTACCCCGTTCTGACGCCAAAACACCAGTAAACAAATTTTCGAAACGCGCGCGCCTACCCAGTTTCGCGTTTAGCCATGGCCGCGAGTGTGTCCTTCTCTCGCTCAACAGCTGCCATTACAATACGCACGGTTTCAGGTGGCAAATCCAACGCCAAAGCCGCGGCGTGGCCGTGGCTCGACATTTTGCGCAGGGTTTTACCAACGATGTCGATCAACTTGTCATCATCATAGTCGGAAAACTTTGTGACGAAATCATCCCAGTAGTAGCCTAGGAATACCACATCAACGACGTTCTCTAAGGCTTGCGAGTCCCCGTCCCGCTTCAACCGCTCTTTGCGCAGGAACGTGCCAACCAGCGCGATGTCATCAGCCGAATAGCCGTTGTCACTCATGATGCCGCCCACCAGATCAGCGTGCAGCTGACGCATTTCAAGACGCCATTTTTGATAGCCTTCCTTGTTGCGAGGATAGGTATCGCGCGGGATTTGCCAGCGGCGAATATGCTGCGCACGTGCCGCAATCCGCAGCAACTCGGAGGCCTCAGGATACATCCGTTGCATAGTTTCGGTCATCCGGTCTGCATAGACACTTTCATAGGGGTGCTCGATACCCTCCACGATGGTCGTACGTGGGTCTTCAGAGTTTACGGTGTCGATGGCCTTGATCACGGCCTTGAATTGGCCAGTTGGGGTGAAGGGCATTTTGGTCTCTCCTGATTCTACGCAAGCGTTAGTATAGCCGATGTTAAATCAAGCGAAAGCGCGACATAGGGCAACGCCCAACTCAAGATAGCAACTCCCAAGCCGCCGGATCACCATTCACGAAAACGCCCCGAGTCTCCTCGAGGCGTTTCTATGTAACCCGAAATCTTCAAAAGATTTCGACCTGTTTTCTTTCAAAGAAAACACTTAGCCGCGCTCTTCGATGATCTCAACCATGTGAGAGACCTTGGCGACCATACCGCGTACCGCGGGTGTGTCTTCAAGCTCGCGTGTTTTATGCATCTTGTTCAGACCCAAACCAATCAGTGTCTGGCGCTGTTTGGCCGGACGGCGGATCGGAGAGCCGGTTTGCTTGACAACAATAGTTTTTGCCATTGGATCGTCTCCTTACGCTTCTGCTGGTTCTTCAGCAGTATTGGTTTCGGCGGGTTTGCCCAGAATGTCAGCAACCTTTTTACCACGACGCTGTGCAACATTGCGTGGGCTGGATTCTTTTTTCAGCCCGTCAATTGTAGCGCGGATCATGTTGTAAGGGTTCTGCGAGCCAAGCGATTTGGACACAACGTCCTTAACACCCAACATTTCGAACACAGCACGCATTGGGCCACCAGCAATAATACCAGTCCCCTCTGGAGCCGTGCGCATCACCACCTTGCCAGCGCCGTGACGGCCCTGAACATCGTGGTGCAACGTGCGGCCTTCGCGCAGTGGCACACGGATCAACTGGCGCTTGGCCTGCTCCGTGGCTTTGCGGATCGCTTCGGGTACTTCTTTGGCTTTACCTTTGCCAAACCCAACGCGGCCCTTTTGATCACCAACAACCACAAGAGCTGCGAAACCAAAGCGCTTACCACCTTTTACGGTTTTAGAAACGCGGTTGATCGCAACAAGACGATCGGCGAATTCTGGATTTTCATCACGATCGCGACGATTACCCCGATTATTATCTCTAGCCATAAACTCGTCTCCTAAAACTTGAGGCCGCCTTCACGGGCAGCGTCGGCCAAGGCCTTAACTTTACCGTGAAAGAGGAAGCCGCCGCGATCGAAATAGCATTCCGATACTTTGGCTTTCTTTGCGCGTTCTGCAATCGCAGCACCAACTTTGGTAGCTGCTTCGACATTGTTCTTGCCAACCATGCCCAAGGCTTTTTCCATAGTGGAAGCCGAGGCCAGTGTTACGCCGTTCACGTCGTCGATCAGCTGAACGCTGATGTTTTTGTTGCTGCGGTGAACAGACAGACGCGGACGCCCATTTGCATTTTTCCGCAACCGGTTCCGAACGCGCAGGCGGCGTTTCTGAAACAGAACTCTTTTGCTGTTTGCCATACCCTTGGTCCTTACTTTTTCTTACCTTCTTTACGGAAGATATATTCATCTTTGTACTTGATGCCCTTGCCTTTGTAAGGCTCCGGTTTACGCCAAGCGCGAATTTCCGCAGCAATCTGGCCAACACGTTGGCTATCAATGCCTTCGATGATGATTTGAGTTTGCTTAGGTGCGGTGACCGTCACATCGGACGGCACTTCAAAGTTAACGTCATGGGACAGACCAAGCGTCAGTTTCAGGATATTGCCCTGCATCTGTGCCCGGTAGCCAATACCGTTCAGTTCCAGCTCCTTCTTAAAGCCGGTCGTCACACCGGTGACCAAGTTTGCGACCATCGTGCGGCTCATGCCCCACTGTTGGCGCGCACGCTTGGAAGACCCGCGTGGCTTAACCGAAACAGTTTCGCCATCAATTGTCAGCGTCACATCATCCGTTGCCGTAAAGCTAAGCGTGCCTTTTGGGCCCTTAACTTCAATAGTCTGACCAGACACGGATGCGCTAACACCACTTGGCAGGTCGACCAGTTTTTTACCAATTCTCGACATATTGTTCCCCTAGAATACGGTGCAAAGCACTTCGCCGCCAACATTGGCGTTACGTGCTGCAGCATCCGACATCACGCCTTGCGACGTGGAGACAATCGAAACACCAAGGCCCTGACGGACTGTTGGGATTTCCTTAACGCCCATGTAAACGCGGCGGCCAGGGGTTGAAACCCGACGCAGTTCGCGAATGACAGGAGTGCCATCGAAATATTTAAGGCTGATTTCAATTGCTGGATGGCCGTCGGCCCCAGTCATTGCTTCAAAACCACGAATGTAGCCCTCATCTGCCAATACTTCCAACACCCGAGCGCGAAGCTTGGAGGCTGGTGTCATAACAGTTGATTTACCGCGCATCTGGGAATTCCGGATACGTGTGAGCATATCGCCGATAGGATCGTTCATACGTTCTCTCCCTTACCAGCTAGACTTGACCATGCCGGGGATCAGGCCATTACTGCCAAGTTCCCGCAACGCGATCCGCGATACTTTAAGCTTACGGTAGTAAGCGTGAGGACGACCCGTCAGCTGACAGCGGTTATGAAGCCGCGTTGCTGATGAATCACGAGGTAGTTTAGCAAGCTTCAGGGTCGCTTTAAAACGCTCTTCCATCGGTTTGCTTTCGTCTCTTACGATCTCTTTCAGCGCTGCCCGTTTAGCGGCATATTTCGCCACCAACTTTTTGCGCTTCAGTTCACGTTCAACCATTGCTTTTTTAGCCATGTTCTAACTCCTACGCGCTCTGACTTACGAAAGGCATGTTAAGTGCTTTTAACAATGCCTCTCCTTCCGCATCAGTCTTTGCGGTCGTCGCGATTACGATGTCCATTCCCCAAATTTCGTCAACTTTATCGTAGTCAACTTCAGGGAAAACGATATGCTCTTTCAGACCCATTGCGTAGTTGCCGCGGCCATCAAACGATTTCGCGGAAATCCCACGGAAATCTCGGATACGAGGCATAGCAACGACGATCAGGCGGTCCAGAAATTCATACATCTGGTTGCCACGAAGTGTCACTTTAACACCCAAAGGCATGTCTTCGCGAACCCGAAAGCTCGCAACAGATTTTTTAGCCTTTGTGATGACGACCTTTTGGCCGGCAATCGCGGTCAATTCAGCTTCTGCCGATTTGATCTTTTTGGTGTCTTTAACAGTTTCGCCGATGCCCATGTTCAACACGATCTTGTCGAGCTTGGGAATCATCATATCGTTCTTATAGGAGAACTGTTCTTTCAACGCGGCGCGAACGGTGTCTTTGTAGATACCCTTCAGGCGCGGGGTGTATTGCGCATCATCAAGCATTATACAGTCTCCCCCGTTGTTTTAGCGAAGCGCACTTTCTTGCCGTCTTCCTCACGGAAGCCAACGCGTGTTGCTTTGCCTTTGCTATCGAGAAGTGCCAGATTTGACAGCTGGATCGGCATCGCCTGTGGGATGCGGCCACCTTGTGCATTCTGGGACTGTTTAACGTGGCGGATGGAAACATTCACACCCTCAACGATGGCTTTGCCAGTAGCAGGCGTTACGGATGAAATTTCACCCTCTTTGCCTTTGTCTTTACCGCAAAGCACGACAACCTTGTCGCCCTTTTTCAATTTAGCAGCCATGTTACAGAACCTCCGGAGC